>JBBIJX010000054.1:0-11422 GCA_037445775.1 Actinomycetota bacterium
ATCCACTATGACGTGTGCGACGCGCACTGGTGCTGCTCCTTGTGGCGTTGGGGCGCTGCCATCAGCATAACCGTGGCCGCCGACACGTCGATCGCGCCGGCGGCCACGGGTCCAGGCCTGTGATGTCTGTCGTTTGCTCAGTCGGCGAGACCGGCAGCCTCCGCGAGCGCGGCACAACGGTCGGTGCGCTCCCACGTGAAATCCTTGTCGTCTCGGCCGAAGTGGCCGTAGGCAGCGGTCTTGCGGTAGATGGGACGCCGCAAGTCAAGGTCGCGGATGATGGCGCCCGGTCTCAGGTCGAACGTCTCGAGTACCGCACGCTCGATGTCTTCGACGGACACCTTCTCTGTGCCGAACGTCTCGACGAGCACCGACAACGGGTGAGCAACGCCAATGGCGTAGGCGAGTTCGATCTCGCACCGGTCTGCGAGGCCGGCGGCTACCACGTTCTTGGCGACCCACCGCGCAGCGTAAGCGGCGGACCGGTCGACCTTCGTGCAGTCCTTGCCCGAGAACGCGCCGCCGCCGTGGCGTCCCATGCCGCCGTAGGTGTCGACGATGATCTTGCGTCCCGTGAGTCCCGTATCTCCCATCGGACCACCGATCACGAACCGCCCCGTGGGGTTGACGAAGATCTCGGCGTTTCGGTATTCGATGCCCTCGAGCTCGAAGACGGGCTTCACCACATGCTCGATGAGGTCAGGACGCAGCAGGTCATCGATACTCACGCCGTCCGCGTGCTGAGTTGAGATGAGGATCTTCTCGACACCCACGGGCTTGCCTCCGGCGTATCGCACGGTAACCTGCGTCTTGCCGTCAGGGCGCAAGTAGTCGAGCACCTCTCCTCTGCGCACGGCGGTCAAGCGTTCGGCCAGACGATGCGCGAGGTAGATGGGCATAGGCATGAGATGCGGCGTCTCGTTGCACGCGTAGCCGAACATCATCCCCTGGTCGCCGGCGCCGATGAGGTCGATCGGGTCGACGTCCCTGCCGTGCTGGACCTCGAAGCTCTCATCCACGCCCATTGCGATGTCCGCACTCTGCTCGTGGATCGTCGTGATGACACCGCACGTCTCGGAGTCGAACCCGTACTTGGCCCGGGTGTAGCCGATGTCCTTGATTACGCCGCGCACGATGGTCGGCACGTCCACGTAGGCGCGAGTGCGTATCTCGCCGCTGACCACGACGAGACCGGTAGTGATGAGCGTCTCGCAAGCGACACGCGCGTCATCGACGCTGCCGCGGCCGTCCGCCTGAAGCTCGATCTCGCGCGCGAAGATCGCGTCGAGGATTGCATCCGAGATCTGGTCGCACATCTTGTCCGGGTGTCCCTCTGTCACGGACTCGGACGTGAACACGTACTCCCTATCAGACATCCGCTCTCCCTTCGGGCGCGCGAGCGCCCACGTCAACAGTGGGCGCACAAAGACGCCCCCGCCTGGGACAGACAGGGGCTCGCGTCGCGCCGCGTGCTCTTCCGTTCACGCGCGATGCTCTTCCCTCATCTTCCAGGCACGTTCTCGCCTGCCGAGATGGGGCACCGTGCGCGCGGATTCCGCGTCGGTTGCCGGGGTGTCACAGGGCTCGGTCCCTCGACCCGCTGCAGCCGGTACGATCCGGCTGCCTCTCGATGAGCTCGCATACTGTATCATTCCTTGCCTGGGCGCGGTAGAGGCGCCCGCCCATCCGCTAGTCCAAGGAGCATGCACGTGGTCGAACGCCGCCTCAGCGCCGCCATCTACCTCATCGAGGTAGTCGTCGCGGTGGTTCTTGTCTTACTGACCGCGCTGGCTCTCATTACCCTTGCCGTCGAGGTGTTCAACATCACGCTGAGCGGTGTGCGGCTTGATCGCGCGGACTTCACCGCAGTCATCTCGACAGTGCTCGAGGTCTTCATCCTCATCGAGCTCTTCCGCATCGCCATCGCCTACATGACGCACCGCAATGTCATTCCCACCGTCATGGAAGCCGCGCTCGTAGCGGTCGCTCGGAAGTTCGTCATCTTCGAGCCGAAAGGTGACATGCTCGCAAGCGCGCTGGGGCTGTCATCACTCTTGGTAGCAGTCGCCGTCTCATGGTGGCTTCTGAAACGCTCCAACGCATGCGACTACGATCCCACGTGACGTACCTGTCATTCTCACCATCCCCGCGCCAACGCAGACGAAGGGAGAACGGATCGTGAGCGACGCTGTCCGTGTCCGCTTCGCGCCTTCGCCCACCGGTACGCTACATCTGGGCGGGGCGCGCACAGCGATCTACAACTGGGCGTTCGCCCGCCGCAACAACGGCGCCTTCATCCTGCGCATCGACGACACCGACCGCGAGCGCTCCACGCCAGAGAACACCGCGCAGATCCTGCGCTCGTTGCGCTGGCTGGGGCTGGATTGGGACGAGGGACCCGAAGTTGGTGGCGAATACGGTCCCTACTTCCAGACCGAGCGGCACGGGCACTATGTCCGAGCTCTGGACGCAATGCGGACGTCGAGAGCTGCGTACCCGTGTTTCTGTTCGGCAGCGGAGCTCGAAGCCAAACGCGAGGCTGCGCGCGCGAACGGTGTGTCCGTGGGCTACGACCGAACGTGCCGGACCCTGGATGCTGCGGAGGTCGCATCCCGGCTCGATGCCGGGACGCCTTGCGTCTGGCGCCTCGCCGTCCCACTTGAGCGCGGGCCAGTGGTCGTAGAGGACGAGGTACGCGGCACGCTCGAGTTCCCCATCGAGGCGATGGACGACTTCGTGCTCGCACGCAGCGACGGCTCGCCCACCTACAACTTCGCAAGCGTCGTCGACGATGCCGAGATGGCGATCTCGCACGTGATCAGGGGTGACGACCACCTGACCAACACCCCGCGCCAGGTTCTCGTATTCGAGGCGCTCGGCATGGCCGTTCCGCGCTTCGCCCACCTCTCGATGATATGGGGTCCCGACGGCAAGAAGCTTTCGAAGCGGCACGGGGCAACATCCGTCGAGGCTTATCAGGAACAGGGTTATCTCCCGGAGGCTCTACTCAACTACCTTGCGTTGCTGGGGTGGTCACTCGACGGTGAGACAACCGTCGTCCCTCCGGAGGTGCTTACAGCGAACTTCTCCTTGGAGCGCGTGTCGAAAAATCCCGCGATCTTCGACCCCGAGAAGCTCTCATGGCTTAACGGCACGTACTTGCGCGACCTCGATCCCGACGAGTTCATCGCGAGGATGCTCCCGTGGCTCGAACGCTCGGAACTCGCCATCGCGGCAGACTTCACGTCACGCCCTGACTGGTACCGGGCACTCGTTCCTTTGATATCCGAGCGCGTCAGGCACCTCGATGAGGTGGCCGATAAGGTCGCGTTCTTCTTCACCGAGCCGTCCATCGACGATGCCGCGCTCAGCAAGGTTCTCGCGAAAGAGGGCGCCCGAGCCGCGCTCGAGGGCGCCCGAGCCGCGTTGGACCGTGTCGTGTGGAACGCCGCAGCGATAGAGGCCGCGTTGCGTGAGGTGCCGGAAAGCATCGGAGCCAAACCCAAGGACGTGTTCCAGACCATCCGCGTCGCGGTATCTGGGTCCACAGTGTCCCCCCCGCTATTCGAGTCGCTCGAACTGCTCGGCCGGGATACGGCCCTCGCGAGAATCGATGGTGCCGTCGCACTGACTGAACGGTGACCCGAGCGCTGATCGAGCGGGGTCCGAGCGGTCACCCGCGCGCGGCACCCGCGCGGCGTTGTAGTGCTTGACGCTGCCATAGAACCGCAGGTAACATACCTTCTCGCGCCGTGCGCGGCGCAGGCGAGGTACAGGGGTATGGTGTAACTGGCAACACGTCGGATTCTGGTTCCGAAGAGTCTAGGTTCGAGCCCTAGTACCCCTGCCAGCATGGCCCGTTCGTCTAGCGGTTTAGGACACCGCCCTCTCAAGGCGGAGATCACGGGTTCGAATCCCGTACGGGCTACCAGACCATGATGAACCCCTCGCCCGACGGCGGGGGGTTTCTGCTATCCTCACCTGCGATGAGTACCGAAAGTCCCACTCCGCCACCGCGCTCCGACTTCGTCCGCGAGATCATCGTGGACGACTTGCGCAAGGGCCGACACGCTGGAGTCGTCACCCGCTTCCCGCCCGAGCCCAACGGCTACCTCCACATCGGGCACGCCAAGTCGATCTGCCTGAACTTCGGTATTGCATCTGAGTTCGGCGGGCGCTGCCACCTGCGCTTCGACGACACGAACCCGGTCAAAGAGGAGCAGGAGTACATCGACTCCATCATGGCCGACGTCCGATGGCTCGGTTTCGACTGGGGCGAACACCTTTACCACGCATCAGACTACTTCGAGCAGCTCTACGAGTGGGCTGTGCATCTCATCAAGGCCGGCAAGGCCTACGTCGACGACCTCTCGGCTGACGAGATCCGCGCCCACCGAGGCACCCTCACCTTGCCCGGACGCGAGAGTCCGTGGCGCGACCGCCCGATCGACGATAGCCTCGACCTGTTCGAGCGGATGCGTGACGGCGAGTTCGCTGACGGAACCCGGGTGCTGCGCGCGAAGATCGACATGGCGTCGGGCAACATCAACCTGCGCGATCCGGTTCTCTACCGCATCTTGCACGCTGTGCATCCGCGCACCGGCGACGCATGGTGCATCTATCCGTCGTACGACTTCGCCCACGGTCAGTCCGACGCCATCGAGAGTGTCACGCACTCGATCTGCACCCTCGAGTTCCAAGACCACCGGCCCCTCTACGACTGGTTCATCGAGAACCTGCCGGTCCCCTCAAGGCCACGGCAATACGAGTTCGCCCGCCTGAACCTGACACACACAGTGCTCTCCAAGCGCGTGCTGCTGCGACTTGTTGCTGAGGGGCACGTTCGCGGCTGGGACGACCCCCGCATGCCTACGCTGTCCGGGCTCCGACGGCGCGGCATCCCGCCTGAGGGAATCCGGGACTTCGCGGCGACCATTGGGGTGTCGCGCGCCGACAGCGTCGTCGAGGTCGAGCTCTTTGAACACGCCGTGCGCGACGTACTTAACCGGACGGCTCAGCGCCGCCTTGCCGTACTCGATCCCCTGAGACTCGTCATCGAGAACTTCCCCGAGGACCAGGTCGACATGGTCGACGTCATGAACAATCCCGAGGACCCGAATGCGGGTACACGCGCGGTACCGTTCACCCGTGAGCTCTGGATCGAGCGAGACGACTTCATGGAACACCCGCCGAAGAAGTACTTCAGACTCGCACCCGGGCGTGAGGTGAGACTCCGCTCTGCCTTCTTCGTCACCTGCACCGAAGTCATCAAGGACGATAGCGGTCGAGTGGTCGAGGTCCGATGCACGTACGACCCCGAGACGCGCGGAGGCGCGGCTCCTGACGGAAGGCGGCCCACAGGCACCATTCACTGGGTCTCCGCCACGCACGCGATCTCTGCCGAGGTCCGCCTCTACGATCATCTCTTCAACGCCGATCAGCCGGGTGCTGGCGGACGCGACCTCTTCGACGACCTCAACCCTGACTCAGAGATCATACGCCGCGAGTGCATGGTCGAGCCCATGCTCGGGGAGCCCGTCGTCGGTGAGACCGTGCAGTTCGAGCGGCTCGGCTATTTCTGTGCTGACCCTGACTCTGCCCTGGGCTCGCCCGTCTTCAACCGGACACTCGGGCTCAAGGACTCCTGGGCTAAGCAGCAGGCTCAGGGCGGAGCCGGAAGCTGAGTCCGTACTCGCGTACTTCGAACGTCCGCCACCGGATGCGTATTCTCGCGAACGACGGCCCAGCCACGCCGCTCCCCTGCTAGAATCGTACGCGGAGTGGGCCGGACGGCCGCGCGCGGAAACGCGTGAGGAAAGTCGGGGCTCCACAGGGCAGGGTGCCTGCTAACGGCAGGGCGCGGCGACGCGACGGACAGTGCCACAGAAAAGAAGACCCCCGGACCACCGGTCCGAGGAAAGCTGAAACGGTGCGGTAAGAGCGCACCAGCGTCACGGTGACGTGGCGGCTTGGCAAACCCCACCCGGAGCAAGGGCCAATAGGAGCGATCAAGGCCGGCCCGGCCGTCGCTCGGGTTAGCCCGCACGAGGCCGGCGGTGACGTCGGTCCCAGATAGATGGTCGTCCTCGACAGAACCCCGCTTACAGGCCCACTCCCCCACAGACACGTCGACGGCCGGCCGGGAGCGAGTCCCTGCCGGCCGCCTCGTGTCGGCGTGCGGCTGGAGGCCTAACGCTGAACGACCTCAACTCTGTCAGGAGCAACTCGTACGAACTGAACCTCGGTCTTTGCGGTCATTGCCATCCACGGACCGTACCTGGTGTTGCCGACCGCGTCACGCAACACGACCCGCGTCCAGTACTTCTTCGTCTGTGACGTCGCGGCAAGTGAGATCGCGTCATTCCCGGCGTCGCTCTTGCCGTCGTACCGGAAGGAGGACCGAGGCCCGGTAGTGCGCTTGTACCAGCGCCGGGACGCCGGCATCGCCTTACCCTCTGCGGGCTTTGTGCCGGGCTTCGCCACCTCGAGGGTCACGGTCGTGTACTCGCTGGCTGAGAACTTGATCGCCGTGGTGTCCCGGTATCCGTCGACCCGGGGGTAGAACGGGTTAGGGCTGACCGACGACGAAGCCAGCCTAGGCGCCGTGCGGTCGAGCACGAAGGAGCGCTTGAGTACCGTCTCGCGAGCGAGCATGTCACGGACGGTTACCGCCAGCGTGTGGGTACCGTTGGTGTAGTCAGACCACGTCGGCTGGAAGGTGAAGATGGTGCTCGTGGACACAGTGGACGCGTTGATCGTCTTGACCGCCTTGCCATCGATGGCGAAGGTGACCGACGAGACGCCTGCCGCATCCGTCGCGTTCACGCTCAGGATGGCCTTTCCATTCAGCGTCACACCGGACGCGCTCGGATTCAGGATAGTGCCGCCCGGCTCGTCAGGATCGCTGTAGAAGTAGCCGACGGCCGCGGGGCCCTCGTTCGTCGCGCGATCGACGCAGACAACGGAGACCTTACGCTTGCCCGGAGGCATGTTCTCGATGGTGATCGAGGAGGGCGTCACTCCCGGCACGTCGTAGACACGGCCCTGCGACGGCGCCTGCGGTGAGTTCGGAATCACCGGCTGGTCGTCTATGAGCACCTGGTAGTAGCCGACGCCGGACAGGGCGTCGTACTGCTTGGGCCGCCACGAGATATGTGCGCGTGACGAAGCGGTCCAACCGCCCGCTGCGGCCGGGTTCATCGACGGTGACACCGTCAGGCTCTCCACAGCGGCCGGCGATGTGCGGTCGATGCCGAACACGACATGGTTGGTAGTGGAGCCGGTGTAGCCGCGAGAGGTGGTGAACGAGAAGTTCCAGAACCAGCGTCCCTCCTCGGGCTTAGAGGCGCCCGGCGTGAGCGGCGGCCATCCACCAGTGGGTGGCGCGTTCAGGATGCCGCCGATGTCGATCACCTGCGAGAGGTTGGTCGAGTCTCCGCGTGAGGTCCGGAAGTAGTTTGAGGGCCGTGATGGATCGATGGTGCCTCCCGTCCTGTCCACGCTGTACAGCAGGCCAATGATGTGTCCGACATCTTCGACCTTCACGGAAGGAGGCTCGACGTTGAACTGCGGGAACATCGTTTTGCCCCAAGCCTGACGCCACCAGGCCTCGGGATCCTTCGGGTCGCTCGGGTTCGTGGCACTGAAGACCTTGAAATCTTCGAATTGCAGATCAACGTCCTCGATGGGACTCGGCGTGAATCCGCCTCCCGTGGACGGATTCCAGGTCACTGACTTCGTTCCTGTGCCCGTGCCGTACTGGTTTGTCGCCGAACCGCTGATCACGTACGTGCCCGCGGGCAGCTGGTTCCAGGGAACGGACAGCTCATAGGGAGCACGCGTGAACGTGGCCGTCTGCCCGCCCACCGACAGCGTGATGCCCGTCGCAGTTCCAACCTGGGACTCGACCGTCATCTTGACCGGGCTCAGCGGGTTCACAGTCGATCCCACTGGATCGGTGATCGTCACCCTTGGCACCGGTCGCACCCAAGTGTAGCTCCTTGAGACTTCACCGACACCGTAGACGTTGTACGCGCGGACCATCAGTACAACCGTTCCAGATGGAACTCCGGTCAATTCAGGTGTGTACGTGTGTGGCGCCTGGACAGAGGTATGACCGAGCACGCCATTGACGTAGAACTCAACGCGGCTGACCGGCGCCTGCGGATCAGGAGTGGAGGCGTCAGCGGTGAAGACCGCCCCGTGTGTGAGTGTCGTCCCGCTCGGTGAGGCTATGACGGGCGTGGGCGCTGGCGGATCCCAGTAGATGAGCTTGGTCACCGCCGGGCTCGTACCGAAGGCGTTGGTGGCCGTAACGGAGATGGTGTAGTTTCCTCTCGCCACACCGCGCATGTCGGGCGTGAACGCATAGGGCGCCGTCGTATCCGTCATGACGATCGACGTGCCCACGATGGCGAATCTGACGTAGGAGACACCCATGCCCGACACGGCGTCAGCCGCGACCTCGAACGAGCGGTTGAGCACGTCTAGCGAAGGCGCGGTGATGCTCACCGTGGGCACCGGCGGCGTCCACGTCACCGACCGCGTGGCGGTCGTGCTGCGGCCGAGCAGGTCGGTCGCAACTGCACGAAGCTGGTACGTCCCCGCAGGAAGCGTCGTTAGGTACGAGGTCGGCAGGATGGAGTAGGGCGGGCCGTCGAAGGTCGCTACGAGGGTGTTGCCGACGGAGAGCGCGACCGTGGGCGGGCCGGTTCCGGCGCTCGCCTCGATCGTGATGGGTGCCGACGCGAGGAGCGAGCCGCCTTCAGCGGGAGCGGTGAAGCGCACGGCGGGCGGCTGCGGGTTCGAGTAGACGGTGACGATGCGCGCGGGGCCGGTGTTGCCCGCGTTGTCGCGCGCGGCGACCTCGATCACGTTCTTGCCGGGAAGCAGGTTCTCGATGAGAAGCGTCTCGCTCGTGTTGAACGAACCCCTGTGCGGATATGCGGTGATCTCGGTGCCGTTGAGCTTGACGACGTAGCCCCACAGGCGGCTCAGATCCGTCTGGTCGTACTCGCGGTTGGGCCACGCGAGGAATGCCTGGTTGGCCGCGACGGTCGTGATGGTGGACGGGAGCGCGTTGGTGACACTCACCGTCTCGACCATGCTCGGGAGTGTGACGTCGTAGCCGAAGCGCACCGACGTCGGCACGCCGTACGGCCGCGACCAAGTGGGCGTCCACGTGCGGGAATGGACGTACCACACGCCCTCGGTCGAGGTCGCGGTGACACTCCCCCATCCGGCCATGTTGAGGTCGAGGTTGGCGAGCGGGCCGGCGAGCGTGGTGACCGCGAACGGGTAGGCCGGGTCGGCCGGCCACGTGACGGTCGACTCCTTCGAGAGCGTGTAGACGAACCGCCCGCCGAACTGGGCGAAGTTCGGGTCGGTCGAGAAGGCGGCGGCAAGGTTCGGGACGGAGTTGAACCACGGGTCCGGAAGCTTGGGCAGCGGCACGCCGCCCACGCTCACGGCGGTCTCGAACTCATCGGGCGAGACGTTCTCGGCTGCCTCGGAGCCCCAGAGCACCGGGCGGGTGGTCTCGACAGAGCGGCCCAGGCGGTCGACGCCCACGGCGCGCAGCACGTACTGGCCCGCGGGAAGCGTCGAGAGCAGGCTCGAGGGCAGGATGCTGTAGCGCTCCGAGTTGCCGAGCGCGCCGGGGGTCGCCGTGAACGTCGTGACGTGGCGCGGGTTGGTCATGTCTGCGTTAAGGATGGAAAGCCCCACGTCGGGCGCGCCAGTACCCGCGGACGCGTCGACGGAGATGGGCTGGTCGGCCAGCAAGCGGTTGCCAGAGGGCGAGACCCACGTGATCGTGGGAGGCCTGGGGGCAGAGTAGACGGTGACCGGCGAGTAAGCGCCCGTGTTGCCCGCGTTGTCGATCGCGGCGACCTCGATCGTGTTCTTGCCGTAGACGAGGTCGTGTATGTCCACCGTGCTCGTTGACGCCACCGACGCCGAGAACGGGCGGCGGAAACGGCGGACCTCGGACCCGTTCAGGCGAACCGAGTATCCCCAAACGCCACTGAGGCCATCCTGGTCATAGCCGTCACTGTTGGGCCACTCCACGCGCGCGAAACCGGCGGACACCGTGCCCAGAACCGACGCGTTGGCGACCCGAACGCTCCCTGAGGGAATCGCATTCGGTGGGGTGATGTCGTAGCCGAAGGGCGCGGCGCTCGGGATGCCGTAGCGTTCGATCCAGGGTCCGTACCCGCTCGTATCGGTGGCCGCGACAGATCGCACATGCATCCACCAGACACCCTGGCCCAGAGGCTCGGAGTCACCCTGCAGATACGCAAGCCCCACGACGTTGACGCGCTCGTCCGCCAGCACGCCTCCGGTTACGTTCACCGGGACGAATCCCACTGCGCCCGCGCCGAAGACCAAGGTGCTGGACCGCGAGATGCCGTACTCGAACCCGTCGAGCGTAACGGGCCTCAGCGGATCAGGCACGTTGGTGGCGGAAGCGACGTACGATGCGCTCAGCCACGGGTACGCGTTGAACCACGGCATGGGCGTCTCTGGGAGAGCACGCCCCCCAAGCGAAATGCGCGTCGAGTAGTCGTTAGGCGTGTCAAGATCGACTGTCACAACACGCGTGGCCTCGGTGCTCCCAAACGCGTTCCAGGCGCGAGCCCATACGCGGTAACTCCCGTCCGGAAGCCCGCGCACGGCGGGGTCGAAGGTGTAGATATCGGCACCCGGTCCGCTCGCCTGAGCGCTCGTGAACGAACGGGTGCGCACCACTTCGTTCGCCGCGTTCAGCACATCGACGGTGACGGTAGAAACACCGCTCGGCGACGTCGCCGTGACCGAGATGGGAGCACCCAGCCTGAGAGCGGCATCGCTGGCGGCGGGGTTCGTGATCGTCAGAAGCGGTGCGTCAGGCTCGGACACGATCTGGATCGACGTGAAGGGACCTACGTTTCCGGCCTTGTCGACGACAGCGACCTCGATCACGTTGTTACCGATGCGCAGGTTCTCGATGGTGATGGCGGCGGGCTCGGGAACAGGAAGGCGCGGGAAGTGCGTCGTGTCGGCACTGGCGCTGACGGGGCTTCCGTTCAGGCGAACGGCCCACCCGTACGTGCCGCTCAGATCCGTCTGGTCGTACTCGCGGTTGTCCCACTCGAGGCGCACAAGCCCGGCGTTCACGGCACCCGCCGACGCGTTCTTGGCCACGAGTGAGCCGACCGCATCCGGCGGGGTGATATCGTAGCCGAAGCGCACCTCGCTGGTGGGTCCGCGCTGACCGACCCCCGGACCGACCGTTCGAGCCGCCAGCCACCACCGCCCCTCAACGCCCGCGTACCCTCGGTCGCCCGCCCAGCCGCGCATGTTCAGCTGCGTACCGCCAAGCGGAGTGCCCCACGGCGTCAATGTCGCCAGTAGGTCGCTGTCGAGGTCGATGCTGGGGTTC
>JBBIJX010000055.1:0-11351 GCA_037445775.1 Actinomycetota bacterium
TCTGGTCATGAGCACACTCCGTCTCAACGCCGCCGCCATCGCCGCGAACACGTTGCCGGTTGGTGTCCGATCGCCCGGAATCGCCGACCTGATCTCGGACCTCGAGTCGCGCCCGGTCGTGGTGACCCGTCGAGACGTGCTCAAAGCTGCGGGCGTTGTGGCGACGGTGGCGACGGGAGCTCTCTCGATCAAGTCCCTGCAACCCATCGAGTCGCCCGAGGCCGGCGCCACCGCACGCGCGGCTTGGCTGCGTGCCGGTTCGCACCGTACCGTCCTCGACCCGGCGCTCTTCTCGGGCTCGCCTCGCCTCACCGTGTCGGAGAACGGGCAGTGGGCCGCGGCGCTCTCGGGCGCCCGCTTCCCGGGCACTACGGTGCCGGCGGACGTGAGCGCGATCATCTCCGGCGCAGGGGCGAGGGCCCGGGTGCGCCTCACGCACGTGCTCGGCGACTTCCGCACCGAGGTAGGGCTCTCCGACTGGCTCGCCGGACGCGCCGAAGCGGCGTCCACCGTCGGGCTCGCCGGCACGAGCCTCGACCTGGGTGAAGGCGTGGTGCTCGAGTTCGCCGGACGCGCTGTCGCGACGCTCGCGTCTGACTGGTCGTACCGCATCGCGGCTCCCGGTGGGATTACGCTCGCGATCGCGGACTCGCGTCTCGTCGCGGACGCGGTGACGATCGCGCTCGCGGGCGCGGCGCCCACCTTGCTCTCGCGCCGCGTCGCGCGGCGCACGCTGGTGACTCTGGAGTCCGGCGCCGCCCGCTGGAGCATCCCCGCTCCCCTCGCGACGGCGCGCGGAGCCGTCGAGTTGCCGGACGGACTCTTCGACTCACTCACCCTCGAGGCCGCCGAGACGCGCGCGGGTGTCGCGTACCGCGCTTTCGTCGCGCAGTCCGCCCCGGGGGCGACCGCGACGTACGTACCTCGGGGAAAGGCAGCCGCTCACGGTGCGCTGCCGCTGCGCCTGACCGACGTTCGCTACGCCGGGCTGCTGGACGGCGGTGGGGACGTCCACCTCGCCGCGCGTTTCGCCGATGCTGCCGCTGCGCCTGACCGACGTTCGCTACGCCGGGCTGCTGGACGGCGGTGGGGACGTCCACCTCGCCGCGCGTTTCGCCGATGAGGCCGTGTGGATGGCGCAGGCGGGCAGGGCGCTCCTTGTGGGCGGTGCCGCGTGGGCGCCGCCGTTCGAACTGAAGCGCGAAGGCGGGCGCGTGTCGCTGAGCGCCCGCCCGGCGCTGCACGCCATCTCGCCGCCGTTCGAGGGTGCGCTCGCGTCGCCGCTCACATTCGCCGACGGGGTGAACGCGCTGCTCAACCTCGGCGATGCGGCGACCGGCGGGGGAATGTCGGCGAGCGCGCTCGTGCCCGGCCCGATCATCGGCCCGATCATCGACGTCCCCATCGGGCCAATCGTCCAGCCCATCGAGTTGCCGAGCGGCACCTCGCTCACGGTGGTGCGACCCGATGACATGCTCACGCTCCGGTTCGAGTTCTACAACATGTCGCTCGTCAGCGACGCGCAGGGCACGCGCCTCGTGCGGCAGAGCTCGCGGCTTGTGCCCCACATGACCGTGCGCTTCCCGGCGCAGCACGTACTCGAGCAGGCGATCCTCGACCCGCAGTCCGTCGCCGCTCAGCTGAAGACGCCGCTCAAGGCGTACCTGTCGGAGGAGTCCCGGCTTTCTTTCCGGGTGTCCGACGCTCGCATCGAGTCCCGGCTTTCTTTCCGGGTGTCCGACGCTCGCATCAACACGGGTATCGCCTACAGCCTCGCAGGGCTGCTGGACTGGTCGGGTTTCTCGCACCGCGTCGTCCCGGCAGCACAGCGCATCACTTCAGGCACGGACCTGACGGCATCCATGCGGGAACCCCTGAAGGGCGACCCCGCTACCGGGGTCGTGCCCGAGACGTCACTCGAGCTGCCGTGGGGTCTCATCCTCTCGCCTTACGAGGAGGAGTGGTGGTCGCACCGCAAGGCCGCGTTCACCAGAGGGGGCCGAACGGAACTGTGGCACACGAGGCTTCGCGGCGGCTTCTTGCCCGGCGCGTTCGCGAGCGCGGCAGCGGCGACCGAGGCGGCCGCTATCAGCCCCATCTTCACGACGCCCGTGCTCAACACGGGCACGCTCGTGAACGTGCTCAACCCCGGCAACCTGGTCGGTATCATCGACCCCGGCCAGCTCACGCCGGGGCTGTTCGTGCGCGAGACGAGTCCCACTCTGCGCGCCGTGTGGGGCCGCTTCTACGCAAACCGCCTCGCCCAGCCCAACGCGACAGCGCTCGCTCCGCCCACAGCGGGACTCTTCCGCAACAGCTTCACGGATGGTGTGATTCCCGACCCGATGCCGAGTGGTTCGGACGTGGGCGGCATCGGCAACCGCTGGAGCGTCATCGACCTCTCCGGCCGCTTCCGCCGGGAGCCCGTCGGTGTCAACCGTCTCATGCTGACTTCGCTCGGCGCGTGGCTCGATTCGAGCGGCAAGTGGGACATCGCGGCGGTCAGGGCTGCCGGTATGCCGGTATTTGGCAACGTCACGCAGTGGGACCATCGCGCGACGATGGGGCGCGACCAGTACGTGAAGGTGGTCAAGATCGGGCGAATCTTCCCGTTCGGCCATCGCGCGGTCCAGATCACCATCACAGAGCGGCGCGTCGACCCGGCCACGGGGCTGGCGTTCCTCGGGCAGAAGGCGTTCATCGAGATCAAGGAGCCCACGAGGTCGTACGCGCAGGAGGGCACGCTCCTCAAGCGGCGGATGCCGTTCAAGTCCGTCACCTTCAAGACGCTGTCCACCCCGCAGATCGAGGCGCGCCCGGTCGCCGGCGAGGACGGTGCTTGGCATCTCGGTCTCTCACGGGTACTGGATCAAGTCCGTCGACACCGGGTCCGACTTCCTCTTCAAGATGCAGGCCGTCGACTGGGACGGCGTGACGCAGACCTTCGAGATGCCGCTCATCTTCGTCCACGACAATTGGGCGTCGAACTACGCGCCTACGTTCACGCCGAACAACGACGCCGCCCGCCCGGTGCTCGAGTCGTGCGCCAACGCGATCCGCACCGTGAACGTGCAGTTCAAGAGCCAGCCGGTCGCGTTCGCGAGGACGGCGGCCTCCTCGGACGCGGCACGTGTCATGCCCACCAATTGGATCCGCTTTGACGCGCAGGTCTACGCTCCCGCCACGACCGTGGGCGACCCGCGCTTCGAGCCTTTCATGTTCCAGGCGAACGTGCGGCTCGACGCGGTCGAGGAGCTCACGGGCCAGAACGCCGGCACCACGATTCGCATCGCGGAGATTTACCAGAACCTAGGCTACGGCGGCGGCAACGCCGCGGGCAGGGTCTTCGCTGAGATCGTGTCCGCGCCCACCGTCGGCTTCCCTGCCGCGATCACCGGCGCGCTCGCCACGCCGGTCCCGAAGTTCACCGGGATCAGTGCCGTCAAGGGCACGTTCGGCAGCGACCTGGCCCAGTTCGGGGCAGGCACCTACAGCCCGAGCCAGTTCTTCGACGCGCTCAACGCGAAGATCCTGGGCGGCGTGAAGCTCATCGACATCCTTGGTGCGGCGCTCGGCTTGAACGAGATGCCCGTCTTCGAGAAGGTCAAGGACGCGCTCGACTCCAAGACTCTCGTCGTCCGCTATGCGTGGGAGACCCGGGTCACGAAAGATGCGCTGATCTTCCTGCCGCAGCCCGGCTGCAAGCTCAAACTCTCGGCCGAGGTACGCAAGAGTCTCGAGGACACCGCTTCGCCGCCGAGCTTCAAGGTCACAGGCGAGCTTGGGTCGTTCAAGCTGCACTTGGTCAAAGGCGTCTTTGACGCGGTGATCCTGACGTTCACGAAGATCACCTTCGTGTCGGAAAACGGCGGCGCGCCGAAGGTGGACCCGCAGATCTCCGCGCGCCGAAGGTGGACCCGCAGATCTCCAACGTCGAGTTCGGTGGCGACCTGAAGTACCTCGCCAAGCTCGCCGAGTACCTCGGGGCGCTGGGCGGAGCCGGATCGGGCTCGTCGCTCGCGGCGCGGGCGCCTGACGGGCTGTCGCGTTCGGCGGCAACGCTCGTCGACGCCGGCCCGCTCAAGATCGATGTGACCGGCGAGGGCATCAAGGCGTCGCTAACCATCGCGATCCCGGACCTGACCATCGGTGTGTTCAGCCTCAAGAACATGTCGTTCTACGCGGCCCTGATGCTCCCGTTCAACGGCAGCCCGGTCACGCTCGACTTCGCGTTCTGCTCCCGCGAGTCCCCGTTCGAGCTGCTCGTGATGGGCTTCGGCGGCGGCGGCTACGTCCTCATGACGTTCGACCCCGCCGGTATGAAGGCGCTCGAGATCAGCCTCGAGTTCGGTGCGGGCATGTCGTTCTCCATTGGCGGCATCGCGTCGGGCTCCGTCGAGATCAAGGGCGGCCTGTCCGTTCGCTATGAGCGCCTGGATGTGGGCGAGAAGCTCGACTTCGTGGTGTTCATCCGTATCCACGGCTCGCTCAAGATCATGGGCATTGTCCGAGTTACCCTCACGTTCTACCTCGAGCTCCGGTATCAGACGTTCCCGAAGAAATCGAACCCGGCCATCAAGGGCGACAAGCTCACGGGTACCGCGACGCTCACCATCGAGATCGAGATCCTGTTCTTCACCATCCCGGTGAAACTCAGCGTCACGAAGGAGCTTGCGGGCGACGACCCGCGCTTCGGGGACGCGATGCCGCTCCAGGCGGACTGGGACGCGTACTGCGAAGCCTTCGCACCGGCGCAGTTGGGGGCGTGATCGACGTGGCCAGGACTCAGACACTCATGTGGACCGCGCTGCCGAACGGCTTCACGAAACCGGACGCCCGTGGCAACCAGAAGCTCAAGCTGTCCGTATTCCTGTCACCGCGCCTTGAGACCACGGCGCCCATGGGTACCCTCGGCGAGTTTCCGGACTTCGAGCATCCGAGCGACGCGGGCGTGAACTGGGCGGCGACCGTGAACGGGCTGTCGTTCAAGGTCGAGACGTCGACCGCCGAGACGCCGGCGACGCGGGCGATCTACGATGCGGCCGTCACGAGTGCGGATGCCGAACCGGCGCTCTGGGACTCGTTCTTCGGCCCGTCCATGCCCATCAAGCAGTTCCGTTTCCATGACTTCTCAGGCGCAACGATGCGCACGTTCGGCACGACGAGCGTCTTCTCGACGCTCAAGCAGCAGTACCTCGGTGTGGCCGCGACACCCGCGCTTGCGTTCAGGGCGCCCACGATCGCGAAGCTGGTGCAGCTCCCCGGTGTCACGAAGCCGCCGCTGCTCAGCATCCTGCCCACGCCCATCCTGCAGACGAACCCCATCGTCGCACTCGCCACGACTCCGGCCGTCACGCCCACGATCACCCGCAACGCCGCCTACACCGCTTTCGAGGCGTTCCACCGGCCCTACGTCGTACCCGATACCTTCAAGGCGCCCGCGGTGCCCGAGATGGACTTCCACCGCGCGGTGTCGGCGCTCGGGAGCTACCCCGCGCTTATGCGCAGGCTCGGCTTCATCGTCGATATCGAGGTCCCGTTCACCGCAGCGATGGCGCGCGCGAGCCGCATCCGCATCCTGCCGGTCTGGCCCGGCGCGCGCGCGAGCAAGGTGTCATACGCCGCGGCGGACGGCCAGCAGGTCACGCACAGGGATGCATCGCCGTGGACCGCGTACGTCCTGGGGCGCACGCTGACGCTTCCGCAGCGGGTCACCAAGTTCATGACCGCGTCGCGTGACCAGCAGGTTCGCGACGGCTACCTCGTGGCGCGCTCGATCACGAACCCGTCGTCGGACCCGGTCAAGCTCTACAACGTCGACATCGACCTGGCCGCATCGCGCCTCGTCAACACCGCCGTCAATGCGGCGGAGATCGTGAACCAGCAGGTGGTGGCGCAGGTTGGCGCATCTGCGGTCAAGAAGGGACAGGTGACGGCGTCACAGGTCACGTCGGCGGCCGAGACCGAGTCGATGACGCTGCCGGCGCTCGGACAGCCGGTGATCCGCATGGCGGTGGGCGGATTGGCCGACCGCGTCAAGGCGCAGATGACGCGGGCCTCGCAGATGAACGCGCGCCTCATCGCCGAACAGGAGGAGCAGACCATCAACTACTCCGAGGACGTGACGCGAGGCTACCGTATCGACGTCTGGGACAGTGTGACGCGCCGGTGGCACAGACTCTGCGGCCGCGTGGGCACTTACGCGATCGGGACGACGCCCATCTCATGGAGCGGCAAGGCCACGATCACCGACGAAGGGTGGGTGCAGCTTGGCGGCGTGTCGAAGCCCGAGGACGTGAACACGGAAACACCTCCGGGCGAGATGCGCATCCACGAGAGTGTGTTTGACTGGGGCGGTTGGAGTCTCGCGGTCGAGCGTCCGGGCAACGCGCTCTCCGAGCCCGACGCAGACGGCGTCTCGACGCCGACGAAGACCTTCCGGGACCCGGATGGGGCGACCCGGCCGTTGGGCAGCTATCTGCACCCCAACCTGCCGCTCGACGTGCGCTTCAAGGTGCCCGCAGGCGATCTGCCGCGGCTGCGGTTCGGCACGACGTACCGCTTCCGCGCTCGCGCCGTCGACCTCGCCGGCAACAGCGTTGCATTCTCGGCGGGTTCGGTGACCGCGGATCCGGGCGGCTCGGGCGACTCGAACCCGCTCGTCACGCGCGCGATCACGCACAAGCGCTTCGACCCCGTGAAGCCACCCATCGTCGTGCCGGTCGAGGACGCCAAGCCGGCCGAGTCGCCATACGTGGTCGTCGTACGGAGCTATCACGATCCCAAGACCGGACAGGTCGTCACCCAGAACGCCGCGCGACACATCATGCCCCCGCGCGTCGCGGTGAGCATGGCCGAGGCGTGCGGCGGGCTCGACCAGTCCTCCACCGGGCGCCCCATGAACAAGGCGCTCTGGTCGGTACTCAAGGCCCGGGACGCCTCCGAGCCGCCCCAGAATCCGGACGGCAGCGCTAAACCTCAGGCCACGGTGGCATCCCCCGGCCCGGGACGCCTCCGAGCCGCCCCAGAATCCGGACGGCAGCGCTAAACCTCAGGCCACGGTGGCATCCCCCGTCGAATACCTTCCGGACCGCTTCGCTCGCGGCGCGGCGTTCAAGGGCCTTCCCGGCGTCGCGTCGACGGTCACGTCGCGTACCATTGCGACGTCCGCGCGTGTGAGCGGCGTGCGCATCCCGCTCACGTCGACCAGCACAGAAACGGTCTCCTCGTTCCGCGTGAGTTTCGAGAAGAGCGACGCTCCCTGGTACGACCGCCTCCCGTTCCGCTTCGAGGTCCATGGTGTCGAGGGCACCGATGCGCGGTTGCCGCTCAAGGCCGTGCCGAAGCTTCCGGCGTGGGGAGAGGAAGTGCGGCGGCTCAAGGTCGAGCTGCCGAAGGCCGACGAGGTGAAGGTAGGGCTAAGCTCCTACTTCTCCTCCGGCGACCTTCAGGTCATGGGCGTGCACCAGTGGACGATGGAGAAGTTCTCTCCGAAGCTCGCAGTCGCCACGACGCCCGTGTTGCGCGCGGTATCGGCCTCGGCTCTTCCTGCGGTCGCGCCCGCACTGAACCAGGTGCCGGTCTCGACGGCCTCGACGTTGCCCATTGCGGCCAACGCCCTCATCACTACCGCCCGCATCGGACAGAACTGGCTCTTGTCGCCCGCCCAGGAGATCACGCTCGTTCACGCGGTGGACCTCCCCATGATCGCACCGGCATTCACGTCCCGTGCGCACATGGAGCGACGCGCGGGCGAGACGCACGCCACGCTTGTCGATTGGATGCAGGTTCACGGTAAGAGCACCGTCAAGCTCGACGTCGAGGCGAACTGGACGGAGCCCGTTGACGACCCGGCGAAAGGTGCCCCCCTGTGGGGAACCACAGCCGTCAAGAAGGCCGCCGCCGCGTTCTCGCTCCCTGTCGACAAGAAGCAGACCACGATCCTTGACGCGAAGCAGGCGGTGCCGGGCTCGATGAAGCCGGTCGCATGGGGGTCGATCCCGGCTGACGGCATGCTCGTGAACAAGGGCGGTGTGGATACGAAGCCGCAGCGCCAGCACTTCGGCGACACGAAGCACAAGCGCGTCCGCTACAAGGCGACGTTCACTTCGCGCTTCGACAAGCACTTCGCCGACATCGAAGGCCTAACGTACTCGGTCACGTCGACCGAGCGGCTGCTGCGCGTGCCGAACGCGGCGCGACCGGCGGCACCGGCACTTGAGTACATCATGCCGACGTTCGGTTGGGAGCGCTCGGGATCTTCGAGCATCCGGCGAGGCGGGGGGCTCCGGGTCTACCTCGAGCGCCCGTGGTTCTCGTCCGGCGAGGGAGAGCAGCTCGCGGTCGTCATGTACCAACCCGCGGCCGCCGACGCGGGATACACGCAACTAAAGCCATTCGTGACGCAGTGGGGCCGCGACCCGCTTTGGACGCAACCGGGTGGCCTGCCGTCGGCGCGGCCCGCAAGGACCCACTTCAAGCAGGCGTCGCGCTACGGACTCGACCTCAAGTTGCGCGAGTACTCCGGCGCCGAGGTGATGGTGGCCGGCTACAACGTCGACTACGACCCGGAACTCGGGCTGTGGTTCGCCGACATCGTGGTCGACCAAGGCGGCGCGTACTTCCCGTTCATCAAGCTTGCGCTCGCCCGGTACCAGCCGGACTCGCTGCCCACCTACGAGCTCTCATCGGTCGTCGTCGCCGACTTCGTTCAGCTCACGCCGGACCGGGCGGCGAGCCTCAGCGCTACGGTGGACGCCCGCGGCGGCTACTCCGTGCGTGCGACCGTCAACGGGCACAGCTACTCGGAAAGCGATGCGGGACGCAAGGCGAGCTGCACGATGCAGCTCGAGGAGTTGCAGAGCGGCAAGGACGCAACTCTGGGGTGGACGCCGCTCGGCAGCGAGGTCGACATGCCCATCCAGCCGCGCACGCTGGCGCAGATCATCGTTCAGGACACGCGCACGACGTGGGCTGGGACCGCACGGCTGGCGCAGAAGGTGGCCGGTCGTTCGTACCGCGTGGTGCTGCGCGAGTACGAGTACTACAAGCAGCACCAGTCGCAGACGGCAGCCAAGCGCCTCGTCTACGTCGAGACGCTGCCCATCAGCTAGCGGATCAGGACTCTCGCACGCTCGGAAGGCCGGCCCCGACGGGTCGGCCTTCTTTGTGATGCGCCGGAATCGTGCGGGTTGTCGACGTGTGGCGGAGGGGGAGGGATTCGAACCCTCGAGCCCTTGCGGGCTGCCGGTTTTCAAGACCGGTGCAATCAACCGCTCTGCCACCCCTCCAAGGCGTTCATCCGCGCTGCTGAGGCGCGCACGAACGAGCCAAGCGGAAGAATAGCATGCGGGCAGCCGGGTCCCGCGAGGCAACGAGCGCGTGACAGACGCTGGAGCCCAAGTGTGATTCCTGTCACAATCGGCCGCACGGGCACGAGGTTCGCATGACCCGGCGCCGGTGCGGCAAGCCGTTCATCATCCGAAGGTCCGGGAGAAGGTGGTAATGAAGCGTACGACGGTGAGGATGCTGGCGCTTGTGATGGCTGTCGTCGTCATGCTCCAGCCGACGCTCGCCTTGGCGAGTGCGGCCCCGTCGTGGCTTTCGCACCTCAACGCAATCCGCTCGATGGCCGGTCTCAGCGCCGTGTCCGAGAACGCTGACGCCAGCGCCGCATGCTACGCGCACAGCCGCTACATGTCGCGCAACCGCGTCGTGACCCATTCGCAAGACCCTGCGCTTCCGTACTACTCCGTCGAAGGTGACCGGGCGGCGCGGCGCAGCAACCTCGTGCTGGGTGCCGGAGGCCTTCGCGCACTCGACCTGTGGGCTGTCGGCCCGTTCCATGCCGTCGGCATGATCGATCCGCGCCTTTCGACCGTCGGCTTCGGAACTTACAGCGCGTCGGGATTCTGGCCTTCGGCCGCGCTCGACGTATCGGGCAAGAGCGCATCGCCTCGGGACGGCACGGTCTTCCCGGTGCTGTGGCCCGGCCCGGGCTCGGTCTCCGCGTACGCGACGTACAAGGACCGTGAGTACCCCGACCCGCTCTCCGGCACCGGATACGAGGCCCCCGCTGGCGCTCCGATCATCGCGCAGTTCGGCACCGGCCCGCTGACACCGAACGTCACCGCGTCAAGCCTGCGTGCAGACGGACGCTCGCTCCCGCACGCCGTGTACACCGAGGCCACGTACCGAAACACCGGCGCGGCCGCTCAGAAGACGGGGCGTTCGGTGCTAGGGAGCAGGGACGCGGTCGTGATCATGCCGAAGGACCCGCTCAAGCCCGGCGTCCAGTACGACGTGTCGCTGACGGTTGACGGCGCCGTCCACTCGTGGTCGTTCACCACGGCGGGTGTGGTCGATGTCGCACTCCGCGCGCCGCGGGCTACTCGTTACGCAGAGGAGGTCGCGGTTGCGGCGACCCTGACGGATGCAGACGGTGGGCCGCTAGCCGCTCGCGACGTCACGATCGAGCGGTCCGCGGACGGCGTCAACTGGAAGCCGGTCGATGAGTGCCTGACGTGTGACTCAGGCACGGCCTCGGCATCGCTCGCGCCGACGCGTCGCACGTTCGTCAGGGCGCGTTTCGCGGGCGACGGAGGGCTGCCTGCCCGCTCGAGCGCGCCCGTCGCGATCGTCCCTGCCGCCAAGGTGAGCGTTGCGAGCGTGCCCGCGCGCGTTCGCGTCGCCCGCAGCTTCGAGGTGACCGGTTCCCTCTATCCGAAGCATGCGGCGGGTTCGTCCGCGGTACGCGTCTACGCGCAGCGCTACGAGCAAGGCGCGTGGGTGACCCGCGTGCGGGCGAATGGAGTGATGGCGTCCGACGGCACGACGTACGCGGCGCGCATCACGGTCTCGAGCGCGGGCGCGTGGCGTATTCGAACGAAGCATCTAGCTGACACCCACAACGGGGCAGCGTCGTCGGCGTGGCGAGCGCTCGCCGCCCGCTGACCCGCGACATGCGTGCTCGCGCGCTCCTCGAAACGCCGCGCACTGACGCGCACGTCGCTGTCGCGCTAGACTCGGAGGGGAGGTCGCTTCGAGCCGCAGGGGGATGGCCGCGTGCAGCGAATCGATGAGGTCTACATGGCGCTGGCGCTTGAGCAGGCGCGTGCCGCTGAGGCACTCGGCGAGGTCCCCATCGGCGCGGTGGTCGTGTGCGAGGGCGCGGTCGTCTCAGGTGCGCACAACAGGCGAGAAACCGACCGCGATCCGGCCGGTCACGCCGAGTTGATCGCGATCCGAAGCGCCGCGGCGCGACTCGACCGCTGGCGGCTGTCCGACTGCACCGTCTACGTCACGCTGGAGCCGTGCCCTATGTGCGCCGGGCTGATGCACCAGGCCCGCAT
>JBBIJX010000056.1:0-10699 GCA_037445775.1 Actinomycetota bacterium
AAGAGCCCTCCGCCGCTCTCCTTAGCCGCCCGAATCCCTCCCGAATCGCCTGTCCTCTGCCGCGCTTCCGCCGCAGCGCTATCCCGCCGACCCGGCACCGAAGACGGATGGCCGGGGCCCGCATGAGGGCCCCGGCCAATCGCATCCGTGCGCACCGGGCGGCGAGGCCCGGACGGTTGTCGCCTACTTGAGGGAGACGGCCGCGCCGGCCTCCTCGAGCTTGGTCTTGACCTCTTCGGCCTTGTCCTTCGCCGCAGCCTCGACCACGGGCTTCGGGGCGCCCTCGACCAGGTCCTTGGCCTCCTTGAGGCCAAGGCCGGTGAGCTCGCGAACGACCTTGATGACGGCGATCTTGTTGTCGCCGAAGCCCTCGAGTACCACGTCGAAGCTGTCCTTCTCCTCGACGGGCGCGGCCTCGGCGCCACCAGCGGCGGGCATCGCGCCCATCATCACCGGGGCGGCAGCCGACACGCCGAAGACCTCCTCGAGCTCCTTGACGAGCTCAGACAGCTCGAGCGCGGGCATCTCCTTCAAAGCTTCGATGATCTCGTCCTTGCTGACAGCCATGTCTGTCTTCTCCTTCTGGTCACGCGACCCGGTTCATCACCGGTCGCACAGGTTCGGTTAGGCGTACCGGTCAGGCCGCCTTCTGCTTGGCGATCGCGTCCACCACGGTGACGAACGCGCGCGCCGGGCCCGCGAGCACCTGCACGGTGCCGCGCAACGGGTTCTGGATCGTGCCGAGCAGCTTCGCGAGGAGCTCCTCGCGCGACGGCAACGTCGCGATGGCCTTCACGCCCTCAAGACCAACGACCTGGTTCGCAACCAGACCACCCTTCAGTTCGAGTGCCACGTGGTCCTTCGCGAACGTGGTGAGCGTCTTGGCAGGGGTCACCGGATCGCCTTCGACGAAGACGAACGCGGTGGGTCCTTCGAGGAACTCGTCGAGGTTCGGCAGCGCCAGTTCCCGGATCGCGATCTCAGTGAGCGAGTTCTTGTAGACCCTGACGTCGCATCCCACCTCGCGAAGCTTCACGCGAAGAGCCTGCATCTCCTTGACGGTGAGGCCGCGGTAGTCGGCCATGATGACAGCGTCCGCCGCGTTGAATCGCTCCTTGATCTCGACTACGCGAGCTTCTTTCGACGCATTCGGCATGCACACACCTCCCTTCTTCAGCGCGCAGACCCGGCCGAGCGGCCCCGTTTCCGGAGCCACAGGTCGGGCCGCGGTTCCCTCGGCGTACAGCCGCTGAAACAGACGCGACCCCCGCGCCGGGAAGGCAGCGGGGGCCGCGAGCGTGAAACGTGAGTGCTCTGAGGATCGACTCCTCATGCGGCCACCTCGGCAGGCGGGATCCGGCGGATCCCATTACGCCCGAACGCACTTCGGGCACCGGCTGTCTTCGGCAGCGGATCGTGACGCGCTATGGATTTCTCAATGCGAGGCGGTAGTGTCCCCGCCCGGTGCGGGAATGTCAAGCGCTTCCGAGACCGAGATCTGCCGGTATCTGCCTCCGTGGCGACGGCGCCCGCGCCGTCCGGGTCAGCTACGCCTCGAGTAGATTGCGCGTGATGGCCGGGTCGACCTTGACCCCGGGACCCATCGTCGAGGTGACGGTGATCGACTTCAGGTACTTGCCCTTTGCGGCCGAGGGCTTCGCACGAACGATCTCGTCAAGCAGCGTCGCGTAGTTCTCGACGAGCTGGCTCTCTTCGAACGACGCCCTGCCTACTGGAACATGAGCGATGCCGAACTTGTCCGCGCGATACTCGACGCGGCCCGCCTTGAGCTCCTTGATGATCTGAGCGACGTTCATCGTGACGGTCCCGAGCTTGGGGTTGGGCATGAGACCGCGCGGTCCAAGTGCCTTACCCAGCTTGCCGACCTTGCCCATCATGTCGGGCGTCGCCACGGCGGCGTCGAAATCGAAGAAGCCCTTCTCGATCCGCGCTACGAGGTCGTCGGAGCCCACGACGTCGGCGCCGGCCGCCTCGGCCTCGCGCGCCTTCTCGCCCTCGGCGAAGACCGCGACACGGACATCCTTGCCGGTGCCGTGCGGGAGCGAGACGGAGCCGCGCACTTGCTGATCCGCTTGGCGCGTGTCGATCCCAAGCCGGAAGTGCGCCTCGACGGTCTCGTCGAACCTCGCCGGCGCGCACTCCTTCACGAGCCGCATCGCGTCGAGCGGACTGTAGAGCCGGTCACGCTCGATCTTGCCGGCCGCTTCGCGGTAGTTCTTTCCGTGCCGTGCCATCTCTCCTGCCTCCTGTGGTCGCTAGCGGGCGCCCAGCAGGCACCCTCCCACCGCTTGGCCCCGGCGGGGCCGCACGCATCTGACGAACGCCGGCCTCCGAGGCTACTCGGAGACCTCGATTCCCATCGAGCGCGCCGTTCCCGCGATGATCTTCATCGCGGCATCGACGTCGTTCGCGTTCAGGTCCGGCATCTTGGTCTCGGCGATCTCGCGCAGCTGGTCCTTCGTCACCGTGGCGACCTTTGTCCGGTTCGGCGCGCCCGAGCCGCTCTCGATGCCGGCTGCCATCTTCAGCAGCACGGCCGCGGGCGGCGTCTTGATGATGTAGGTGAACGAGCGGTCCTCGTAGACCGTGATCTCTACCGGCAGGATCAGACCCTGACGGTCCTGCGTATCGGCGTTGAACGCCTGGCAGAACTGCATGATGTTGACCTGATGCTGACCGAGCGCGGGACCCACGGGAGGTGCGGGGTTGGCCTGACCGCCCGGGATCTGGAGCTTGATGAAGCCTGCTACCTTCTTGGCCATCTTTTTGACTCGTCCTTCTGCTGTACGCGCAGCCCGCCTAGCGCGGCCGCTCGGTTATCTGTCTATCGTCGCGGCCCGTCGCGAGAAGCGTCCGGCGAAGCTGCCGGCGCGAGGGACCGAGCGCTTCCGTCCTAAATGCGGGTCACTTGGCCGAACTCCAGCTCGACCGGTGTCTCACGCCCGAAGATGGTCACCATGACCTTCAGTGTCGAGCGGTCGAGGTTGACCTCGGCGATCGTGCCGTCGAACTCGGCGAACGGACCAGACGTGACCTTCACGTTCATACCCTCGACGAAGTCGGTCGTGGTCTTCGCCTTCGGGCCAGCCTCGGTGCGCTTCATGATGCGGTTGAACTCATCACGGGACAGCGGGACGGGCTTGCCTTGGCTGCCCACGAACCCGGTGACGCCGGGCGTGTTGCGCACGACGTACCACGATTCGTCGTCGAGCTCCATCTGCACGAGAATGTAGCCTGGGAACACCTTCTTCTCGGAGGTGACCCTGCGGCCGCCCTCTTTGATGTCGGTCACAGACTCGGTCGGGATCTTCACGTCGAAGATCTTCTCCTGCATGCCCATCGACTCGATGCGATGCAGGAGGTTCGTCCGGACCTTGTTCTCGTAGCCGGAGTAGGTGTGGATGACGTACCAGCGCTTCGCCATCGTGTCAGCCCAGATTCGAGAGCAGCTCGAGGGCCTGGACGACGATCGTGTCGACAACGAACGTGAACGCCACGAAGAACAGCAGCGTGACTACGACAACGATGCTCGAGTTGATGACCTCAGGGCGATCCGGCCACACTACGCGCTTCATCTCCGAGCGCACGTCGCGCAGGTACTGAGCCAGGCGTGCGAAGATGCTCGGCTTTGAGGGCTTCGAGGGCTTGGACTTCTGCGCCTTCTCGGGCTTCGACTTGTCAGCCTTCGCCTTCATCATGTTCGGTTCGGCAGCGCTTGCCTTCGCCATAGTGTCTTCCGTCCGTTCTGTGGGCACGATGGCCCCGTACGATGCACGTCGCGGCCACTGTCGCGACGGGGTGGTACTGGCAGGCCAGGAGGGACTCGAACCCCCAACATCCGGTTTTGGAGACCGGCGCTCTACCAATTGGAGCTACTGGCCTTCGGTCCTGGGTCGTGACCCGTAGGTTACCGAGTCTCCTTGTGGAGCGTGTGGGTCTTGCACCACTTGCAGTACTTCTTGTACTCGATGCGCTCCGGGTTGTTCTGCTTGTTCTTGTTGGTCGTGTAGTTCCGGCGCTTGCACTCCGTGCACGCCAGCGTGACGAGCGTTCGCATCTTATCTCCTCATACGACCGCACTCGATGGCATCGAGGCGCGGGCGCGGTAGGGTACTCTAGCACCCGTTTTTCAGCACTGTCAAACCAAGTCGCGCCGGTTTTCGGCGGCGAAACGGGGCCCGGCCACACGACCGGGCCCCGCACTATTCTTCAAGCGTACGGCGCCTACTTCAGAATCTTCGTGACACGTCCCGAACCCACGGTACGGCCGCCTTCGCGGATAGCGAAACGCAGGCCCTCCTCCATCGCGATCGGGTTGATGAGCTCGCCCCTGATCTCGACGTTGTCGCCGGGCATGACCATCTCGGTGCCCTCAGGCAGGTGCGCCACGCCGGTCACGTCGGTGGTCCGGAAGTAGAACTGCGGGCGGTAGCCGTCGAAGAACGGCGTATGGCGGCCGCCCTCCTCCTTGGTCAGGATGTAGACCTGGCCCATGAACTCGGTGTGCGGCGTGACCGAGCCCGGCTTGCACAGCACCTGGCCGCGCTCGATCTCAGTGCGGGCGATACCGCGGAGCAGCACGCCGACGTTGTCGCCAGCCTGGGCCTCGTCGAGCAGCTTGCGGAACATCTCGACGCCGGTGACGACCGTCTTCTTGGTCTCCTCGTGGATACCGACGATCTCGACGTCATCGCTCACGCGCACGACGCCGCGCTCAACACGGCCGGTGGCAACGGTACCGCGGCCGGTGATCGTGAAGACGTCCTCGATGGCCATCAGGAACGGCTTGTCGATCTCGCGCTCGGGCATCGGGATGTAGCTGTCCACGGCCTCGAGCAGCTCGTCGATCTTGCCGACCCACGCCTCGTCGCCCTC
This sequence comes from Actinomycetota bacterium, assembly GCA_037445775.1. Taxonomy (GTDB): domain Bacteria; phylum Actinomycetota; class Coriobacteriia; order Anaerosomatales; family PHET01; genus JBBUX01. The sequence continues at coordinate 4,897 of JBBIJX010000056.1, forward strand.
GAGCGCCTTGAGGGCAGAGCCCTGAACGATCGGCGTGTCGTCGCCGGGGAACTCGTACTCGGAGAGCAGGTCACGGACCTCCATCTCTACGAGCTCGATGAGCTCCGGATCGTCGACCATGTCGCACTTGTTCAGGAAGACGACGATGTAGGGGACGCCTACCTGGCGGGCGAGCAGGATATGCTCGCGAGTCTGGGCCATGGGGCCGTCCGTGGCGGCGATGACGAGGATTGCGCCATCCATCTGGGCCGCACCGGTGATCATGTTCTTCACGTAGTCGGCGTGGCCGGGGCAGTCGACATGCGCGTAGTGACGGTTCTCGGTCTGGTACTCGACGTGCGCGATGGCGATGGTGATGCCGCGCTCGCGCTCCTCGGGAGCCTTGTCGATCTGGTCGAACGGCGTGAAGTCAGCGAAGCCCTTCTCCGCCTGGCGCTTCGTGATCGCCGCGGTCAGCGTGGTCTTGCCGTGGTCTACGTGACCGATCGTACCGATGTTGACGTGCGGCTTGGTGCGCTCGAACTTCTGCTTCGCCATGAGTCTCCTCCTTCGGGGGACCTTGTCGAGGGGCCGGACAGCCCTCTCTGTTCAACGGCCCTTCTCGTGACTTACGTACTCACGCGCGAGGTGCGAAGGCCTCGCGCGCTCTATTCCCAGCACCGGGCATCTCGCCGGTGCGCACTGCCCTGGTAGCGGTGGCTGGACTCGAACCAGCGACGCCACGGGTATGAACCGTGTGCTCTAACCAACTGAGCTACACCGCCCAGATGTCCGGTACGTACTTATCCGGACCTGCATAGTCGATGGAGCCCACAACCGGACTTGAACCGGTGACCTCTTCCTTACCAAGGAAGTGCTCTGCCGACTGAGCTATGTGGGCAAGAACGCGAACCTCCGGCTCGCGGGACATGTCGCGTGGTGGGGGCGCCTGGATTCGAACCAGGGTAGGCGTAGCCAACGGGTTTACAGCCCGTCCCCTTTAGCCACTCGGGCACACCCCCACGTGAGAATGGTTTGCTGCGCTGTACGCTTTTCAAGTTGCGCGCCGAGAATGAGCCCCCCGGCGGGGCTAGAGCAGACGGGATGTTACTCCATCGCGGAAAGCCGTGTCAACGCCACACACGGCACCGGGCGTGTCTATCCTGCGCCCATACCCGGCGCGCTATCGAGCCGAAGCGGGACCGGCTGAGCGGCCCCGCGGATCAGCGCGTCAGCGTCGCAAACACGGACCCCTCGTCCCTCACGCCCTGCACACCACGCTCAAGATCGATCCTGGGTACCATGCGGTACCAAGACGAAGAGCCCTCGCCCATCACAGGACGGGATGCGTAGCGTTCGGCGTTTGCGTTGAACCACGTGTGAAGGCCTCTGGCAGGGATGATGACCAGGTCGTCGTGCCCGACCTTCAGCTCACTGTAGAACACCTCGTCGGGTTCGGACGCGAGCGCCGCGACCTCAGCCTCGGGCTGTGCGAGCGCTAGGAAGTAGTAGTGGATCTCATCGGCACCGGACTCCACGGCCCAGCCCGCCTGGCGCGTCGCGGAGTCAGCGATGGCCTCGAGACCATAGGTGCCTGCGCCAGATCGGTAGAAGTTGAGCGACCGGTCAGAGATAAGCGTGGGGTCGGTCCCACAGTACGGGTCGGGCTTGACAAGGACCCGCCGGAACCCGCCCTGCCATGCGTACGCGATGTCGATGTGTTGTCCCAAACCCGTCCCTGACACACTCGTCCGCCGCACATCCGCGCGACCCTGCCGTTCGAGCCAGCGGACCAGGATGCGTTCGGCAACGTCTTGCAGCAGTGCTGCGCCGGTCTTTGCCACGTTGGTCCCCCTAGCGCCCGATGCGTTCGTCGGCCGCGCGCAGCCGTCGGCTCAAGACCTCAAGCAGCTTGACCGCGATGGTCGGATAGCGCTCGAGTTGCGCCTTGAAGTCCCAGCTCGAAAGCATCAGGCACTCAGTCTGCTCGAGGGCGCGGATCGTCGCCGATCGTGGCGCCTGATCGAGCAGCGACATCTCCCCGAAGAAGTCGCCTGGCCCGAACGCGCCCAGAGAGTGACCGTCCCGCAGTATCTCGACGCGGCCGGCGATGACCAGGTAGAACGCTTGTCCGGGGGTACCCTGTGTGACGATGATCTGCCCGGGCTGGAAGAAACTCGCCTGGGCGACTGCGGCGATCGCCGCGATCTCGTCTGCGGTGCAGTTGCTGAAGATCGGGACGTGAGCGAGGAACTCCTCATGAGCCATCCGTGCTCACCTCGCTTTCGACGGTGTGTTCGCGGTCACTGCGCCGCTGCGGTCGTAGGTCCATAGGTGAGTCTACCGCAGACGGCCAGGGCGTGTATGCGTCAGAATACCGCTGAGACGCGTCAGCATCTGAGAACCGGGAGGACAGATGACGAAGCGGTTCCGGCGACACAACGCGCGGTTGCTCGGGTGGCTCAAGGCCGCGTTCGTCGGGCTCGCCACAACGGCCGCGCTCATCGCGATGTCGTTCGTCCCGCTGTGGGGGGCGCTTGCGCTCGGTACCGGCTGCGGCCTGCTCACGTTCGCAGCGATCGACCTGGGCATCCTCGCGGCGGTCATCTCGCTGTCGCTGCCGATCACCGCGGCCGACCCGATGGCCGGCATGGCCTTCCTGGTGCTCGGCATCATCACGATCCGCTACCTGGGCGCCGACGGAGGCCGCGTCTTCCTCATCATCGCGCTGGCACTCGCTGGCGCCTCAACCGGCTCGACCTGGGCGGTTGTCGCGATCGCTGGATACCTCCTCGGTACGAGCGAGGGCGCGCTCGCGGCCGCTGTCGCATGCGCGAGCCTCGTGGTCGCTGGGCTGCTGACGGGACGGGCTGCAGTCGGAGCCACATTCACCGGAGGCTCCGAAGCAACGCGCCTGCTCGCATTCGGTGAGCAGATTGCAGGCAAGGACGTCCCGTGGCCCGAAACGTTCTTCAGCGCTCAGTGGCTCGCGCAGGCGTTCGGCGGCTTCAATGCGGACTCGGTGCAGCGCTTCGTCGACACGTTCGCCGGTGTCTCGCACCCGGTCGCGCTGGTGGCGCAACCCGGCCTCTGGGCACTCGGCGCCGTGGTCGCCGGGGTGCTGGTCAAGCAGGGTCGCCGCACGCGGCGGCGCGCGGTCTCGATAGTGGGCGCGGGCCTCGGCGCGCTCGTGCCGGCCTTGGGCGCATTCGCACTGAACTCGGCCGTCGGGTTGTCACTCGAGACCCAGACCATCGCGCTACAGGCGGCGCTGTCGGCGTTCGCCGCCATCGTTTTCGTAGGCGTTGCGGAGTGGATCTTCCCGCTCGAGGCGATCGCGGCCGCGCCCAGCACGCGCCCGCTGACGATGGCCGCTGAGGACGCCGACGTCGACGAGCTCTTGCGGCTCATCGCCTCCGCCGAAGAGAGGCTCACGACCGAGCACACCACGAACAAGGTCGTCATGATCACGGACATGAAATCCTTCTCGCGCATGACTGAGGAGGATGGAAGCATCCTGACCGCCAAGGCGATCCAGAAGCACCGGGACCTGTTGCTGCCGATCATCGAGAAGCACGGCGGTCACGGGAAGTCGACCGGTGGGGATGGTCTCGTGGCCGCCTTCGACACCCCGGAGGGCGCGCTCGTGGCCGCTGCGGAGATGCAGCGGGCTCTCGACGCGCACAACACCTCGCATCCCGACGAGCGCCAGATGACGGTGCGCATCGGTGTCGCTGACGGCGAGGTGGTGCTCGACAAGCGCGGGCGGCCGTTCATCGGCGCCGCCCTGAACCTTGCGGCCCGGGTGATGAACCTCGCAGACGGCGGACAGGCGTTCGTAACCGCCGGGGTCGTGTCGCAGACGCCCGGCGCCGTCACTACCGCCGTGCTCGGCGAGTTCGAGTTGAAGAACATCGCGATGCCGGTGCGGATCGCCGAGATCCTGTGGGCGCCGGGGCAGCAACCGGTCGACCCGAAGACGCGCGAGGGCTGAGTGCCCCCGAGGGTGTCGTGGAGCTGGCGAGGGGACTCGAACCCCTAACCCCCTGATTACAAGTCAGGTGCGCTACCGGATTGCGCCACGCCAGCGAACGGGCAGCAGTGTACCCCGTGTGCTCGCCCGGCCGCCAGATGCACGAGGTCAGCAGGCCCGGCAGCGCTGGATCTGACACTCCATCTTGCGCTTGATGCGCTGCAGAGCGTTGTCGACGGCTTTGGTGTGCCGATCCAGACGTTCGGCGATCTCTTGGTAGGACTTGCCATTGGTGTAGAGCCGCAGGACATCGCACTCAAAGGAGGATAGTGACTCCACGATCCCGGTGCGGATGAAGTCCGTCTCCCATGCGCCGATCACGATGTCGGCCGGATCGCAGATGTCACGTGCGGCGATGATGTCGGAGAGCAGGCGCTCGCCCTCCTCGTCCGCCGTCGCAGGTTTCGAAAGCGACACGTACCCGTTCAGCGGCGTGTGCTTGCGCCGCGTCGCGGACTTCACTGCGGTGATCATCTGCCGCGTGACACAGAGCTCCGCGAAGGAATGAAAACTGGCCTGGCGCGCCGGGTCGTAGTCCCTGATCGCCTTGAAGAGGCCTATCATCCCCTCCTGCATGATGTCGTCGCGGTCCGCACCGGCCAGGAAGTACGAGCGCGCCTTACAGCGGATCAGACCCCGGTACCGCCTGATCAACTCCCCGCTCGCCACCTGATCGCCGCCTTGCGCGGCAGTGACCAGTACCGCATCCCCATGGCGCCCGTCGAGCCCCCGGAGCGCCGATCCACCCTGCGCAGCGCTCATGCGCCACACCCCCCACACTATGGAGAAGCCTCATCATCATCCACAAGGGGACGGACGGCACCGCCGGCACGGCGCGAGGCCTCGTACGCCGACGGTAGCTCTACCGGTCGCATCAATCAACACCTGTGGAGGTATCCAATCGCCAAACACCGTGGACGCCGCGATGTCGAGGCTTGATGCACGAACTTGCATCGAGTGCGCGTCACTCACGGCTTGCCGCGCGCCCACCGCTCCAGCGTCGCTCTTACATCGTCCGGGACACGGTCGGCGAGCGGCACGCGCCCGGTGCCCGTCTCGGCGTGCGCCGCGCGCTCCTCGTCCTCACGCGACAGCTCGCGCACGAACTCGCCCGAGGAGCGGCGCGTAACCGAGCCACCCATCACCGCCCACTGCGTCTGCGCGTCGCTCGTCACGACGTCGACGGGTATCCCGCGGTCGCGCGCGCGTCTGGCCAATGACTCGATGACCGAGTCTGCACTGACACCGAACGGCGAGAAGATCACTGTCACGCCCAGTACGCTGTGGGGCTCGCCGGTCGACAACTCGTTTGATGCCCCGTCGAACACGACCGTCGCATCTGTCTCGCCGCCGACGTAGGCCGCGATGTCGCCCACGAGCGCCGAACGCGCCGCATCGATGTCGTCCCGGTCTGCCCTCTCTCGATACGGCCCGCCGTGACAGATGAGGTTGTACCCGTCGACGATGAGGGCGCGCCGTGTCATGAGCCGCGCGCCCTCCTGCGCAGCCACTCGTACGCGATGGCGGTCGTGGCCTGCGCGACGTTGAGCGAACCCACAGCCCCTGCGCCGGGCAACCTCACCAAGAAGTCGCACGTCTCCTCTGTGAGACGTGCAAGCCCTTGCCCTTCCGAGCCCATCACGAGCACGATGCGCCCAGCGAGCGGTGCTTCCCAGACGGTCTGTTGGGCATCGGCGGACGCGCCGGCGATCCAGAACCCGGCCTCCTTGAGCTGCTCGAGCGCACGCACGAGGTTGGTCTCGCGGACAAGCGGGATGTGCGCGAGTGCGC
>JBBIJX010000057.1:0-10331 GCA_037445775.1 Actinomycetota bacterium
CGAGGTCAGCTGGACCTCGATGCCATCTCGTCGAGGTTCCCGCTGTTTCGCATCGTGCGTGAGGCGTCGGAGCGCAGCTTCGCTCTCCACGACTCCGCCGTCGAAGCACTAGTGAATGAACAGACGCAGACCCCCGCTCGAGAACGGGTGAGTGCTGTTGAGTGGTCGCTCATGCTGCTTGAAGGTCGATGCGATTTGCAGAGGTGCGTCGAGATTCTCACCCGCCTCGGCGACGACCACTCAAGAATCGATTGGCTGCGCAAACTGCAGCCCAGCGCGGCCGAGACCGTCGACGTCGAGAGTCTGCTGCAGCTGATTGAGTCTGTGCCCGTGCGCATGGTCATGGACTCGCCGCGGGTTCTCGCGCTGTGGGCGCGCGGTTTGCATTGCGTCGCACGTGACGATAGCGCCATCGCGAAGGCGAGTGCCGCTTGTCATCTGGCGGAGCACCTCAAGGACACCGAGACCCTGACAGCGTCGCGCGTGGTGTGGATCGACTCCTTGTGTCGGCTGGAGCGGTACGGAGAGGCGGTTGAGCTGGCGGACCGGTGGAACGCTCAGAAGTGGCAGTCGAGGCAGCTTTCCTTCGTACTCGCTCGGGCTACGTTGCTCACGTACGTCGGTCGCATGGAGGAGGCGAGGAGCGCTTTGCGCTTGCTGCCGGACGGCGATCTGGTGGATTGCTCGGAGCAAGACAGGGTGCGCTTGGCCCATTCGCGGATGGCTTTTGACGCACTGTGTGAGGGTGACTGGGCGACGTACGTGAGGAAGGCGGGCGTATTGCTTCCGGACGCGCAGCGGTGGCTTACGGATCGTCTGAGAGTCCGCGGGAACCTCGGCATTGCGCTCATGGAGTTGGGCCGTCTGGATCGATCCCTCTCAGCGCTCACGTACGTGACGAAGCACGGGCCCGACCACTTCGCAGCTAGCTACGCTCCCTTCATCGGTGTCGTGCTCGGTGTTCAGGGAAGAGTCGGCGATGGCCTGGATGCGGCGCTTGATGGTCTCAGGCTCGGCTACGTTGTCGGCATGGAAGCGGATGCCGCAGGCAATCGCACATACCTAGCGGTCCTGCTCAGGGCATGCGGGGACCTCGAGGGCGCGCTGTCGCATGCGGAGCGCGCGTTCGAGCGCCTGTGTACCGTGGACTACATGGGGTGGAGACGACTCGCCGCACTTGAGGTGGCCGCGTCGCTGCTCGCTCTCGGAGATGTCGCTGCGGCGAGGCGCTGGACGGGCACGGTGCTCGACGAGGGCGTGGACACCGATCCCTACAAGGCCCTACGGGCGGCGATGGTGCTCGCTGAGTGCGATCGGCGTGACGGCGCGCTCGACGAGGGCATCGCGCGACTCGCGAACTATCGCGACCACATACTGAGCGAGAACTCCAACTGGCAGATCGCGATGTATGCGAGGGCGTTTCCCGGCCTGCTCGGCATGTTCACGGCCGCAGTGGGCGCTGACGAACTGCCCGTTCACATGCTGCGCATGGTGCTGCCCGAACACGCCGAGGCCGCTCTGCAGGCGTCGCGCGGGTGGCTTGATCCGACCGAATGGTGCCGGCTCGGCACCCGCCTGCTCGGCGAGGCAGAGTTCGCCCGCCTCGAGCAGCGCAGTGGAAACCCGGTCTGTCGCGTTCGGCTGTTCGGCGGGCTCGAGGTCAAGCTCGCGGGTCGGGCGTTGCGCGAACGTGACTGGAAGAAGCGCAAGGCACGGCTGCTGTTCGCCATGCTCGTCGCGCGCCGGGGCCAGGAGGTCCCGCGTGATCACGTGCTCGAGTACCTGTGGCCGGAGCTTTCTGAAGACCGTGCCCGCAACAACTTCTACGTCGCGTGGAGCGCGATGAAGGCAGCGCTGATGGGCTCGGCGCAGCGAGCGGAGACGTGTCCGTATCTGGAGAACAAGGGCGGCCGCTTGCGCATAGTCACCAATGCGGTGCGCTCCGACCTCGACGACCTCGATGAGACGCTCCTCGAGGCTCGCGCCGCCGAGGAGGCCGGGGACATCGACCAGGCGCTTGAGGCGTACGTGCGGATATCGGGCATCTACCGCGGCGAAGTCCTGTGCGGTGACGTCTACGACGACTGGTTCGCTGGGCTGCGCGAGAAGTATCGCCACGAGTTCGTCGGTGCGATGCAGCGAGCGGCGGAGCTACTCCTCGAGCGCGACGATCCTTGCGAAGCGCAGGTCTACGTGCGCAGGGCGCTGCAGGTCGACCCCATGCGTGAGGACCTCTACCAGTTGGCGATGCGCTGCGGGATCGCGGCCGGCCAGAGGAGCAGCGCCATCGAGGCGTTCCTTCAGCTGAGGGAGCGGCTCTCAGAGGATCTGGGGCTCGACCCGTCAGCGGAGTCCTTCGAGCTCTACCAGGAGATCCTCGTGATGGAGGATAGCCCCCGCTATGACGATTTCGGCCTCTCCTGACCTTCCCGTCTGCGGCAAGGCGCTGGTAAGAAAGTGGTAAGACGCGCTTGTTAGGGTTGTCTCGGATCGGAAGACCCCCGATTCAGCACAGGGCTCGTCGGGCTTCCCAGACAAGGGACCACGCGGGCGGGGCGCAGCTCATTGCAGGTGTGGAGCGGGAGACACTCCAGAGGGGCACCGATCGAGCTGGCAGCATCTCCGTCCGGGCCCGATGGGTCGTGTGCGCCACCGCCTATGGAGAGCCCGTGAGGCTCCCAGGCGGCTCTTAGCGCTGTGCTAGAATCACGCTTGCTCTCCACTCCGAACACTCCAGACCCCAGAAGGTCGAGTCACCCATGGTCAATATCCTGCAGAAGCTCCTCACGTTTGGTGAGGGCAAGCAGCTCCGCGCCTACGAGGGGCTCGTCGTGCGCGTGAACGAACTCGAGCCTGAGACGGAGGCGCTGTCCGATGCGGAGCTTGCGGCCCGGACGCCCGAGCTGCGCGAGCGCATCGAGCGCGGCGAGGATCTGAGCTCTATCCTTCCCGAGGCGTTCGCCGTGATGCGAGAGGCTTCGAGGCGTGCCCTGGGCATGCGCCACTTCGACGTGCAGCTCATCGGCGGCATGGTTCTCAACGACGGCATGATCGCCGAGATGAAGACCGGTGAGGGCAAGACGCTTGTCGCCACGCTGGCCGGCTATCTCAACGCGCTGACCGGATCGGGTGTCCATGTCGTGACGGTCAACGACTACCTCGCCAAGCGCGACAGCGAGTGGATGGGCCGCGCGTACCGCGCGCTAGGCATGGAGGTCGGTCTCATCCAGTCGCAGATGGATCCGTCGGTTCGCGTGCCGGCGTACCGGGCTGACGTCACCTACGGCACGAACGCGGAGTTCGGCTTCGACTACTTGCGCGACAACATGGTCGTCCGCGCGCAAGATCGTGTGCAGCGAGGACACAACTACGCGATTGTCGACGAGGTCGATTCGATCCTCATTGACGAGGCGCGCACCCCGCTCATCATCAGCGGCGCGGGTACCAAGTCGGCCAGCACCTACAAGGACTTCGCGAAGGTCGCCCCCCGGCTGCGTGAGGGGGTCGACTTCGAACTCGACGAGGCGAAGCGCACCATCGCGCCCACTGAGACAGGCATCAAGAAGGTCGAGCAGACGCTCGGCATCGACGACATCTACATGGATCCGTCCGGTCAGCTCGTGAACCACCTGCAGCAGGCGCTCAAGGCCCAGTTCATGTTCAAGCGTGACGTCGACTACGTCGTCTCGGACGGCGAGGTGCTCATCGTCGACGAGTTCACCGGCCGCCTCATGTATGGGCGCCGCTACTCCGAGGGCTTGCACCAAGCGATCGAAGCCAAGGAGCGCGTGCATGTGCGCGAGGAGAACCAGACGCTCGCGACGATCACGCTGCAGAACTACTTCCGCATGTACACCAAGCTCTCGGGTATGACCGGTACCGCTGTCACCGAGGACCAGGAGTTCCGCGAGATCTACAAGCTGCCGGTCATGGTCATCCCCACGAATCGTCCCATGGTCCGCGACGACCGCAACGACCTCGTCTACCGAACAGTGCCGGCGAAGTTCAACGCGGCTGTCGAGGAGATCGTCGAGCGGCACGAAGCTGGGCAGCCTTGCCTCGTGGGCACGATCTCGATCGAGAACTCCGAGAAGCTCGCGCGGCTGCTACAGAAGCGTGGCATCAAGCACAACGTCCTCAACGCGAAGTTCCACGAGCAAGAGGCGCACATCATCGCGCAGGCCGGCCGCGCGGGTGCGGTCACGATCGCGACGAACATGGCGGGTCGTGGCACCGACATCATCCTAGGCGGGAACCCCGAGTTCCTGTGGGAGGATATCGTCCGCGAAAAGGGCATACAGCCCGACGAGGCGACCGAGGAACAGCACGCGGAGGCCCTCGAGCAGGCGAAGCGTATCTGTGCCGACGAGCACGTCCAGGTAGTCGACGCTGGCGGGCTCGCGGTCATCGGCACCGAGCGCCATGAATCACGGCGCATCGACAACCAGCTCCGCGGACGCTCCGGTCGCCAGGGAGACCCGGGCGTGAGCACCTTCTACCTGTCGCTCGAGGACGACCTCATGCGCTTGTTCGGCGGTGACCGGATGGACCGAGTCTCCGCCTTCATGGCGCGCACGGAGATCCCCGACGACATGCCCATCCAAGCCGGGATGGTCTCAAAGGCGGTCGAAAGCGCACAGCGTCAGATCGAGACGATGAACTTCGCCGCGCGCAAGCACGTGCTCGAGTACGACGACGTCATGAACAAGCAGCGCGAGTCGATCTACAAGGAGCGGCAGCGCGTGCTCGACGGAAAGGACATCCACGAGCGCGTTGAGAACATGATCGGCGACGTCATCGCGTCGAACGTGCTCGTGTTCTGTCCCGAGCGCACCTACGCCGAGGATTGGGACTGGGACGGGCTCAACGCGTGGTATCGCGACCTGACCGGACTCGACGCCGCTGTCGTCAAGGCCGCGGGCGACGGCGTCGAGAACCCGCATGAGCTCGCGGGTGAGCTGTCGGAGGTGGCGCTCGAGGCCTACTCCGCCAAGGAGAGCGAGATCGGGCCGGAGAACCTCCGCGAGCTCGAGCGCCACGTCATGCTGCGCATCCTCGACGCGCGCTGGATGGAGCACCTCCAGGAGATGGACTACCTCAAGGAGGGCATCGGTCTGCGCGCGATGGGTCAGCGCGATCCGAAGGTCGAGTACAAGAACGAGGCCTACGACATGTTCGCGGCGATGGTCGAAGGCATCAACGAGGACTTCCTGCGCACCATGATGCACATGCAGGTCGCCATCGAGCCCGAGCCCGTCGGAGCGCCCGCGCTCGACAACGTGAGCTACTCTGCGCCCAGCGAATCGACGATCTTCGCTGGAGCTATGGAAGCGGTCGCCACTGCGGGCGTGAGCGCGCCCTCGCCCGATGCCATAGCGGCGGCGGCGGCGGTCGCCGGGGGTTCGGCGAAGGCCGCGACCGTGGTCAAGGACAAGGCCGATCCGTGGGCGAACGTGGGGCGTAACGACCCGTGCCCGTGCGGGAGCGGCATGAAGTACAAGAAGTGCCACGGGGCAGGGTAGGCTGGCCAACGCGTCATGGAGAACCGCTCATCTGACATCACCGCGCTCCGCGACCGCGTCAGGCGCATGGGCGAGTACCTGCACCTCGATGCCAAGCGGGCTGAGCTCGCGAAGCTCGACGAGCGCGCGGCCGCGCCCGACTTCTGGGACGACCAGACCGCGGCGCAGGTGCTCATGGCACAGGCAGCCGGTGTGCGCGACGAGATCGAGGCCTTCGAGAGTGTGCTCTCGGCGCTCGATGACGCAGACGCCGCCAACGAGCTTGCGGTGTCAGAGGGCGACGAGGAGCTTGCGGCAGAAGTCGTTGCCTCTCTCGCCGACATCGCCAGGCGCACCGACGCGCTCGAGGTTTCGAGCTGGTTCACCGGAGAGTTCGACGCGGGCGATGCGATCCTGACCGTAACGCCCGGCCAAGGCGGGCTCGAAGCCCAGGACTGGGCCTCGATGCTGCTCCGCATGTACACGAAATACTGTGAGCGCAAGAAGTGGAAGCTCGATTTGCACGACGCGCCTGCGGGCGTCGAACTCGGCATCGACCGCGCGGTGTTCACGGTGCATGGCCGGAACGCCTACGGCATGCTCACGAGCGAGATGGGTGTGCACCGCCTCGTGCGCATCAGCCCCACCGACGAGAAGAAGCGGAGGCAGACCACGTTCGCGGGTATCGAGGTCCTGCCGGTCCTGCCGGACGATGTCGATGTGGAGATCCGCGAAGACGATCTTCGCATCGACGTCTATCGCTCGAGCGGGCCTGGCGGCCAGAGCGTGAACACGACGGACTCGGCGGTGCGCATCACGCACATGCCCACCGGCATCGTTGTGACGTGCCAGAATGAGAAGTCGCAGCACAAGAACAAGGATGCCGCGATGAAGATCCTGCGCTCGCGGCTGTACGAGCTCGAGAAGGAAAAGCGCGAGGCCGAGCTCGACGAGCTGCGCGGCCCCAAGCGCGAAATCACCTTCGGCAGCCAGATCCGCAACTACGTCCTCTACCCCTACCAGATGGTGAAGGACGTGCGCACGTCACTCGAGACAGGCAACGTCGACGCCGTGCTCGACGGCGACATCGACGCGTTCGTGGTTGGCTACCATCGCTGGCGGGTCCACAACGAACAGGCCGCCGAGGTGGGTGCGGCCACCGGGGAGGCGTGAGGACGCGTGCGGCTGCTTGCGGACCTGCACACGCATACCGTCGCCTCCGGCCACGCGTACTCGACGCTCACGGAGAACGTGCAGGCGGCGCGGGCGAGCGGGCTCGAGCTGATCGCGATCACTGATCACGGGCCCGCCGTTCCGCAAGGCGCGCATCCCTGGTACTTCTGGAACCTCAAGGCGGCGCCGAGCGTGCTCGACGGCGTCCGCATCCTTAAGGGCTGCGAGGCGAACCCCGTCACCGGCTCGGACAACGGCATCGACCTGCCCGACGAGGTGCTGCGCGTGCTCGACTTCGTCGCGGTCGGCTTCCACCCGCTCACCGGCTTCGACGGCCGCGACCGGATCAAGAACACAGAGGCGCTGCTGCGGGTGATCGAGAACCCGCTCGTCGACATGATCACCCACCCCGGAAACGAGCATGAGTTCCCGGTCGCGATGGAGGCGGTAGTGACTGCGGCGGCCGAGCACCGCGTGATCCTCGAGCTCAACGACCATTCGTTCGCGCCCACGAGCGCACGCGCGAACGGCGCCTCGTGCGAGCGCGACTTCGCCGAGGCCGCGTTCGCGGCCGGTGCCCCCATCGCGATCGGAAGCGATGCGCACTACGCGCTGAAGGTAGGGAGCTTTGAGACCGCGTGTGCGGTGGGCGAGGAGTTCGGCCTCGGCGAGAACGACGTCGTGAACCGCGACGCGAAGACGGTGCTCGCGTTCCTGCTCGCCAAGCGGGAGCGTCCTCGCCTGGATTCCGGGGGCACGTGGGCGTGGCCGACGGCGACCGGTGATTCACTGGGCGCGGGCCCGACGGGCTCGGTGTAGCGATGGTCGTTCGCCGCGTGCTCACGAGCCGCCCCGTTCGCGACTACTCGTTCATGACGGTGGGACTCGCGCTCACAGCCTACGGGCTCGAGGCCTTCCTCATACCGAACCGCATCGCCGCTGGCGGTGTGTCCGGTCTTGCGACGATCGTCTACCACGTGCTCCGAGACACCGCCGGCATCACGTTGTCCGTTGCCTTGCAGGTGCTCGTCATGAACGCGGTCCTGCTCGGCATCGGGCTTTGGCAGCGCGGGCTCCAGTACGCCGCCAAGACGGTCTACGGAATCGTGGCGCTCTCGGTCTTCCTCGAGACGTTCACGCGCCTCAACATGGCTGTGGTCACGGAGGACCTGCTGCTCGCGGCGTTGTTCGGCGGTGCGGTCACCGGCCTCGGTGTCGGGCTCGTCTTCAAGGCGGGCGGCAACACAGGAGGGACCGACATCGTCGCGCAGCTGCTTTCGCGACACTACCCGTTCGGCGTGGGGCAGATCATGTTCGTCATCGACGCGGCGGTTACGCTGCTTGCGGCCTTGGCGTTCGGCCCGATCTTGGCGATGTACGGTGCCGTGGCGATCTTCGTGGGCACGAAGACGATCGACGTGGTGCTCGACGGTGTACCGATCGAGAAGGCCGCCTTCATCATCTCCGAGCATCACGACGCGATTCTCGACGCGGTCGTGCACGAGCTGGGGCGGGGTGCGACCAGCCTGCAGGCGACAGGCGCGTGGACCGGTGAGCCCCGTCGCATGCTGTGGGTGGTACTCTCCCGAAACGAGATCGACTCACTCAAGCGGTTAGTGGCTACGATCGACTCCACCGCTATGGTCGTTATCCACGACGTGCACGAGACGATAGGCGAGGGATTCAAGGAGATGAAGACACCATGAGCGGTGCCCCGTTCGACGCTGCAACGGTCGCGAACGCTGCGGCCGCGATGCGTCTCGACATCGTCGAGATGATCGCCGAGGCCGGCAGCGGCCATCCAGGCGGCTCGCTCTCCGCAGCCGACATCGTGGCCACACTCTACTTCGGTGGCGTGCTCCGCCACGACCCGGCGGACCCCTGCTGGCCGGCGCGTGACCGCTTCATCCTGTCGAAGGGCCACGCCGCGCCGGTGCTTTACGCCGCGCTCGCGCGCGCGGGCTACTTCGGGCACGACCATCTGGCCACGCTGCGCAAGCTCGGTTCGATGCTGCAGGGCCACCCGGACAGCAAGAAGACCCCGGGCGTCGAGGTCTCCACGGGCTCGCTCGGGCAGGGGCTCAGCGTGGCGGCCGGGCTGGCGGCGGGCTTGCGTGCAAACGCCGGTGACGACCGTCGCGTATTCTGCCTTCTCGGTGACGGCGAGCTGCAGGAGGGGCAGGTGTGGGAGGCCGCGATGTTCGCCGCGCACCACGGTCTGGGCAACCTCATCGCGGTCGTCGACGACAACGGCTTGCAGATCGACGGCGCGTGCACCGAGGTGATGTGTCTCGGCCACATCGCCGCTAAGTTCTCCGCCTTCGGCTGGAGGACAGCCGAGGTCGACGGCCACGATGTCGACGCGCTGCACGCCGCCCTCACGGCCGCTCGCGCGGGCGGTGGAGCGCCGCATGTGATCGTCGCGCGCACCGTCAAGGGGAAGGGTGTGTCGTTCATGGAGGACAACGCGGGGTGGCACGGCAAGGCGCCGAGCGCCGACGAGCGCGCACAGGCACGCGCGGAACTCGCGGCGCCGGAAGGCGGTGCGCGATGAGCCCCAAGGCCACCCGCGAGGCGTTCGGCACGACGCTCGTCGAACTTGCGCGCGAGGGCGTCGACGTGGTGGCAGTCGAGGCCGATCTGTCGAAGTCCACCACCACCGCGGTCTTCGCTGACGCCTATCCCGAGCGCTTCTTCAACGTCGGCATCGCCGAGCAGAACATGATCGGCGTCGCGGCAGGACTCGCCGTAGCTGGGAAGGTGGCCTTCACCGGCTCGTTCGCCGTGTTTGCGACGGGTCGCGCCTACGACCAGGTTCGAAACACCGTGTGCTACTCGAACCTCGATGTGAAGCTCGCCCCCACGCACTCCGGCGTCACGGTGGGCGCCGACGGCGGAAGCCACCAGATGATCGAGGATCTCGCGCTCATGCGCGTGCTGCCGGGGATGCGCGTGCTCGTGCCGGCGGACTACCACGCCGCCCGCGCCGCTTTGCGAACTGCGGCGGCAACACCGGGCCCCGTCTATGTGCGCCTGGGCCGCATTGGGGCCGAGCAGGTCTACGCCGAGGACCACGTATTCGAGATCGGACGAGCGAACGTGCTGCGCACAGGCGCCGACGTGACGCTCGCCGCGTGCGGCATCATGGTGAGTGAGGCGCTCACGGCCGCCGGTTTGCTCGCCGGCGAGGGCGTATCCGCCGAGGTCATCGACGTCTCGAGCGTCAAGCCGCTTGACGTGGACACGCTCGTGGCTAGCGTCGCGAAGACCGGGCGCATCGTGACTTGTGAGGAGCACAGCGTGCTCGGTGGCATGGGCTCCGCGGTCTCGGAGGTGTTGTCCGAGGCGTACCCGGTGCCCACGCGCCGCATCGGCGTGGCCGATGTATTTGGCACCAGCGGCGAGCCGTCGGAGCTCATGGAGCACTTTGGCCTCACGGCGGCCCACATCGCCGAGGCGGCGCGTGAGTTGATTGCCTGAGCACGCGAATACTCCACACGCTCTTCACGCCCCTATGGGACGCCGACAGGACCGACTTTGCTAGACTCTGTGAGGGTATCGTCGCTGCGAATTGGAGCAACCCATTGAGTGACATCACCGACGCGACCAGCGCGTCGCCCGCGGCCGCTGCGGCCGCCGAGACACCCGCACGGACCG
>JBBIJX010000058.1:0-9917 GCA_037445775.1 Actinomycetota bacterium
ATGGCGTCGAGCTCGGTGTCGATGGCGTCGCGGCGCGAGGCCGGATACGCGATCAGCGCCAGGTAGTCCTCGGGGATGTTCGGCTCGAAGTGCTCGTTGGCTGCCTCGTACGGGTGGCCGTGGCGATGCGGGAGGCGCTTCTTGAGACGGGTCGACTCCGGATTCAGGAACGTGACCGACCACACCGGCAACCGCTTCGCGGACACCGCAGACAGCGCAGCGTTGAGCGCCGAGGCCGACGGGAAGGCGATGAGGCGATGCACCTCGTCCTCGAGCGGGCGCACTCTGAACTCGACCTCGGTGATGAAGCCGGTCGTGCCTTCGGCGTCCGCGATGTAGGCGAGGAGCTCATCCCCGGTGAACTCGCGCACCTCACCGGTTGGGAGCACGACGCGCGCGGCGACCACGTTGTCGCGGAACGTCCCGTACTCGTAGGAGCCGAAGCCGCTGCCGCCCTGCGCAAGCCAGCCGGCGACCGACGAACTCGGATAACTCGAGGGGTAGAGCCGGAGCGTGAGCCCGATCTTGTTGATCTCGCGATCGACGTTCTCCCACACCGCGCCGGCTTGCGCGCGCACGGTGAGTGACTCGGGGTCCACGGAGAGCACGCGCTGCCAACCGGAGAAGTCGACGACGATCGCCCCGCGCTTCGGCAGGACGCCGCCGTACCCGCTCGTCGCCCATCCGCGCGCTACGAGCGGCACCCGCTCACGTGCGGCAAGCTTCACGAGCTCGACCAGCTGATCCTCACTGGCAGGCCGAACGACAGCGCCCGCAGTCCCTGCCGGGACGAACGGTGCGACCAGCTTCGGCATCGCACCGATGTCGAACGAGTACATCTTGCGCTCGACGCGGTCGGTCCGGACACGCTCAGCACCAACAATAGATTCAAGCGACTCACGAACACTCTCGGCAACTGCCGCCATCAGGCCTCAGCCATCCTTCTCGTATCGACAGCGTTCCATGACGGCGAAGGCGCGGCGAGTTGACGCCCGCCGGCACAGGACGTCATGGAGTGACCTGACCACTATACCCCCCTGGGTATCCCTCATGTCAAGACCACCGCACTTCGCAGCGCCCGAAGACCGCACTGCGCCATTACCCGCCCGCACGCCCGCAACTCCGGGAGTGCTACGCTTCCGAGGTCGCGGAAAGGAGGAATCCCTGTGATTCGCGCGGTTCTCTTCGACTTGGACGGTACCCTTCTCGACATCGACATCAACGGGTTCCTCAGCGCGTACTTCCGCGAACTCGGACCTGTCCTTGCCGCGCTCACCAGCCGCTCGCCGGAGGGATCGCTTGCGGCGCTGCGGGAGGCGACCGAAGCGATGTTCGGCGAACATCCCGGCCGAACGAACCGGGACGTCTTCCACGAGCGCTTCCGTGCCGTCACCGGGGTGGACCTGAGCGCGTCACCGGCGTCCAGCGCCGTGGACGCGTTCTACCGTGACCGCTTTCCGTCCCTCCGCGCCTCACACGGCCCGCGAGACGGCGCACACGACGCCGTCCACCGCGCAAGAGAGGCAGGGATGAAGACGGTCTTAGCGACCAACCCGATGTTCCCGCGGGCCGCGATTGTTGAGCGCCTGCGCTGGACGGGCATCGACGTGGAGATGTTCGACCTGGTCACGACGTATGAGACGTCGCACGCGTGCAAGCCGCTGCCGGGCTACTTCCTCCAGATCGCGGAGAGCCTCAGTCTCGCGCCGGAGGAGTGTCTCATGGTTGGCGACGACCCCGACCTCGACCTTCCCGCGTCAGCGGTGGGCATGCGCACGTTCTACGTGGGTCCGGGACGCCCTGAGGGAGCTCACCGGTGCGGCTCGCTCCTCGACTTCAGCGGCCTGCTATACGACCTCGCGCTCTAGCCTCCCGGCGGCGCGCGGTCGGATCAGCGCGACCCACGCTCCGTCCGATCGCTTATCGTAAGAGAATTCGAAACGGCCGCGCGTCTCTCGTCTCAGATCGATCTGGTAGCCCAGACCCGCCGGCTCGTGATCGCACACAAGCACGAGCTGGTCATCCGCGCCCAGATCGAGCAGCTTGTCGACCAAGCAGAAGACGATGGCACGGCGCAGCGCGGGTTCGAACGACCTGATATCGACGACCAGCCCGCCGATGGAGTTCCTCGCCACGCCACCTCACCCCCGCTCGCAGCTCGTCGGAGCGCCGTACAAAGTCGGAGGAGCACGGCGCCCGCAGCGAAGCTCGCACGCCGCAGCATACCATGCGTGCCCACGCGCATCGCCGTCGGCGCAAGAGCGCACCCGCAACAAATTGACCTGCAACAGGTTCGCATGCACCCAATCTAGCGCTACACTGACCGCAGTGCCGAACCGTGCCGGCGGTTCCCGCGACTGCTTCGCCGTGAGACGGCCGGTTTTGCGCGCATGTCGACCGACGAGGGGGTCGCAGCTGTCTTGGCAAGCGCGTTCCGCACGCATGTGACGATGCCTCCGGGGGCTTACCTACTGGCCCCCGCCGACTCGCACACCGCCCTCCCCCTCTCGTTGTCAGGAACCCCCCAGCTCTCCGCCTCCTCGCGGCGGCGGTACGCTGGTGCGCGTTCGTCAATCGTCCGGCTCCCGTCTTATGAGGAAGGGGGGGTGGCGGCGATCTAGTCCGGTTGCCGCGTCTTCGACGCGGGTGGGAGCCTCGCCGCTGATGCGGCGCGTTCGATCTAGGCACGGTATGTGACGGAACCCAACGAGGAGGTGTATGGCATGGCGCATGAGGATCGAGCGTTCTACGACCAGCTCGCAGCGCGCGGCGTGACCCGCCGCGGCTTTCTGAAGTACTGCGGGTCGGTCGCGGCGATGCTGGGGCTCGCGGAGTCGATGGCACCGACCATCGCGTCTGCGGTCGAAGCAGCCGCAGGCTCGAAACTCTATCCGGCCGTCTGGATGAACGGCGGTGCGTGCACGGGCTGCACTGAGTCCGCAGCACAGGC
The DNA here is from genome assembly GCA_037445775.1 of Actinomycetota bacterium. Lineage (GTDB taxonomy): Bacteria > Actinomycetota > Coriobacteriia > Anaerosomatales > PHET01 > JBBUX01. The sequence goes on from JBBIJX010000058.1 coordinate 2,951, forward strand.
CACCTATCCAGACATCGCGCAGATCGTCTTGGACATCCTGTCGCTGAACTACATCGAAACGATCATGATGGCCAGCGGTGAAGCTGCTGACGAGGCGCTCTATCAGACCGCCGAGCAGAACGAAGGCAACTTCATCATGATCTACGAGGGCACGGTCATGAAGGGGCTCGAGGGCAACACCCTTCGAATCTCCGGAAAGACAGGGCTCGAGTTCATCGACAAGATCGCGCCGAAGGCTGCGGCGGTCTTGGCCGTGGGTTCGTGCGCGGTCGACGGCGGGTGGGTCAAAGCGGCGCCGAACCCCGCAGACGGCACGGGGATCTCGATGTACCTGAAGGAGAAGGGCATCGCGACCCCGGTCATCAATCTGCCAACCTGCCCTGTCAATCCGGAGTGGATCGTCGCGATCGTCGTCGACGTCCTGCTGCTCGGTCAGCTCGCTGACGGCAGCATCCTCTCCAAGCTTGACGAGTTCGGCCGCCCGAAGTTCATCTTCGGCCAGACGATTCACGACAACTGCCCGCGCCGCGGCCACTTCGAGAACGGCGAGTTCGTCTACCAGTTCGGTTCGCAGGAGGAGGCGAAGGGCTACTGCCTCTACCCCGTGGGCTGCAAGGGTCCGCAGACAGAGACCAACTGCCCAATCGTCCGTTGGAACAACCAGACGAGCTGGTGTGTCGAGTCCGGCGCGCCATGCATCGGGTGCGCGAACTTCAACTGGGTCGACAACTGCGCTCCTTTCCTGGGCCGCATGCGCAAGGTCGGCATCGGTATGGGTCCGCAGAGCGGCGGCTATGAGCCCGGCATCCTCGGCGCCGTCGCCGGCGGCGTGGTCGTGGGCGCACTCGGAGTCCATGCCGCGGGCATGGCCGCGACCGGACGCCTGGGCAAGGAGCCTGAGTCTGCGCCAAAGCAGGAGAAGGGGGGCGATAGCTAGTGTCCGAGAGAGTTGTCATCGATCCCCTGACCCGAATCGAGGGTCACCTGCGTGTTGAATGCACGGTCGAGGGTGGCGTCGTGACTGACGCTTGGGTCTCCGGCGGTCTGTATCGCGGAATGGAGACGGTGCTCAAAGGCAGGCAGCCGGCGGACGCCTACTACGTCTCCCAGCGCATCTGCGGCGTCTGCCCGATCTCACACGGGCACGCATCGACGATGTCGGCGGAGAGCGCCCTCGGTGTCACGATCCCTGCGGGCGCCCGGCTCGTGCGCAATCTCATCGAGGCAGCCGAGTACCTGCACAGTCACGTCCTGTGGTTCTACACTCTCGCGGCACTCGACTACGTCGATCCCGCCAAGGCACTCGAGGCCGACATCGCCGAGACCTACGCGCTTGCGCAGGCGGCCGGCACGTCGACCGCGAACTTCGGTGCGGTTCAGGCGAAGGTCAAGACGCTCGTCGACGGCGGACAGCTGTCCATCTTCACAAACGGCTGGCTCGGGCATCCGGGCTACGCTCAGGACATGCCCGCCGAGCTGCACCTTATCGCCGTGGCGCACTATCTCGAGGCCCTTGAGATCCAGGCTGAAGCGGCGCGCATCATCGCGATCATGGGCGGTAAGTTCCCGCACTTCATGACGTCGATTCCCGGCGGCACCGCATGGGTCCCGACAGAGGAGAAGCTCGACGACGTGCTCTTCCGTTTCCTGCGAGTCAGGGACTTCGTATACAACACGATGATCCCGGACACCCTCGCCATCGCCCCGCACTACGCGGGCGCTCTCGGCTACGGCGGCGGTCACGGCAACTTCCTCGCGTGGGGCGTGTTCGACCGCGAGTCGATGCAGATGACCGACCGCTACCTGCCCAACGGCGCGATCTTCGCGGACAAGGGGCTCACCGTCGAAGACGCGACACCGGACAAGGTGCTCGAGTACGTCGAGCACTCCTGGTTCAAGTCCGAAAGCGGACTGAACCCGCAGGACGGCAAGACCGAGGCGGTCGACACGTTCCCCGGCTACGACGTCAACGCGAAATACTCGTGGGGCAAGGCGCCTCGCTACGACGGAAAGGCCATGGAGGTCGGACCCCTCGCGCGTATGCTCGTCGCGTACCTGCGCGGCGTCGCGCCTGCGAAGGCGATCATCGACTCCACGCTCACGGCGCTCGGCGCAGCGGGTAAGCCCGAGGTGCTCGTGTCGCTGCTGGGACGCGTCGCCGCCCGCAACCTCGAGACCGCGCTCGTCGCCGACTGGGCGATCGAATGGGTCAACGAGCTCATCGCCGCGATCAAGGAGGGTCCTGTCTCGTTCTACGAGCCCATCGACAAGGACTCAGGCAAGGGCGCCGGCCTCTGGGAGGCGCCTCGTGGCGCGCTCGGCCACTTCATGAATGTCGAGGGCGGGCTCATCGCCAACTACCAAGTCGTCACCCCGTCGACGTGGGACATCAGCCCGCGCGACGCCGACGGTGTCCGCGGTCCGATGGAAGAGGCGCTCATCGGCACGCCGGTCCTCGACGTCGAGCGGCCCATCGAGCCGGCGCGAATCGCCCGCAGCTTCGATCCTTGAATCGGGTGCGGCGTTCACGTGACTGAACGCAAGAGTGGCAAGAAGGGCGTCGTCTACACGCGTCAGTGGGGGGTGAAGTAGATGTCTCACGCCTACCTGCGAGTCCAGCACCCGTTCGTCTTCGTGCTCACGCACTGGATCAACCTGCTGGCGATGATCTTCCTCACATTGTCGGGCTTCTACATCCACTTCCCGATCTTCCAGGGCTTCATGGGTGTAGCCCGCGGCACGCACTTCTTCTGGATGTTCGTGCTGCTCATCAACCTGTTCGTGCGCATCGTGCTCGCGTTCGTCGTCAAGGACTCAAGCATGCCCGATGGCAGTGACGTGGGGCTCGACGTGCGCAACTTCGTTCCGCAGAAGGCCAACCGCGGCAAGTTCCTCAAGACGATCGGCTACTACCTGTTCGTCGTGAAGTACAAGCCCGAGATGGGCAAGTACAACCCGCTGCAGAAGCTCGCCTACATCCTTACGATCCCCCTCACGCTGCTGGCCGCCTACACCGGCTTCTGCCTGTGGGGACCCACGAGTGACTGGGCGCTCTTCGAGGTGGGTACGGTGTGGGTCGCCGACCTGTTCAATGCGGGCGGGGGCGGCAGCCTCATGCCTGTGCGCATCCTGCACTACTGGACGATGTGGGCGATCCTCGCCTTCACGTTCATCCACGTCTACCTCGCGAACATCTACGGCTTCGCCGCCGACAAGATCATGTTCGCCTGGAAGGAGACGCCGGCCGAGCACTAGGCCGCGCCCCTGACGCTGTGCCGAAGGGCCCTGGGAGACCGGGGCCCTTCGCTGTCACACCGACTCGCGCTTCGCTAGACTGGCAGCCGCAGCCTGCGCCGTGACGTCTGCATCCGTCCCGGCCGAACGTTCGGAGGACACACGTGACCGACACACCGCGCATCCTGGTGATGGGCGTCGGCAACCCCCTGATGCGCGACGAAGGCATCGGACCGCGCGTCGCCGAGCTGCTCATGGCCGGCTATGACTTCCCCGAATACGTCGAGGTCGTGGACGCCGGCACTATGGGTTACTCGATCCTTGACCTGTTCCGCGGCGTGGACCACCTCATCGTCGTCGACGCCCTTCGCGACACTGGCCATCCGGCCGGTACAGTGCTCCTGCTCACTCCGGACGAGGTCGCTAGCAACCAGGTCATGCACTCACTGCATGACGTGCGCATCGTCGACGTGCTCCAGGCCGCAGCCCTCGTGGACTGCGCACCCGAGACCGTCTGCGTGGGCATGCAGATCGAGGAGATCGCGGAGTGGGTGCTCGAGCTCTCGGAGCCCTGCGAGGCCGCACTGCCGGTCGCGGCCGCACTCGTGATCGACCGCTTGGGCGCCTTGGGCGTCGAGCCGACACCCCGGCCCGAAGGCACGCATATCACGGCCACGATCATCGAGGCACTGCGCACCTACGCCCCCATGCCTGAGGCGGCGTTCGAATCCGAGCGCACTCCAGAGCCGCCGGAGGGCGGCGCCGGCTGAGCCCCGCTCATCGTGCCCCGAGCCCTCGCTTGACCGCGTCGGCCAAGGAGCGCGCATCCAGCCCCGCGTGTGCGAGTAACTCCGCAGCGGGGCCCGAGGGCTGGAATCCGGCGACTCCCACACGCACCAACCGGGCGGACGCGCCATTCAGCGCGAGCCACTCAGCGACCGACGCTCCAAGCCCGGTTCGCACGTGATGGTCTTCGGCGACCATCAACAACGGTGAGGCCGCAGCCTGTTCTAGCGAGACGTCATCGAGAGCGAGCGGTGACGCCGTGATGCCCACCGCCACGGCGATTCCTTCGGCCTCTCGCAACATGTCCGATGCCGCCACGCAGGCGCCAGCGACCGTGCCCATCGTGAGGATGCATGCATCCTCACCGTCGCGTGCCCAGACCAGGTCGCCGTAGTCGAACGCGTAACCACCGCCGAACAGCGGCGCGCCGTCGGACCCTGCGATGACGGGCAGCTTGCTGCGCCCCATCGCAACGCAGACGCACCCCGGCATACCCGCTGCGGCCCGCACAGCGCGGTCGGTCTGGTTCGCATCGGCGGGAACGACGACCCGCCAACCGAAGAACTCTCGGAACGCCCCCACATAGTCGAGGCATTGATGGGTCTTGCCGTCCTCTCCCACGTCGAGGCCGCAGTGCGTCACTACGAGCTTCAGCGCAGCGCCGTTCAGGTCGTTGATCCGCTGCTGGTTGTAGACCTCATCCACTCCGAACACCCCGAAATCCGCGAGGAACGCGAGCACGCCCGGCACCGTTGAGAGCGCCCCTCCAACCGTGGCCGCGTTGTGCTCGCCGACGCCGCACTGGATGAACCCCGCGGGACGGGCGGATGCGAACCCGTCGGTCTTGACAGACACGGACAGGTCGCAGTCGAGGACGGCGATGGGAAGTGCCGTGTTCGCCTTAGCGAGGTCAACGAGCGCCCTGCCCCATGCCGAACGGTTGTCGATCTTCTCGCCTGGAGCGTACTCGACTGGGGTGCCGGGATCGACCGCGACGGGGACGGTCTCGTGCGGGAGCGCCGCGACGGCGACCGGCATTGTTCGGCGCACGACGGCCTGACCGATCGCGCCGGGTCCGGCACCAAGCTCGTCCATCGCTCGCACGTATTCGTCGCGGGTGAGCGCACGCCCGTGGTACTCCGCCTCGCCTTCCATGAAGGTGACACCCTTGCCGATAGCTGTACGCGCGAGCACCACGCTCGGAGCATCGTCATCCGCCGCGTCGCGAACGGCAGCGTGCAAAGCCGCGAGGTCGTGGCCGTCGCATTCGTAGACACGCCACCCGTCGGCTACCCAGGTCTTCGCGATTGCGACCGGCATGATGTCTTCGGTTCGCCCTGAGATCTGAATCCCGTTGAAGTCGACGATCGCAGTCAGTCCCGCGAGGCCCTCCTTGACCGCGAGGCGCCTCGCCTCGGCTAACTGCCCTTTCATCTGCTCGCCGTCGGACATCACGACGAAGGTTTGGCACGACACCCCGCTCATTCGGGAGCCCAGCGCAAGGCCAACCCCGGCTGAGAGCCCCTGTCCCAGATTGCCGGTCGACCACTCGATACCGGGAACGGAGCGTTCCACGTGTCCCTCGAAGACGCTGCCCGCCTGCCTGAAGTGGGCTGCAACCTCATCAGGCGGGAAGAAGCCTGCGTGCGCGAGCGCTGCATACGCGCCGGGTGAAGTGTGACCGTGCGAGATGACGATGCGGTCCCGCCCATCCCAACGAGGCTCCAGCGGCCGGAGCCGGCAGATGCCGTAGAGAAGCGTGAAGAGCTCCATGGACGAGAACGAGCCACCGGGATGCCCAGACCCCGCGACCGTGGTGGCGGTGAGCACGGTTGCGCGCGCGGCGTGCGCGCGCATCTCGAGCTCGCGGTACTCTTCCGGGCTCAACGCTTCGCTGACTCCGGAGTTGAGCATTCGGCATCGTCCTTTCGCGGCGACCGGCAGGTACACTGGCGTAGGTCCGGGATATCCGGGGCGATTCACAGAGGGATTATCCCCAAGGAGGACTTAGCGTGCAGACTCACCTCGATACGGCGCGCCGTGCCGCACTTGCCGGTGGGGCTGAGCTCATCGAACGCGCTGGCTGGCACAGGGATGTGCGTTCGAAGGGCTCGCGGACCGATTTCGTCACTGACGGCGACATCGCGGCGGGAATCGCCGCCGTGCGTGCGATACTCTCAATCGATCCGAATGCGCGCATCGTCGTCGAAGAGCCCGAAGTCTGCGTCTCGCTGGGCATCGATCCCGGAGCGCTCGACGACCCCGAGATCTGGGTCATCGACCCGCTCGACGGGACGACCTCGTACCTGCACGGCTTCCCGTGCTACTCCGTATCGGTGGCGTTCGCTCGTGAGGGCCAGCCGGTCGCGGGCGCAGTCTACAACGCTGCCGCGCGCGAGCTCTTCTCGGCCGCCGAGGGCGCAGGCGCGACGCGTGACGGTGTGACGATCACCTGCTCGTCCGCTGCCGCAGTGACCGACGCCCTGCTGATCACCGGTTTCCCATATGACCGCGGCGCCCCGCTCGACCTTCAGCTCGCGGTGCTCGGCGCCTTCCTGCGCGCACCGGTACACGGCATCCGGCGTGATGGCTCCGCCGCAGTAGACTGCTGTCACGTAGCGAACGGCCGCGCAGACGGCTTCTGGGAGTACGCACTCAAGCCATGGGACCTGGCCGCCGGTGCGCTGATCTGCCGGGAAGCAGGGGCGGTCGCAACCGACGTGCGCGGCATATCGTACTCGCTTGCGAGCGAGAGCATCTGCGTCGGGAACCCGGTTCTACACCCGCTGATGCTTGAAGTGATCGCCGCAGCCGAAGAGCGGTTCCCCTCTTCCTAGCGCGTGCGAGCCGCGGCTGTCTCCTCAGTGTAGTCGACGCCTAGGTCGCCGAGTACCTTGTCCACTGCTCTCTCCCCGCTCTCGATGCAGTTGGGGATGCCAACACCGCG
>JBBIJX010000059.1:0-9760 GCA_037445775.1 Actinomycetota bacterium
CGACCTTGAGCGGCACAAGGGGTTTCTGATCAACGCTTCGACCGTCAACGACATCAACGACCTCTACCTCGTGAGCGACATGCTCGTGACCGATTACTCGAGCGTCTTCTTCGACTACGCTGTACTCATGCGACCCACCGTGTTCTTCATGTACGACCTCGAGCACTACGCCGAGGAGATCCGCGGCTTCTACCTGTCACTCGACGAGCTGCCCGGCCCCATCGTCCGCACGGAGCACGAACTCGTTGCAGCGGTTCGGGAGGCCACGAGCCCGCTTCGCGAGGGAGATGAGCTCCTGCGGGCGTTCCGCTCCCGTTACGCGCCGCTCGATGACGGGCACGCCGCGGAACGGGTAATCTCGCTCGTGGCCGACGCAGCGGCGGGCGGCGGAGTCCGTCAGGCGAACGGACAGGAGCGTAGCGAAGGAGGCAACGCCACGTGAAGCGCGTTCTGACATATGGGACCTTCGACCTGCTCCACCACGGGCACATACGGATCCTGCAGCGGGCGAAGACGCTCGGGGACTTCCTCGTGGTTGCTGTGTCGACCGACGAGTTCAATGCGGGCAAGGGCAAGAAGGCGTATCACGACTATGAGACGCGCAAGGAGATCGTGGAGTCCATCCGCTACGTTGACCTCGTTATCCCCGAGTACTCCTGGGACCAGAAGATCGATGACGTGAAGAAATACGAAATCGATATCGTGGTGATGGGCGACGATTGGGCTGACAGCGACCGATTCGACTACCTGAGGGAGCACTGCGAACTCGTGTTCTTGCCGCGCACCGATGGGGTGTCGACGACCGACATCAAGGAGGACCTCGGTGGCAACGGGTAGACGCCGTTCGCCGCTTGCCCCCTTCCGGCGGCTCTGGCGCACGTTCATCCAGATCCTCAAGGAGCACCGCGACTTCAGAGTGCAGGTCTTCCAGCTCGCCGCGGTCGATATCATCAAGACGTATCGGGGCTCGGCGCTCGGATGGAGCTGGGCGGTGGTCAAGCCCGCAATCACCATCTTCGTCTACTGGTTCGCATTCGACATCGGGCTTCGGGCCGCGAAGCCTGTGGAGGGCGTGACACGCGGGGTCGAGACCACCTACCCGTTCTTCCTCTGGCTGCTCGCGGGCATCATCTCGTGGTTCTACGTGAGCGAGATGCTTACCCAGGGCATCAAGACGCTGAAGCGCTACAACTACCTGGTGACCAAGATCAAGTTCCCCGTCTCGACCATCTCGACGTTCGTGAGCCTCTCTAAGCTCTACGTGCACCTCGCGTTGCTCGCCTTAGTCGTAGTGATCTTCGTGGCGCTCGGTTATCCCATCGACATCTACTTCGTCCAGCTGCCGCTCTACGTCGCCTTGCTCTACATATTCTGGACGGCCTGGTCACTCTTCGCAGCACCACTCGCGGCTGTGAGCAAGGACTTCGCGAATGTCGTGAACTCATTCACCACGGCCATATTCTGGATGTCGGGCATCATGTGGGACGCGAACAGGATCCACATCGACTGGCTGCGCAATCTCCTGCTCCTCAACCCGGTGACCTACATCGCCAATGGCTACCGCAACGTCTTCATCTACAAGCGCTGGTTCTTCGAGGACGAATGGGCGTCTGCGGCGTTCGGGTTCATACTCACACTCATGGTCCTGCTCGCTCTCTACACCTACCATCGGCTGCGGCGAGACATTGCCGACTTCTTGTGATGAGGGATCATGGCAGCTGAAGACGTAGCCGTGCGGTTCACAGATGTGTCGAAGCGCTACCGGCTCTACCGGAGCAACAAGCACAGATTCGCCGGCATCTTCTCGAGCAAGGTGTCGTACAAAGAGGTCTACGCGAACAACAATCTGAGCTTCACGATCCGGCGCGGCGAATCCGTCGCGGTTATGGGCAAGAACGGCGCGGGCAAGTCGACGATGCTCAAGATGATCACCGGCGTCGTGTTCCCCACGACGGGCACGATCGCCGTCAACGGGCGGGTCAGCGCGCTGCTCGAGCTCACCGCCGGCTTCGACCCGGAGTTCACCGGACGCGAGAACATCGCGCTGCGTGGGCAGATCTGGGGAATGAGCAAGGCTGAGATCGCCGAGCTCGAGGAGCGGGCGGTCGACTTCGCCGACATCGGCGACTACATCGACCAGCCCATGCGCACCTACTCGAGCGGTATGAAGGCACGTGTTGGCTTCGCGATCAGCGCGAACATCAACCCCGACATCCTCGTTGTCGACGAAGCGCTCTCCGTGGGCGACAAGGCGTTCCGCCAGAAGTGCGACACCAAGATCAAGGAGATCATGGCCGAGGAGCACGTGACCGTGATTCTCGTGACGCACTCGGCGGGCTCCGCGCACTCTGTGTGCGAGCGCGGACTCGTGCTGAAGAAGGGTCGACTCGTGTTCGACGGCGCTATCGACGACGCGATCGAGTTCTACGAGGGCAAGCGTCCCACAGGCGCGCCCGACGACGTCTTCATCGACGTGTGAGCGCCGCCGTGAACGTCCGTACAGTGGACAACGTATGGATCCCGCTTACGGACGGCACACGGCTGGCGGCGCGGTTGTGGCTCCCTGTGGATGCCGAAGCGCATCCCGTACCGGCCATCCTCGAGTACCTGCCGTACCGCAAAGACGACGGCACGGCCCTACAGGACCGGACCCGGCATCCGTACTTCGCAAGTAGGGGCTACGCTGCCGTCCGGGTCGATCTGCGCGGCACTGGCGATTCCGACGGGGTGCTGTGCGACGAGTACCTGGCGCAGGAGCAGGACGACGCGCTCGAGGTGATCTCATGGATCGCCCGGCAGTCCTGGTGCACCGGCAAGGTGGGCATGATCGGCTACTCCTGGGGCGGTTTCAACGGCCTGCAGGTAGCCGCGAGGCGGCCCCCCGCGCTCGGGGCGGTCGTCACGGCGTATTCGACGGACGACCGCTACGCCGATGACTGTCACTATATGGGGGGCTGCGTGCTCGGCAGCGACATGCTCAAGTGGGCGTCGTCGATGCGCGCATACAACGCACTGCCACCGGACCCGCGTTTCCGCGACGACTGGCGTGACGCGTGGCTCGATCGGCTCGAGCGTACGCCCCCATTTATCGAGGCGTGGCTCACGCACCAGACGCGCGACGGATTCTGGAAACACGGGTCCGTTCGCGAGTCGTACGGGTCGATCGCCGCGCCCACACTGGTCGTCGGCGGGTGGGCCGACGCGTACACGAACGCCGTGCCGCGGCTGCTTCGGCACCTCACGTGCGAGCGGCGCGGCATCATCGGCCCTTGGGGGCACGTTCTGCCGCATGGCGGCATCCCCGGACCCGCGATCGACTTCCTTGCCGAGTGCGTCCGTTGGTTCGACCGCTGGCTCAAGGGGTTGCCCACAGGCGTCGAGGACGACCCCTGCGTCCGGGTGTGGATGCAGGACAGCGTTGCGCCGGCGCGCTTCTACGACGCGCGGCCGGGGCGCTGGATCGCGCTCGACCGCTGGCCCGAGCCGGACGGCGAAGCGCGCGTCGCGCGCTTCGGGACGGCGAACCGTCTCATCTGGGGTGACCAGCCTTCGGAGGATGAGCCCTCACGCGTGACTGTCAGCGCACCGGAGCACACCGGCACGACGGCTGGCGTATGGTGTGCGAACGGCTATCCCGACGAGCTGCCGGACGACCAGCGCGACGACGACGAGCGCTCCGCGTGCTTCGACACGGCACCGCTGCCTGATGGATTCGAGGTGCTGGGCGCCCCGGTCGTGCGGCTGCGGCTCAGTTCGGACGTGCCACAGGCGAGCGTCATCGTCAGACTCTGCGAGGTTGCGCCCGACGGCGCTTCGACGCTCGTCAGCTGGGGGATGTTGAACCTCAGTCACCGCGCCGGCCATGAGCGTCCTCAGCCGCTAGAGCCGGGGGCGTTCACCGACGCGGGCGTGGCTCTCAACGTCATCGGACACCGCTTCTCGGCTGGTAACGTCGTTCGGGTTGCGGTCTCTCAAGCGTACTGGCCGCATGCATGGCCGTCTCCCTCACCCGCCACGTTGATCCTTGAGACGAGCCGTTGCGAACTGACGCTTCCGCTCCTGCCCGACGTTGCCTCGGAGTCCTCGCTGCCGTTCGGCATCGCACCGCAAGGCCGGGTGCGCTTGCGCGATGGCGTGCGCGAGAGAGAGGTCGATCAGACCGTCTCAGGCTCCTCGACGATCCGCGATACGCAGGCGTTCGACGTGATGCTGGAGTCCAACACCCGGTACGCCGGGAAGTCCGAGGACGTGTACGAGATCGCACCCGCAGACCCGCTGTCCGCCATTGTCCGCTGCGCTCGCGAGGAGTCGCTAACGCGTGACGGCTGGACGGTCCGTATCTCGGTGCGCGCCGAGATGCGTGCGACGGCGACGCACTTCATCGTCGACGACGCGCTCGAAGCGTTCGACGGCGACGAGCAGGTGTTCGCGATTTCGCAGCGGTTCGAGATAGCGCGGCAGGGTGTGTGAGGTGCATTGTGGCGCGCGGCCACCCGTCGATGCGCTAGGCTGTCGTTCGTGACGGAACGGAAGGGACTCCACGCGTGAACGAGCGCGACCCGGAGATGCGCATCGCGGTGACGCCGGACGGGCCCTATCTCGTCAAGGGCGGGGTCCCGCTGGTCCGCACGACGATCCTCACCAACGCCGCAGGCGAGTCCGTCGCGTGGGAGGAAGGGGAGCGTCTCGAATGCGGGGAGCGCTACGCGCTCTGCCGCTGCGGACACTCGGGGCGCAAGCCGATGTGCGACGGCAGCCATCTCGACATGGGTTTCGACGGCACCGAGACCGCGGGGCACGACTCGTACGCGGAGCTCTCGGTCAGCATCGACGGGCCGGGCGTTCGGCTGCACGACGCCCGTACGCTTTGTGCCGAGGCGCGATTCTGCGATCGCGCGGAGGGGCTGTGGAACCTCGTCGAGGCGTGCGACGACGAAGAGAAGCGCCGCCTCGCCGAAGAGGAGGCCATGCTCTGCCCCTCGGGGCGCTACGTGATGTGTGACGGGAGCGGCGCCGAGAGCGAGCCCGAGTTCGAACCGTCGATAGCACTCGTCCACGATCCCGCAGCCGGGTGCAGCGGCCCGATCTGGGTGCGCGGGCGTATCCCCGTCTACGACGCCGAAGGTGTGCCGTACGAGACCCGCAACCGCGTGACGCTCTGCCGCTGCGGCGGATCGGCGAACAAGCCGTTCTGCGACGGGACGCACGTCGAGACACGCTTCGCGGAGTAGAGCGCGGAGGCGGAACTCTCGCGCCGCGGTGTGAGCGCCGTATGGCGCTGGGCTCGGCTAGCGCTGGCCGCCCACGAGCTTCCACGTACTAGCGTTCACCAGCTTCGTCGTCTCGGACGCCGTGTACTTGTGGAATGGGTTGCCCAGCGCCCGCGTGATCGTGGGATACCCTCCGCCCCCGAACAGCGGGAGCGAGACCCTGCCGGAGTCCGCCTCACGCAGGTACTTGAGCTCCTTCGGCGAGAAGTCCTGATGCGCGTACGCCTTGTGGTAGTGCGTTGCGCGCGGGCCGCTTCTGAGCTCGATGGTGTCAGACGAAAGCTCGACGACGAACGTCGGCGGCTTCGGGTAGTGCGGCGGCAGGCGGGTCAGGAGCAGGTAGTCCTTGCCGCCCTTTCCGCGGAAGCCGCTATCCACCCGCAGGGACGTACCCTCGGGGTCCTTGTCGCACTTGAAGAAGAGAGACATGTGAGCGTCCTTTGCGGTTCGACGGGGCACGGCACACTCTATAGGGTTGCGCATGCACAAGCATCGGCTCTTCATGCCGAACAATTGAGCTAGTCGCGGGTCGTGTTTCCCCGGGTGCGGAGCACCGGCACCGCGGCACGTGAACCTCAGCCGCAGCCGCCCGGAGCCGCGCACGGCGCGGATGGCGCGCGATGCGCGGAGTCGATCGAGTGCGCGGGGATCGATCGGGCCTCGCCGGGGTGCAGGACGCACGTCGTGTCCTCGGCCAGGTAGTCGCCCTCGCGTTGCCAGGCCTTCGCACGGCAGCCGCGACAGATGCGCGAATACTCACAGCGCTCCGGCGCGCAGATGCCCTTAGACTCTTCCTCGTCGATTCGGCACAGGGCTCTGGTCGCTTCAGCGATCGACATCTCGCGGATGTTGCCGACGACCCAGTCCTGGGCGAACTGGCAGGCCATCACGCCGCCCTCGGAGTTGATGTTCATGTGGCCCTTGCCCACGGGACAGGCACTCATGATCTTGAGGCGCTCGAGTCCCTTGCTCACGTCCACGCCGCGCGCGATGAAGCGCTCCGCGATGTAGGGGATCACCGATGGGATGGCGCCGATGTCGTACTCGAGTTTCACGTCGGGATCGAGCATGTCCTCGACGATGAAGTCGGCGAGCTTGCGCCACTCCTCCACGCTCACGCGCGTGTCGTCTTCACCCTCGCTGCGACCGGCGGTGATGAGGTCGCAGATGTAGACGAGTCCACAGTCGAGGTCTTTCGCCATCTGGATGATGTCGTAGATGTAGGGGAGCGTGTCCTTCGACAGCGCGCTCTTGAGCACGACACCGACGCCTTCGGCGCGCAACGCCTTGATGGCCTCGACGATCTTTGAGTGCGTGCCGGGCACGCGTACCATCGCGTCATGGAACTCGGGCGGCCCGTAGACCGACGTCGCGATCCAGCGCACGTCATGCCGAGCGAGACGTGCGGCAACCTCCGGCGTGATGAATGTGCAGTTCGTCGAGATGGTGGGATTGATGCCCTGGCGGTTCACCTCGGCGAGGATGTCCCAGAAGTTCGGGCGCATCATGGGCTCGCCGCCCGATAGGAAGATGACCGGCACACCCGCCTCACCCATGCGCCTGACCAGGTCGATCGTCTCCTCATCACTCAGCTGATCGGGTTTCGTGTGCCCGTCTGCCGCCATGTAGCAGTGGTCGCAGAGCAGGTTGCAGCGATTCGTGATGTTCCAGATGACGTCTGACGGCCTGCCGAGCTTCGCGGCGCGGAGCGCCTTGTCCTCGACCTCTGCCAAGGGGCCATCGAAGAAGAGCGAGCGAACATGGGCCATGAGGATGCCTCCTGCGTCGTTGCGAGCGCGCATCACGCCGCGCTCCCAGCGAGTCTATGCAAGTACGTTTCCCATGTAACGAAATGTAACAACTATGACCGTATTGAAGACCTCAGAACCTGCCGAAGTGGTTCAGGACCTGGAGTGTGCGTAGTGTGAGCCAGCGGCTCGGCTTGCCCTTCACTTCGACGTCGGCGTACATCTTGCCGTTGAGCGTGTTCTTGAGCGCCCAGCGCATCTCGCCATCGGCAGCGCCTGCGAGTGTGTCGAGCGCGTCTGAGTACTCCGGCCGGCCGATCTCGTCTGCTGTCATGAGCGATGCGAGTGCCTCGAGCATGTCCGAGTTGTAGGAGAGCGGGTATCCCAGCCGAAGCCATCCCGGTTTCGCCTTGTAGTGGAGTGTGGGGTGTTCGGCGAGGAAGGTCTCGCGCAAGCCGTGACGTTCACCTGATGGCGCGGACCAGACGATGTCTTGGAACTCGCGCGACTCCTCGGGCAGGCAGTGGTGGATGCGCCTGTCTCTGAGCTTTGCGATGCACTCGTCGCGCAGCGCTTCTGCTCCCCGTGGCCAAGCCTCACGGGGGACCTCGGCGAGCAGAAGCAGCAGCTTGGGCGCGAGCATGTGGCAGTAGCCGTTGAGTTGGTACTCGCCGCCGCCACGGCAGTCGAGGATGCCAATCTCGCCGAACAGGTTCGAGCAGTAGCCGAGTGCGGCGACGACGCGCTCATCACGGGCGTAGCCGAGTCGTGCGAGCGCTCTTGCGACGTTGGCGGTCAGGCACGGTATCGATGCTGCGGAGCGCCCGTTGGCGCTGAAGGAACCGTCGTCGAGCTGGCGGGAGAACGCGTACTCGACGCCTTGGCGCACGCGCGGGTCGAAGCCGTCGGCCATGAGCTCGCCCAGGAAGTGAATCTGCCAGAGCGACCCTCTGTACTTCTGGTAGTCGCGCGACGGGACGTCCCACGAGCCGTCTTCCCGCATCGCCTTAAGGATCGCCACCACCGGCGGGTAGGTGTTGCGTCGTGACCAGAGTTCGGCGGTCCGGACGTCGTCCGGTTCGCCCAGTAGCGTCCGCCGTGTGAGGACGGCGACGGCCGGATTCTCTCCGGAGAGCAGCCACTCAACGGTGGATTCGGGAACCGAATCGAGTATCGCGCCACGCTTCGCCGTCACCTGCTGAGTCAACAACGATGCCACCTCCCCGTGAGCATGTACCCGCGCGTGAGCCCTAGCGTCGGCGCGCCGCGCGCGCCGCCGGAGGCGTTCGGGAATAGACGCTGGGTACGACCTGTCCGCGTCCACGAGGGGGATTCCATGACTGACACGCTGCCCGGCATGCTCGTCGCAAAGGACGATGCCGAACTGGCCTTGCTGCCCGCCATGTCGAACCGTCACGGGCTTGTGGCCGGGGCGACCGGTACCGGCAAGACGGTCACGCTGCAGGTGTTGGCCGAGGCGTTCAGCCGCATCGGGGTGCCGGTCTTCGCCGCCGACATCAAAGGAGACCTCTCCGGCATCTCGCAGCCCGGCGGTGACAACCCCAAGGTTGCCGAACGCATCGAGAAGCTGGGGCTTGGAGACTGGGGGTTCGCCGGAACACCCGTCATGTTCTGGGACGTATTCGGCGAACAGGGCCACCCGGTGCGCACCACGGCAAGTGAGGTGGGTCCGCTGCTCCTAGGCCGCATGCTCGGGCTCAATGACATCCAGGAGGCCGTGCTCACTGTCGCTTTCCGCGTAGCCGACGACAACGGTCTGTTGCTGCTGGACCTGAAGGACCTGCGTGCGATGCTCAAGTTCGTCGCAGACAACGCGAGCGACACAGGAACGACGTACGGGAATGTATCGCCCGCGAGCGTTGGGGCCATTCAACGCGCGCTCCTGGCTCTCGAGGAGGAGGGTGGCGACCTGTTCTTCGGCGAGCCCGCGCTCGACCTGTTCGACTTCATGCAGGTGGACGGCGAGGGCCGGGGCTACGTCAACATCCTCGCGGCCGACAAGCTCATGCAGTCGCCCCGCGCGTACTCGACGATGCTCCTGTGGCTGCTCTCCGAGCTCTTCGAGCGGCTACCCGAGGCGGGAGACCTCGCCAAGCCCAAGCTCGTCTTCTTCTTCGACGAGGCCCACCTGCTCTTCACAGATGCGCCGCCCGCGCTGCTCACCAAGATCGAGCAGGTGGTGCGGCTCATCCGCAGCAAGGGTGTGGGCGTCTACTTCGTCACGCAGAACCCGATCGACATCCCCGATACCGTGCTCGGGCAGCTGGGCAACAAGTTCCAGCACGCGCTCAGGGCCTTCACGCCTCGCGAGCAGAAGGCGGTGCGCGCGATGGCGGAGACGTTTCGGCCGAACCCGGCGGTCGACGTCGAGACTGCGGTCACAGACCTCAAGGTGGGCGAGGCGCTCGTGAGCGTGCTCTCGGCCGACGGGAATCCCGAGCCGGTGCGCCGCGCGTTCATCGTGCCGCCGCACGGGCGCATTGGTGCGATCACCCCGGAGCAGCGGGCCGCGGTGCGCAGCGCCTCGCTCGTCGCGGGCGTCTATGAGGCGGCGGTCGACCGTGAGAGCGCACACGAGGTGCTCGTAGCCCGTGCGAAAGCGGCCTCCGAGGCAGCAGAGGCGGCCGCGGCGGCCACCCTCGCCGCAGCCCAAGCGGAGGCGGCCGCGAAGCCGGTGCCCGGGCCGGGTGTTCCCGCGTCGCCAGCCGCGGAGCCGAAGGC
>JBBIJX010000060.1:0-9475 GCA_037445775.1 Actinomycetota bacterium
AGGTCTGGCAGCGCCACGCGGTGCGCAACCGGGCACTCACGCGAGTCAGGTGCCCGTCGCGCCACCGGCGCTCTTGCCGCCCCGGGAGCGGCTCCGCGTCCGCGGAGCCCGCGGCTTGGAGACCGGCACGTCCGTGTCCTCGGGATGGCGGCGCGCGGGGACCGCGACCACACCGTCGCCCTTCCTGAACGCGAGCCCGCCGTCGTCGCCGACGTAGGCCTCGATGACGTCACCGGTCTGCCACATTCCAGCAAGGATCTGCTCGGAGAGCTGGTCCTCGACACCCCTCTGGATCGCACGGCGCAGCGGCCGCGCACCGAGGGCCGGATCGAAGCCTTCCTTCGCCAGCACAGCACGTGCCTCGTCGCTCAACACGATGCTCATGCCGTGTGACATCAGCTGTTCGCGGGTCCGCGAGATCATCAGGTCGACGATCTGCTCGGTCTCCTCGCTCGTAAGGTCGTGGAAGACGATGACCTCGTCGACACGGTTCAGGAACTCGGGCTTGAACACCGTCTTGAGCTCACTCGTGACGCGCCGCTTGAGCTCCTCATACGCGAGTCCTTCGCCGGAGGTGGGCCCGAAGCCCAGCGAGACGTTCTTGACGATGTCGCGAGCGCCGATGTTGCTCGTCATGATGACGATCGCGTTCTTGAAGTCGACCTTGCGCCCCTGCGCGTCCGTGAGGCGGCCCTCCTCGAGGATCTGGAGCAGCACGTTGAAGACGTCGGGGTGTGCCTTCTCGATCTCGTCGAAGAGGATCACGCTGTACGGCCTTCGACGCACGGCCTCGGTGAGCTGACCGCCTTCGTCGAAGCCCACGTAGCCCGGCGGCGAGCCGATCAGGCGAGAGACGGTGTGCTTCTCCATGTACTCGCTCATGTCGAGTGAGATGAGCGCGTCCTCGCTTCCGAACAGGAACTCAGCGAGCGCCTTGGCGAGCTCGGTCTTCCCGACGCCGGACGGACCGAGGAAGATGAACGACCCCGCAGGACGCCTCGGGTCCTTGAGCCCCGCGCGCGAGCGGCGGATCGCCTTGCTCACGGCGGTCACGGCCTCGCCCTGACCGACGATACGCTCGTGGATGACGTTCTCCATACGCAGCAGTTTCGCGGTCTCTTCCTCGGTGAGGTCCGTAACGGGCACGCCCGTCCACATCGACACGACCTCGGCGATCTCTCGTTCGGTGACCCGAACGACGCGCTGGGCGTCGGGCTTGAGCCACTCCTCCTCCATCGCGCGCTTCTCGGCGAGAACCTGCTTCTCGGTGTCGCGCAGCGCGGCGGCCTTCTCGAACTCCTGCGCCTCGATGGCCGACTCCTTCTCGGCACGCACCTGTCGCAGCCGGTCCTCGACCTCGCGCACGCCCGGCGGCGCGGTCATCATCTGGATGCGCATCTTGGCGCCCGCCTCGTCGACCAGGTCGATCGCCTTGTCGGGCAGGAACCTGTCGGAGATATAGCGGGCCGCCAGGTGCGCTGCCGCGTCGATGGCATCGTCGGTGATCGACACGCGATGGTGCGCCTCGTAGCGGTCGCGCAACCCCTTCAGGATCTGCACGGTCTCATCGACCGTCGGCTCGCCCACCTGGATCGGCTGGAAGCGGCGCTCGAGTGCGGGGTCCTTCTCGACGTACTTCCGGTACTCGTCGAGAGTGGTGGCACCGATGGTCTGCAACTCACCGCGCGCGAGCGCGGGTTTCACGATCGACGCGGCGTCGATCGCGCCTTCCGCGGCTCCCGCCCCGACGAGCGTGTGCATCTCGTCGACGAACAGGATGATGTCGCCACGCTCGCGAATCTCCTTCATCACCTTCTTGAGGCGGTCTTCGAACTCGCCGCGATACTTCGAACCCGCAACAAGTGCCGCGAGATCGAGTGTGTAGAGGTTCTTGTCCTTGATCGTCTCTGGCACCTCGTCCGTCGCGATACGCTGAGCGAGGCCCTCAGCGACCGCCGTCTTGCCGACGCCCGGCTCGCCGATGAGCACCGGGTTGTTCTTGGTCCGCCGCGACAGGATCTGCATCACGCGCTCGATCTCGGTCGAGCGCCCGATCACAGGGTCGAGCTTGCCCTCACGCGCCTGGCGCGTGAGGTTGCGGCCGAACTCGTCAAGCAACGATGGTCCCGCGCCGCCCCCGCGCCGCTCCTCCCCCGGCTCACCCGTCTGCTTGCCGTAATGGCCGGAGAGCAGCTGGATGACCGCGGAGCGCACCTTGTCGAGGTCCGCCCCGAGATTGATGAGCACCTGGGCAGCCACTCCCTCACCCTCGCGGATGAGCCCAAGCAGGATGTGCTCCGTCCCGATGTAGTTGTGCCCCAGCTGTAGCGCTTCGCGAAGGCTCAACTCGAGAACCTTCTTCGCACGAGGCGTGAAGGGGATGTGCCCCGTGGGAACGTACGTGCCCTTCCCGATCAGATCCTCGACCTGCGCGTGCACATCTTCGAGCGAGATGTTGAGCGACTCGAGCGCGCGCGCGGCGATGCCGTCCTGCTCGCGGATGAGCCCAAGCAACAGGTGCTCGGTCCCGATGTAGTTCTGATTCAGCATGCGCGCCTCTTCTTGGGCGTAGACGACCACCCGGCGCGCCTTCTCGGTGAACCTCTCGAACATGCGCCTCTCCCCGCTCCCTACGGCCGGAGTGCGACCGTCAGATGTCTGACACGAGTATACCCGCCCGCGCTGACGCGTGCTTGCTGCAGAAGGGCTTAGAGCAAGCGCGGTGCCACGGATATGAGTGCGATGGACTCAGATTCTGCGGACAGGGCCGCGCGGCGAGGACCCGCCTCAGGCCTCCGGCCGCATGTGCGGGAAGAGCAGCACGTCGCGGATGGACGGCTGGTCGGTGAGGAGCATGACGAGCCGGTCGATGCCGATGCCGAGCCCGCCCGCCGGGGGCATGCCGTACTCCTGTGCGCGCAGATAGTCCTCGTCGACCCACATCGCCTCAGCATCACCTGCGGCCTTCGCGGCCGCCTGCGCCTCGAAACGGCTGCGCTGGTCGACCGGGTCCACCAGCTCCGAGAACGCGTTCGCGAACTCACGCCCGGTGATGATGAGCTCGAAGCGGTCGGTGAGCTCGGGATCGGCGTCGTTGCGGCGCGCTAGCGGCGAGGTTTCCGCCGGGTAGTGCGTCACGAACGTGGGCTCGGTGAGCGTGTGCTCCGCGAGCTTCTCGAAGAGTTCGTTCATGAGCTTGCCCGGTCCCCACGCGTCCTCGAAGGGTACGTCGTGCCGGTCGCACTGGGCCCGCAACTGCGAAACGGGAGTGTGCACCGAGAGCTCACAGCCTGCGGACTCACTCACAAGATCGCTCAGCGACGCGGTACGCCACGGACGCGCAAGCGACACGTGCTCGCCTTGGTACGTGAGCTCAAGCGTACCGAGGATCTCGAGGGCGACGGCGGTGATGATCCCTTCGGTGAGTTCGATCATCGACGCCATGTTGCCGTACGCCTGATACGCCTCGAGCATCGTGAACTCGGGGTTGTGCCGCGGACTCATGCCTTCGTTGCGAAACGAACGGTTGATCTCATAGACACGCTCGAACCCCCCTACGAGCAACCGCTTCAGATAGAGCTCCGGGGCGATTCGCAAGTACAGCGGCATGTCGAGGGCGTTGTGGTGCGTGACGAACGGGCGGGCGGCCGCTCCGCCGGGCACCGGCTGGAGCATCGGGGTCTCCACTTCGAGGTAGCCCGCCTGCTCCATGAAGCGCCTGATCGCGGCGATGATGCGGAATCGCGTTTCGAAGACCAGGCGCACTTCGGGGTTCGCAATGAGGTCTACGTAGCGTTGGCGATACCGGGTCTCGGTGTCGGTGAGTCCGTGGTACTTCTCTGGCAAGGGCGAGAGCGACTTGGAGAGCAGTGTCACCGACTCGGCCTGCACGCTCAGCTCCCCGCGGCGCGAGCGCAGCACCGCGCCGGTCGCACCTACCCAGTCGCCGAGGTCGAGGTCCTTCGCAAACTCGAACGCCTCGTTCCCGAGCACGTTCACACGGCAGAAGAGTTGGATCTCACCCGTCGCGTCGCGCAGGACCAGGAAGGCCATCTTGCCTTGGTCGCGCCGGGCCACCAGTCGGCCGGCCACCGTGACCACGTCGGCGGTCTCTGCCCCAGCCTCTAGGGCGGCGTAGCGCTCCGCGAGCCCGCCCGCGCTCGCCGTGACGTCGAAGCCGTCGACGTAGGGATCCACGCCGGCGCGCCTGAGCGCTTCGAGCTTCGCGCGCCGCACGACGAACGGGTCGTCCTCGACTCCCTCGGCTTCGCGCGGTTCGTCAGACATCGGCCTACCGCGAGATCTTGACGATCTCGTAGGCGATCACCGCACCGCGCGGTGTGGTCACCTCGACCCGCTCGCCCTTCTTGTGGCCGATGATCGCCTGCCCCACGGGCGACTCGTTGCTGATGCTGCCCTTCGTGGGGTCCGCCTCGGCGGAGCCTACGACCTGGTACTTGTGCACCTCTCCGCCGTCGATGTCCCTGAGCTCGACGTGACACCCCAGGGTGACCTTCGACGGCGCGCTCTTGGGCTTGTCGATGATGGTGGCGTGCGCGAGGATCTGGTTGATCTCAAGGATTCGGCTCTCGACCCACGCCTGCTCGTTCTTGGCGTCGTCGTACTCGGAGTTCTCAGAGATGTCCCCGAACTCCTTGGCCTCCTTGATGCGCTCGCCGACCTCGCGGCGGCGCACCGTCTCAAGGTGGCGCAGTTCCTCCTCAAGACGTGCCTGGCCTTCAGGGGTGAGCGCGGTTTCTTTGTGCATCAGGCGACTCCCGGTGGGGCGGGGCGGTCACACCCGCTCCCTTTCGCGTGGCTAACCGTACGGGCTGCCCAGAATCCGGGGCAGCCCGTCGAATGTCCACGAAAGTATAGCCGATGAAGAATGGTTGGCAACCCGCACCCATAAGCGCGCTTCAACGGCATGCGAACCCGCGGTGCGGCTCAGACCTTGGCCTTCTCGTCGTCCTTCTTCTCGACCGACGCCGTGGTGCCGGATTCGCCGGTCTCATCGTCGTCATCGAGCTTGCCTTCCACGCCCTCACGGATCGAGCGGGCCGTCTTGCCGAGCATCTTGCCCAGCTGAGGCAACCGCTTGGGGCCGAAGAGAATGAGCACGATCACAAGGACGATGACGAGCTCTTGCCATCCGATGCTACGGAACATGCGCCGAACCTCCAGTCCAGTTCGTCAACGGCCGATACCGGTCGACCGCAGCTCTCTCGCTATCAGCGTACCACCACAGATGATGCCCCCGCCACGCCTTCGACACGCGACAGGTAGTACAGTGTGTGCAACAGCTCGCTGACGGGGTCCGTGTTGTGTATGACGACACCCTCGGGAACCTTCACATACGAAGGCGAGTAGTTCAGGATCACGCGGATCCCTGCATCGCAGAGCCGGTCGGCCGCCTCCTGTGCCGCCTCGGGAGGAACCGCGATCACGCCGAAACTGACCTGCTGCTCTTGCACCACGCGCGGAAGTTCGGAGACATCACGCACGATGAGGCCGGCGATGCGCTGCCGCACCTTCGCCGGATCGGTGTCGAACAGACCCGCGACGACGAAGCCGCGCGCGCGCAGCCCGTCGTATCCGGCGATCGCAGATCCGAGGTTGCCGGCGCCAAGGATCGCGACCCGGTGCGCGTGGTCAGAGCCCAAGATGTGCTGGATCGAGTCGATCAGCTGGGAGACGTCGTAGCCTACACCGCGGGTTCCGAACGTCCCGAAGTAGCCGAGGTCACGTCTGATCTGAGCGGAATTCACTTCCGTGAGCTCCGACAGGCGGGCGGAAGACACCGTCTCCAAACCCTGCCCGCGCACGTGGAGCAGCGCGCTCAAGTACCCCGGCAGCCGCTCGACCACGCCCTGCGGCACACGCTCTATCGACTCGGACCCGGTCACAACGGACTCCCCATGCGATACACCTGCACTGTCCGAACAGCACGCAAATATCGTAACAAGTGTTACAAAGCTCGGCAAGGGGTCGCTGCCTCCGGTGGGCGATTCCGCCGCTTCCGCGAGCCCGGCCGACGCCTTATGGCGCGGACTGCACCGAATCCTTCAGGAGTGCGATCACGTCCGCGCGCGTGATGATTCCTGCGAGCCGGCCATCTCCTGCGACGATCAGCGCACCGGGACTGTCGCCGGCGAGTCGCGGGATCACCGATGCCACAGACGCGTCCTGCGGCACGACCAGTGCTCCGAGATCGCGGTTCGTCACGTCGATGGTCCTGACGTAGGGCCAGTCCGCCCGGTCGACCGCCTTGACGTCCGCGAGCGTGACCAGGCCGACGATGGAACCCTCGTGGATGACCGGGTAGCGGCTGTGCCGGCCTCCCAGAAGCCGGTCGTGCACGAGGGCGTCGAGTGTCGCGTCGCCCGGAACGTACTCGGGGGCCGGGGTCATGATGTCGATCACGCGCACCGCCTGGGCGCGAGCGCGCAGCAACTGCTGACGGTATGCCTGACCAGCGAGATTCGCGACGAACCAACCCACGAGCCCGAACCAGATGTACCCGGCATCGCCTTGCACGACGCCGAGGACGGCCATCGTCACCATGCCCCAGCCGATGAACTGGCCGGCGCGTGATGCCCAGCGGGTCGCCTTGAGGAGGTCTCCGGTCGCACCCCACAGCATCGAGCGCAGCACCCGCCCTCCATCCAGTGGGAATCCGGGAAGCAGGTTGAAGAGCGCCACGAGCACGTTGATGCCCGACAGGTACTCCAGAGGCGCCCAGATCCACCACGGCGCGCCCTGTGCCCACGCGAGTGAGTAGCCGCCGAACGCCACCGCTGAGATGACGAGGTTCATCCCCGGGCCCGCGGCGGCCATCAGGAACTCACGACCCGCACTCTCGGGCTCGTCGTCCATCTGGGCAACGCCCCCGAAGATGAACAGCGTGATCCGCTCCACTCCCCCGCCCGTTGCGCGCGCGACGAGCGAATGACACAGCTCGTGTGCGAGTATCGACGCGAAGAAGAGCAGTGCCGTGATCGCGCCTACGGAACCGTAGACCCACGCGGACGCCCCCCTCGAAGCCTCGATCTGCGGGAAGACCGTCGTAGCGAGCGAGAACGACACGAGGCCGAAGATCACGAACCAGCTCAGGTCGATCTCGACCGGTATGCCAAAGACACGCCCGATCTTGACCGTGGGTACGTCGAACACTCGACCTCCTTGGAGCGGGCGGTACGCGAGGCCGCTAGAACGCCGCGCCCTCAAGCGCCGTGGCGCACGGGCACGAGCGCTCGGCAGGCAGCCGGGGGATCACCGCGTGGATGAGCGACTTCACCTTGGCGTTGTTCTCGTTGAAGACCCGGACGACCTCATCGTTGGTCACGGGCGGGACGCCCTCCATACCGGCGTCGAAGTCGGTGATGAGCGAGATGTTGAGGTAGCACATCTCGAGTTCGCGCGCGAGGTAGCACTCGGGATACTGGGTCATGTTGATGACCTCCCATCCCTGCGCGGCGAACCATCGTGACTCCGCGCGCGTGGAGAAGCGCGGGCCTTGGATCACGACGACGGTACCGGTGGGGTGCGCGGTGATGCCGAGTTCGGCAGCCGTCTCGATCGCCGTCTCGCGCATCGCCGGGCAGTACGGGTCCGCAGACGAGACATGTGTTGTGACCGGACCGTCGTAGAACGTGTCCTTTCGGCCGCTCGTGCGGTCCACGAACTGGTCGCAGATGACGAAGTGGCCGGGCTCGACATGGCGCTGCAGCGAACCGCAGGCGTTCGGGCCGATGATGCGCGCGGCGCCCATCTCCTTCATCGCCCATACGTTCGCGCGGAAGTTGATCATGTGGGGAGGCAGGCTGTGGTCCTTGCCGTGTCGCGGCAGGAATCCCACGGTCCTGCCGCCGATCTGACCTACCATGACCGGCGAGGACGGCGCGCCGAACGGCGTTCCGACCCGGTACTCCTTCGGGTCATCGAGCAACTCGTAGAAGCCGCTGCCGCCAAAGACGCCGATCTCAATCCGGGGAAGCTCTGCCATCGTGTGATGCCTCCTGTCTCATGACGCACCGTCTGTCGCTGGGTGGTGGCACGATTCTAGAGGATTCTCCGACCCGCCGAGCGGCAACATGCCGCAGCCTCCCGCATCCCGTCAGCACGGCGCACCGGCGCACGCCACTTCGTCATCGAGGGGCGCGGTCCGCGGCCGGTCGTCGTCGGCGGACCGCGGGGCGAACAGGGGGCGGCGGAAGAGATTATGCGCGTCGGTCCACACCTCATCGACCCGGACCGCCCCTTCCACGAGAGAGAGGAAGCCCGAGGTCTTGGCGTCGAGGTTGTCCACGTGGTGCAGGATGAGCGCCTCGATCGTCGAGGGGCGCTTCGGTGATCCCCACTCGAGCTCTCCGTGGTGCGACAAGATCGCGTGCTCCAGCACTAGGGCGGATCCCCGCTCGAGCCGGGCGCGCTCGGCCGCCTGCCTCACGCGCACGACCCCAAGGGTGACGTGCCCGAGCAGCCGTCCCTCGTCCGTGTACGCCGCAGCGGCGTCGAGCGTCAGCTCGTCGACCTTTCCCACGTCGTGCAGCAGTGCCGCAGTGACGAGCAGGTCGCGATCGACCGCCTCGTAGCGCGCAGCCAGCCGGGCGCACAACCCGGCGACGGTGACGGAGTGCTCCAGAAGCCCGCCAACGCAAGCGTGATGGTACGACTGCGAAGCGGGAAGCGTGCTGAACGAGCGCATGAGCGTGTCGTCCCCAAAGACCACGTCGAGGACTCTGCGCAGATCGGCGCGGGCTACCATGCGCACGAGCGCCGCGAACTCCCTGCGGGACTCTTCGAGCGGTCGCGGGGCCGGTGCGAGGAGATCTTCGGGATTCCACGAAGGGGCGGGGGCGAGGTCCTCGACGGAGACCCTGCGCACCCCGCGGTAGCGCGTGATCGTGCCCCGCACCCGTACCACCGCGCCCGCGGGCGTCTCGGCGGCGACGCGGCTTGGACGGAAGAGGACCCCCGGAACGCTGCCCGACCGGTCGCCGAGCGTGAGCGCCAGATAAGCGTCACCGCTGCGGGCCGCACGCATCTCCTTCGCGCGCATGACGAACACCGCGTCGACGCGTGAGCCCTCAGTGAGCTCATTGACGTAGCGCGCTCTCATGGGTTGGCAGGCCTCCTCAGTCATACGATCACTGAGAGCCTAACCCACACCCCTGACACGCGACGTCAGTGAACGCCCCGGACCGTCGCCGTTGAACCCACTTCGATGCCGTAGCGCTCAAGCGCGCTGCCTTTGTTGAGAGCCAGCGTGAGCCAGCCTGACGAGTCGATCACCATCACCGGCTCCCCCTCCCGGACGTCGGCGAAGGTAGCGCCGAACGGAACCTCGATCGTCGTGTGTCCCGCGGCGATGCCGAGCGCACGGGTCTTGAGCCCGAGCGGCTCGAGTTCCTCGGCGCTGATGTTGAAACGCACGGAGCCGAAGCGGTCGACGTCGATGACCTCGCACGCCACC
>JBBIJX010000061.1:0-9335 GCA_037445775.1 Actinomycetota bacterium
ACCCGATTGCTCGCGCTTTCCAACAGTGCAGGGTTGCGCCGCTCGCCTTACAGGTGGAGACTTGGTGGCGCGCGCGTGCCCGTGCAGGTCGCGCGTGTGGAGCGGGGCATCAAGGGGGACAAACAATCGTGGATTGGGGAGAGACTGCAGGTACCCCAGTCAGGGCGGTGCGCCGCCTGTCGTCGAAGGGAGGCAGCAAGGTGACGATGCATCTACGTAAGCCCATCGCAGCGCTGCTCGTGTTGGCCTTGGCGCTGTCGGTGGCCGGGCTCGCAGGCTGCGGCGGGAGCGAGCCTGCGGAGCCGGAGAAGCCCGCGGCCGAGGGGCCGGTCAAGGGCGGAACGGTCGTCATCGGCTACGAGCAGGAACCGGCGATCCTGAACCCGTTCATCGAGGGCGGCGACATGATGGCCACGAAGGACGTCATCTCCAACGTGCTTGTGGGACTCGTGCGCATCAAGCCCGACTTCACGTACGAGCCGATGCTCGCAGCGGAGATTCCGGACGAGGCCAATGGTGGCGTGACGAAGGATCCGTTCACCGTCACGTGGAAACTCAAGCCGGAGGCGACGTGGTCTGACGGAACGCCGATCACTGCAGACGACGTGAAGTTCACGTACGACACGATCATGAGCGACAAGTGGAAGATACTCTCCAAGACTGGTTACGAGGACGTCGAGACCTGCGAAGTCATCGACGACAAGACGGTCAAGTTCGTCTTCAAGAAGACGTATGCTCCCTATCGTGAGTGGCTATCCGCCTCCTCCTGCGTGCTTCCGAAGCACGTGCTCGAGGGCCAGGACTTCGACACGGTCATGAATGAGTCGATTCCCGTCGCCTCCGGCCCGTTCAAGTTCTCAGAGTGGGTGAAGGGCGACTCGATCACGCTCGAGCGCAACGACGGCTACTGGGGCACGCCCGCGTGGCTCGACAAGGTCGTCTTCAAGTGGATTCCTGACACAAACACCCAGATCGCGCAGATGAAGACCGGTGAGGTCGACGCCGTCAACCCCTCGCCCGATCCCGCGCTCATCGAGCAGCTCGAGGCTATCGACGGCGTGAGCGTCCAAGCGGACGCCGGGACCATCTGGGAGCACTTCGCGTTCAACGTTTCGAAGGCGCCGGTCGATGACGTCAAGGTGCGCCAGGCGATCGCCTATGCCATCGACCGCCAGAAGATCGTAGACGAGGTCATGCTCGGCCAGGTGAAGCCGCTCAACAGCATTCTCGTGCCCGAGCAGCCGCAGTTCTATATCCCGGCGTGGGAGAAGTACACCTATGATGCCGCCAAGGCCACGGCACTGCTAGAAGAGGCCGGATGGAAGAAGGGCAGCGACGGCATCTATGAAAAGGGCGGCAAGAAGCTCACGCTCGAGTGGAAGACGACCGCCGGCAACAAGGGCCGGGAGAAGATGGGTCAGATTCTCCAGGCCCAGCTGAAGGAGGTCGGCATCGAGCTGAAGCTCAAGTTCGAAGAGGCTCAGACGTTCTTCGGCGAGTCGACGGTGAAGGGGAACTTCGTGACCGGCGAGTGGGCATGGCTCGCCGCGCCGGACCCGAGCGTAACGACGCTGTTCTCGGGTAAGTCGCTTCCGCCGAACGGCCAGAACTACTACCGCTACAAGAACGACTCCGTGACGCAGCTGTGCGCCGACTCTGACGCCGAGATCGACCTTGCGAAGCGCGCGGAGCTTGTGAAGGCGATCCAGACGCAGATGGCAGAGGACGTGCCGCTGATACCGCTGTACCAGCGCCTCTCGCTGCTGGCGGTCAAGGACGTCATCAAGGGCCCGCAGAACAACGCGACGCTGGAAGGCGTGTTCTGGAACATGGGTGACTGGTGGCGTTCGGACGCCGCGCCTGCGAAGTAGCTGAACCGGCCTGTCCAACGCGTCTATCGCGGATGTGTCAACGGGGCGGGTGTGCGTGAAGCACACCCGCCCCGTCACGTGCGTGTGTACCGTTCCTGACGGCCGTGCGCTAACCTTTGTCCCGAGTGCGTGAGGTTCGTCTTCTTCCGAGAGGCGCGGATTCGACACGTGAAGTCGTTGCGGTCGTTCTTCAATCACCTGCGTCGGCTGGGCCCGTTCATCATCCGGCGTGTCTTCTACAGCGTCATGGTGCTGGCGCTCGGCGCGGTCATCGTCTTCGCGGCGGTGAGCGCTACTGGCGATCCGCTCGCCCGCCTCCGCGCGGACCCGCGCATCAGACCTGCGGATGTCGCGCGGCTGGAGCGTCAGATGGGGCTCGACCAGCCTCGCTACGTGCAGTTCTTCTACTGGCTTAAACACACCGCGACCGGTGAGGGCGAGTGGGGGAAGAGCTTCACGATGAAGGTGCCGGTCATGCCCGTGATATGGCAGCGCTTCCAGAACACGCTCGTGTTGATGTCTGCGACCGTCTTGCTGTGCCTTCTGGTGGCGTTGCCGCTCGGGGTCTTCTCGGCGCTGCGCCAGTACTCGAAACTCGACTACACCGTGACCGCGTTGTCGTTCTTCGGCTTCTCGATGCCCGTCTTCTTCTTCGGCCTCATACTCCAGCTCGTGCTCGGCTACTACCTGATGGTTTGGCTCGGCCGCTCCGAACCGCTCTTCTACACCGCGAGCATGTACACCACGGGCATGGAGGACGATCTCGTGAATCGTCTCCAGCACCTCGTGCTGCCCGTGTTGACGCTCTCACTCGCGACCATCGCGGGGTGGAGCCGCTACCAGCGCTCGGCGATGCTCGACGTCGTGAACTCCGACTACCTCAGGACCGCGCGCGCCAAGGGCCTGCCGGAGCGGGTCGTCATCGGCAAGCACGCGCTCAAGAACGCACTCATCCCGGTCGTCACCATCGTCGCGCTCGACTTCGCGGCGCTTCTTGGCGGCGCCGTTGTGACCGAGACCATCTTCGCGTGGCCCGGCATGGGACGGCTCTTCTACCAGTCGCTCGTGCAGGGCGACTTCCCCATGATCATGGGGTGCGTGCTGTTCACGTCGGTCGTTCTCGTGCTCTTCAACCTGTTCGCCGACATCCTGTACGGCTTTCTCGATCCCCGGATCAGGCAGGAGTAGGGCGATGGAGGGGCGCAAGAGGACGGACCGCAGCTCTCGGATGGCGGCGTTCAAGACGAAGGAGACGCGCAACGGCCAGGTCGTGCCGCTGGAAGGCTCCGGCCGCTCGCCGATGGATCCCACGGGCGAACTCGTCTACGTCGCGGGACGCACGCAGACCGAGATGTTCGTCAGGCGCTTTCGGCGTCACCGGATGGCGATGCTCGGCGCGATCGTGCTCGTGATCCTCTATGTGGTGGCGATCCTCGCCCCTTGGATCGCACCGTACGACTACACGGAGATCACGTACATGGGCGCGAAACCGCCCTCGGCGGAGCACTGGCTCGGCACCGACGAACTCGGCCGCGACCAGCTGTCACGGCTCATGATGGGTGGGCGCATCTCGCTCATGGTGGGTGTCGTCGTGGCCGTGCTCGCCTCGTCGATCGGTACGCTCGTGGGCATGGCGTCGGGCTACTACGGCAAGTTCGTCGACAACACGCTGATGCGCTTCACCGACATGGTGCTGATGCTGCCCCTCCTGCCGCTTCTCATGGTCGCCGGCAAAGCGACCGGCGGCTCGATGTGGGGCATCGTGATCATCTTGGGGCTGCTGACGTGGATGGGAGTGGCCCGTCTCGTGCGAGGCTCGTTCCTCGCGCTGCGCGAGAAGGAGTTCGTCGAGGCCGCGCATGCGATGGGCGCGTCGGACTGGCGCATCATCACACGGCACATCCTACCGAACGCCGTCGCTCCCATCGTGGTGAACACGACGCTTGCGGTGGGCACCGCGATCATCATCGAGTCGGTGCTCTCCTTCCTGGGCTTCGGCATCCAGCCGCCTACACCGAGCTGGGGGAACATGCTCACGGACGCGAAGTCAACGATGACGCTCTACCCGTGGCTCACGTGGGCGCCGGGCATGGCTATCGTCATCACGGTACTGTCAGTGAACTTCTTCGGCGACGGGCTGCGTGACGCTCTCGATCCGACGCAGATCCGGGTGAAGGAGTAGGCGTGG
The DNA here is from genome assembly GCA_037445775.1 of Actinomycetota bacterium. Taxonomy (GTDB): domain Bacteria; phylum Actinomycetota; class Coriobacteriia; order Anaerosomatales; family PHET01; genus JBBUX01. The sequence goes on from JBBIJX010000061.1 coordinate 4,060, forward strand.
CGCCGTCCACCTCCGCGGCGGAGCCGCTCTTGAAGATCGAGGGACTGCGGACCCACTTCGACACCGAAGAGGGTGTCGTGAAGGCGGTCGACGGGGTCGACCTGGAGCTGGCCGCGGGGGAGACGCTAGCGATCGTGGGCGAGTCCGGATCCGGCAAGACGGTTACGGTACTCTCCGCGCTCGCCCTGCTCCCGAAGACGGCGCGTATCGTCGAGGGCAGCATCACCTTCGACGGTCGCGAGCTGGTGGGCCTCCCTGAGGAGCAGATGCGCGAGGTGCGAGGTGCCGAGATCGCGATGATCTTCCAAGACGCGCTCACGGCCTTAAACCCCGTCTTCACCGTGGGCAACCAGATATCGGAGGCGATTCGCCAGCACGACCGCGTGACGAAAGATGAGGCGCGCGAGCGCGCGCTCGAGCTGTTGCAGCGCGTGGGGATCCCGGAAGCCGCGCGGCGGCTCGACCAGTACCCCCACGAGCTTTCCGGCGGTATGCGTCAGCGCGCGATGATCGCTATGTCTTTGTCGTGCCGCCCAAAGATCCTCGTTGCAGACGAACCCACCACGGCGCTCGACGTGACGATCCAGGCGCAGATCCTCTCGCTCATGAACGACCTACGCTTCGACTCCGGGTCGAGCATAGTCCTCATCACGCACGACCTTGGGGTAGTAGCCGAGATGGCGGATCACGTCGCCGTGATGTACGGCGGCCGCAAGGTCGAGTTCGCGGCGGTCGACGAGTTGTTTGCCGCGCCCGCGCATCCGTACACATGGGGGCTCCTGCGCTCGCTGCCGCGCCTTGACGAGTGCGTCGGGGAGCAGCGTCTGTTGCCCATCCCGGGCGTGCCGCCGTCACTCATACATCTGCCGAAGGGGTGCCACTTCCGCCCGAGGTGCCGGTTCGCGCAGGACATCTGCTGCGAGGAGTATCCGCAGCTTCGCGAAGTTGGTCCAGGACATGTCGCGGCCTGCCACTTCGCGGGCGACTTCGCCGACGAGCCTGTGTGCCCCCGCAGCGATTCCAGGACGCCTGGTGAAGGGGTGGCAGCGGGTGGCTGAGATCCTCCGAGTCGAGAACCTCGTGAAGCACTTCCCCGTACGGGGCGGGGTGCTGCTGCGCCGCGTGGGGGCGGTCCACGCGGTCGACGACATCTCGTTCCACGTGAAGGAAGGCGAGACGCTCGGCCTTGTGGGCGAGAGCGGGTGCGGCAAGTCGACGACGGCGCGGCTGATCATGCGTCTGCTCGAGCCGACGAGCGGCCGTGTCGAGTTTCAGGGACGCGACCTCATGAACCTTCCTCGCGAGGCGCTCCGCCAGGTCCGCCGCGACCTCCAGATCGTGTTCCAGGACCCCTATGCATCGCTCAACCCGCGCATGACGGTGGGCAACATCATCCGCGAGCCGCTCCTGATTCACGGGCTCGGCAGCCCGGACGAACAGCGTGAGCGGGTGAAGGAGTTGCTGCAGGTGGTGGGCCTCAACCCCGAGCACGTCGACCGCTACCCGCACGAGTTCTCCGGCGGCCAACGTCAGCGTGTGGGCTTCGCCCGCGCGCTCGCGACGCGGCCGAAGCTCGTCGTGTGCGACGAACCCGTCTCCGCGCTCGACGTCTCGATTCAGGCCCAGATCATCAACCTGCTCGAAGACCTTCAGAGCGAGTTCAAGCTTACTTACCTGTTCATCGCTCACGACTTGAGCGTGGTCCGTCACATCTCCGATCGGGTGGGCGTGATGTACCTAGGCAAGATCGTCGAGATATCGCCGTGCCAACGGCTCTACGATCTGCCGCACCACCCCTACACGCAGTCACTGCTCTCTGCGGTCCCGGTTCCCGATCCGTCCGTGCAGCGTTCCCGTCGCCGCATCCTGCTCGAGGGAGACGTCCCAAGCCCTGTGGATCCGCCGTCCGGCTGCCGCTTCCACACCCGTTGCCCCATCGCACAGCCCGTGTGTTCGAGCGAGGAGCCGCCGCTAAGAGAGGTCGCGCCGGGCCACAGCGCGGCCTGCCACTTCGCCGCGCCGAACCCCATCGACGTGTCGGCGGTCAAGACGGGCCTCGGGAACCTCACTGCGGCGCGCTGAGCCGAGTCCGCGTGCCTGCGAGGGGAGCGCGCAGCACCACGAACAACGCCGTGAGCAGGGGTGGCGCGGGTCGGGACACCTTGCTAGAATACCCCTCGCTGTCCGTTGGGACGGCCTAATGTCCGAGTGGCGGAATGGCAGACGCGCTAGGTTGAGGGCCTAGTGCCCGCAAGGGCGTGCGAGTTCAACTCTCGCCTCGGACACCAGCAATGAGCAGCGGCTCCTCCGAAACGGGGGAGCCGCTGTGGCGTTTCCTGCTGATCGTCGCGCACGCGGGACAGGGAGCGACATGAGCATGACACACGCGCTGCGCTAGACTGAGCGCGAAGGCCGGAACGTTGCCGGCCGGCGGCACGTGGGGACGCCGGACACGTGGGGGCGTCGGAGTTGGAAGAACGTCTGTGGGAGCAGATGGTCCACGCGTGTGAGGACGACGACGTCGTCTTCGCCATCGAGGCGTGTCATGCGCTCGTGGAGAACGTTCGCGACATCGTCATTCTCGTGAAGCCCGATGGGCGCATCGCGCTCGCCAACGCTGCGGCCGAGCGCGCGTACGGCTACCCGCGCGCCGAGCTGCACCAGATGAGCGTTCTTGACCTGAGGGCTCCACATACCATCGATGCAGCGCCGCTTCAGCTCGAGACCGCACTCGACACTGGAATCCTGTTCGAGACCGAGCACCTGCGCGAGGACGGGACCGTGTTTCCTGTTGAAGTCAGCTCGCGGGGCGTGACAATCGTCGGTCAGCGATACGCTCTCTCCGTCATCCGCGACATCAGCGGTCGCCGCAGGCGCGAGCAGGAGTTGCGGTCCGCGCTCGACGACCTCGAGACGGCGAACCGGCTGTCACAGGGGCTCCTGCGGATCGTGTCCGGCGCGGTGGGGAGGACCGACCCCGTTGCACTCATGACCGAGACGCTCACTGCATTGCGTGACGTGCTCGAAGCAACCGGCGCGCTGCTCTACGTGCTAGAAGGAGAGCGATGGGTCATCGCTATGCAGGCCGGCTATCCCGAGGAGGCTGTTAGCGGCTTTTCGATGGGGCGTGACGAGGGTTTTGCCGCTGAGGTCGCTCAGGCAGGTGATGTCGTGTCGGTCGACGGCGTGAAGACGTCGGCCGCCCACCGCAGCGCGCACGACGACCTTGGTGTGAGATCGATGCTCGGGGTCCCCCTCTACCTCGAAGGCGAGCTCTACGGCGTGCTCGAGTGCACGTGGTCGGAGCCGCACATGATCTCGGAGGCCGAGCGTATCGCGTCGCGCGTCGCGGCGGACCGGGTCATGACCGCGGTCGCGAGCGCGCGACACCTGCGCGGCGCCCGGCGCTCGCGTGACACTGAAGCGGCGCTCGCCGAGGCGACCGCTTCGCTCGCGAACTCGCACGTCCTCGACGAGATGATGCCCGAGATGCTCGGCGTCATGGCGCGCGGTCTCGGGTGCGACGGCGCCGTCTTCGGCTCGTACTCGAACGACCGCTTCGAGGTGCGTCACGGACTCGGTGTCGACTCCGGTGCGGTCCTAGATGTGCCGAACCACGGCGCGAGGATCTCCGCCTCAGCATCCGCGCCCAACGTGGCGCCGGTGGTCACAGTCGGCGACGGAGCCAGAGACGCCTCGCTCTTGTACGAGGCGTGGGGGTGGCGCGAGGCTATCATCACGCCCGTATCGGTGCGCGGAGAGTGGGTCGGTGCGCTGCTCTTCGGCAGGTCGAACGCGGGCGTTGGCTTCGACGCGCAGGACAAGGACGCTGTGCGGCGTCTGGCACGCGTGCTCTCGCGTGTCTACGCCAACGCAAACGACTTCGCAGCCGAGCACCGGATCGCCGAGACGCTGCAGGAGGCGTTGTTGCGGCTCGAGGCGTCGGTACCCGGAGTTGCGTATGGGCATCGATATCGCTCGTCCACGGTCGCCGCGCGTGTGGGCGGCGACTTCTACGATCTGTTCTGCGCTGCTGGGGGCTGCGTCGGGGTGCTCGTTGGTGACGTCTCTGGGAAGGGGCTGGCCGCCTCTGTGCTCACCGTGCTCGTGAAGCAGACGCTTCGGGCGTTTGCCCATGAGTCCGCATCGCCAGCTGAGATCATGGAGCGGACCAACTCCGTGCTCGTGGCCTCGTCGCACATTCGCGACTTCGTGAGCGTCCTGCTGGTGGTTCTCGATCCGGAGAGCGGGCGCGCACGGTACTGTCGCGCGGGCCACCCGCCCGCACTTGTCGTACGGCGAGACGGCACTGTCGATGTCACCGGCTGCGGGTCGCCGGTGATCGGCGCGCTCGAGGAAGTGACGTTTCTGGAGGACGCGCTAGCTGTCGGGGCTGGCGATCTACTCGTGCTATATACAGACGGCGTGACCGAGGCGCGAAATGCCGCGGGCGAGTTCTTCGGGGAGGAGCGGCTGATGCGACTCGCGGCGGCACTCGCCGGGCTCGGCCCCGACGACGCCGCGCAGCGCATCGAGGACGCGGTCGTGGGGTTCTCTGGCGACGTGCTCTCCGACGACGTGGCCATCTTCGTGCTGTCACGGGGGTAGCGCACCTCTTCGTCTAGACTTGATTCGGAGAGGGGAGTCGCGTGATCACCTTCGCACACGTCTCGATCGGCACTGGCGGTCCGGTCTCGTGCACGCTGTGCGCGGCCCGGCGGCGGGCGTCTGAGCCCGAGCCATTCACCGTGGGCACGGTTCGCGAGCGACTCATCGAAGCCTGTGCCTCGTGGGCGCATGGTCCGGGTCCGAACGTGAGCTTCGTGCGCTTCGAGCCGTTCTTGCACCCCGCGCTTCCCGAGATCGTCAGAATCGCGAGCGATCTTGGCGTTCAGCGCATCCGGCTCCGAACGGACGGGGGGGCGTTGGGCGCGTCGCAAAACGCACGCGGCGCGCTGAGCGCGGGCGTTCGTCATGTGGAACTCGTCGTCCTCGCCGCTGGTACCGAGCACGACGAGCTTACGGAGCGGCCGGGGTTGTTCGCCGCGCTCAAGGCGGGGTCGCGCGCTTTCATTGAGACGGCCGCTGCGCAAGGCACGACCGTCGCTCTCACCGGCTTCGTGCCGGTATGCTCGCACAACGTTACGAGAGCTGCAGGCGCGGTGGCGGCGCTCTGTGAGGCCGGTGCAGTGGCCGTGCACGTCGACGCGGCAGCGTGTAGGCCGAGTGAGCACGCTCATGTGATCGCGGCGCTTGACACCGCTGCGGCGAACGGG
>JBBIJX010000062.1:0-9091 GCA_037445775.1 Actinomycetota bacterium
GATCTATCAGGCTATCGGGAACCCGGATGTGTCCACGATGACGTGACACATCTGTCCACGATGTCCTGAGACATCACATGGCGGAGAGGGAGGGATTCGAACCCTCGTAGCGGAGGATACCCGCTAAACGGTTTTCGAGGGGGAACATCGGTACGGATTCACACCACATGATGATCCGGAATTGGAGGCCTGCGACCAACTGCTCAAGCGATAGACGCCGCCGCTCACCCCGGCCGAACTAGAACTTCTTCTTCTTCCTCATCTTCATCATCATGACCATCCTCGGGATGGTGCCCACGTCTGGTTGAACTCCTTGCCTGCAGCGGCGGCGGCAGCAGCCGGCATGATGAAGATGATGATGTCGGTGCACACCTCGGACAGACGCTCGGGTGCGGTCAGTGCGGACTTGCGAACGAACGCGCGCCACTGTGCTTGTACATCGTCCGAATCGAAGAAGGCTGGCGTGAGCGCAAGCGGAGGTTCGCCTGAGAGGGGTGTCCCCCGATGGTCGAAGGTCGCCGCCAATGCACCGGCGAGTTGCCGCCCATCGAACTCGTGCGTGCGAGACAGCAGCCATACGTCGTAGAAGTCCTTCATACGACTGTTCGCTGCACCCCTACTCACCATCGTCTCGTACTTCTCGGCCACCGACGTGTCTGGCAAATAGGCGAGTATCTGTGGCGCATCGAGATCAAGAAGCGTAGGGTACTCGACCCATTCGGGATCAGGCACGATGGCATCATCGATACCGACATCGAGTTTCACTTTGAAGCGTGCTCCGTCTAGGTGACCCGAGACGATCGCGCGGATACCGGGATAGCGATCTTCGACATTGATCGGCTCGGTCCGCACCTCCCGGTCAAAGACCAGACCGTCCTGCAGGTACTCGACCGCCAAGCACTCCTGCACCGCCCGTGTTACGGCCTCGGGCGAGTTGTCGATGTAGCCCTGGAAATCGATATCCCGTGTCGGGCGGTTCAAAGGGGTGCCCCACGCGCGGAGCATGGTGGCCCCCTTGACCACGAGACGGCTCCCCCATTGCGTGCGAGAAAGCCGATATAGGAAGCGCTCAATCGCGTAGTAGACGAGCAACTGATCGAAGACCTCGTCTCGCTCACGGGCGAGATTGAGCAGGCGGGCGCGAACCGAAGCGGGCACGTTGGTTACATCACGAGGACTCACTGCAACGCCTCAACATACGGTCTGATCACACGGTCCACGCGGTCGATCCTCGCGTACTCAAGGACCTCCGCAGGGCTCACCCGCCGAGAGCGCACCGCTTCCTGAAGCGCTTCGATCGCGACATCGTGCCCTATCCTGTTCCTGAACTTGAAGCAGTCGGCAACGGTCTTCGCCAGCGAGTAGACGCGAATCGTGTTGCCTGCGGTGGTGTGGCTCTCGATGCCGGCCTTGAAGGCCTCCTCCCCCATGCTGAATACCTGAACGCGCGGGTAGTCGAACCGAGGGGGACGGGTACTTCGAGGAAGTGCAATCTGCACCGCGCTCGGAATCTGGGTGCCAATCTCGTGATATACCAGCGCGCTCACGAGGCACACCACCGCCTTGGGAACTCGTCGCAGCACTGCAGCGAGGTCCGGGCTTCCGGGGAGCGGAGACGACGCCAGCACGTAGACCCCCCGGCTCAGAGGCTCGAGCAGGCCGTTGTCCCTCATCCAGTAGAGAGTCCTACGATGGATGCCCGCATCAAGCGCCTCCCCTGTGCGCATCACCCCGTGGTGCGCGCGGAAGATGCCCTCAGCGGCCGCTATGGCTGTGTCCGTTGGCTCTCGCATGGGACAAATACTACAACACTTGTGAATAACTGTTGCACTATTTGTCCCAAGAGGGCAGAGCGCGGGCTCCAGATGATGTCAGAGCGAGTCGATACCCTGTGTGGCGGAGCATTCGGTCAGGCGAGGGGGTCGCGTGACAGAGGAACTCAAGGTGCCTCTCGGCAGACGTGCCGACGGAACGATTGTGCACATCACTGAACTCACTGAGGCCGAGAACGGCCTCGCATGCAAGTGCACCTGCCCCGAGTGTGGGCAGCGGCTCCAAGCACGCAACATGGGCAAGATCAGGATTCCCCACTTCGCTCATAGCACGCAGGTTACATGCGAGGGGGCAATCGAGTCCGCGCGTTAACGTCCCCGGAAGTGGTGTACGAAGGCCCGGCCGCCTGACATGAGGCGGCCACTGCTCCATCCTCGAGGGTGTTCGAAGCCCGAGACCGAGGAGGAGACAGTGACCAAGGACAACATGGACCGACTGGCGTGGTTGCGCAAGACGCTCGAGGACGCGGATCTCGACGTGATGCGCGAGATGCTGCGTGTCTTCGCAGAGGAACTGATGGGCGCCGAGGCCGACGCGATCTGCGGTGCAGGCTTTCGCGAGCGCAGTGATGAGCGGGTGAACCGCCGCAACGGCTACCGCGAGCGCGAGCTCGACACGCGTGTGGGCACGATCGCACTCGCCGTGCCCAAGCTGCGCGAGGGCACCTACTACCCGGACTGGCTGCTCGAGAACCGAAGGCGCGCCGAGCGTGCGCTCGTGGCCGTGATCGCCGAGTGCTACGTGCGCGGGGTCTCGACCAGGCGCGTGGACGGACTCGTCAAGACGCTCGGCATCGAGGGCATCTCGAAATCACAGGTCTCGCGCATGGCCAAGACGCTCGACGAGGAGGTCGCGGCCTTCAGAAGCCGTCCGCTCGACGGCGGAGGCTACCCCTACCTGTGGGTGGACGCGCTCGCGATCCGCGTGCGAGAGGGCGGACGCGTGGTGAAAGTCGCCTGCATCGTCGCCACTGCCGTCAACGCGGAAGGCAGGCGTGAGATCGTGGGCGTGGACACGTTCACAGAAGAGAGCGGGGCTTCTTGGACGGCGTTCCTGCGCGGACTTGTGGCCCGCGGGCTCTCGGGCGTCAAGCTCGTGATCTCCGACTCGCACAAGGGACTCATCTCAGCGATCGAGGCCGTGTTGCCCGGAGCCGCTTGGCAGCGGTGCCGTACCCACTTCATGCGAAACGTGCTCTGCCGGGTGCCACGCTCCGCCCAGCCGTTCGTGGCCACCCTCGTTCGCACCATCTTCGCCCAGCCGTGCCCCGAAGAGGTCGCAGCGCAGCTCGCCCGCGTCGTCGAGCAGCTCGAAGGACGCTTCCCCGACGTGGCGATGATGCTTGAAGACGCTGCGGCGGACATCACGGCGTTCTCGACGTTCCCCGTCTGCCACTGGCGTCAGATCTGGTCCAACAACCCGCAGGAGCGCCTCAACCGCGAGATCCGGCGCAGGAGCGATGTGGTGGGCATCTTCCCGGACCGCGGCAGCATCATCAGGCTCGTGGGCTCGGTGCTCTCCGAACAGCACGACGAGTGGCAGGTAAGCCGGCGCTACATGTCGATCGAGTCCATCGAGAAGACGATGCAGCCGGTCCTCGTCGTCGCCGACGGGCTCGATCAGGAGGTGGTGCCCGCGCTCATGGCCGGCTGAGTGAGATACTCGAGGCCGGAGCAGAGGGCTTCATACACCACTTGACGGGACGTGGCCCGAGAGAATCGCCCTCGTATGCCGGTGCCGGACGATCCGACAGTGACCGGCAACGCGCCGCATTGACAGCGGAATCGCAAGCGGATTCACTGGGAGTGACCCCGGGACCCTCCGGCGGCACCGTACGAGACCGGCTCGCCACACCTCGACACCGGTTCACCACACGGACGAGAGGATGCGTGATTCTGGATGTCCGCCGAGAAGAAGATGCCGAAGCCCCTGGTAGGGGTGATAATGGGCTCCACGTCCGACTGGGAGACCCTGCGGCATACCGCCGAGACCCTCGATAGTCTCGGCATCGCGTACGAGACGAGGGTGGTGTCCGCCCACCGGACACCGGACCTCCTGTTCGAGTACGCCGAGAGCGCGGCCCCCCGCGGCATCGAGGTCATAATCGCGGGCGCCGGAGGCTCGGCGCACCTCCCGGGCATGACCGCCGCGAAGACCGCGCTGCCCGTGCTGGGGGTGCCGGTTCAGTCCGCCGCCTTCAACGGACTTGACTCGCTTCTGTCCATCGTCCAGATGCCCGCCGGTATCCCGGTGGGGACTCTCGCCGTCGGACGCGCCGGAGCGGTGAACGCCGCGCTGCTGAGCGCCAGCATCCTCGGCGGCAAGCATCCGGAGATCGCGGCCGCGCTCGACGGATTCCGCACGAGGCAGACCCGGTCGGTGCTCGAGCGGTCCGACCCCTCCGCACCGCACTCGTGAGAGTCGGTCTGCTCGGAGCCGGGCAACTCGCGGGGATGCTGGCGGACGCCGGCATCGCGCTCGGCATGACGCACACCCTACTCTCGCCGGTTCCCGATTCATGCGCCGCTCCGCGGGGTGACTTCGTGTGCGGCGACTTCGACGACGTCCAGGCACTGGCGCGGTTGACCGATGGCGTCGACGTCGTCACCTACGAGTTCGAGAACGTGCCCCTGGCGGCTGTCGAATGGTGTGCGGACCGGGTTCCCGTTCGGCCCTCTGCGGCAGCGCTGAGGGTCGCGCAGGACCGGCTCTCCGAGAAGCGATTCTTCCAGCACCTTGGCATTCCCGTCCCCGCGTACACGGCGGTGAACTCGCTGGACGAGTTGCACCAGGCCGTGAACCGGCACGGCGTTCCCGCCGTGCTTAAGACCCGGACGTTCGGCTACGACGGCAAGGGCCAGGTCGTCGTGCGCGACACCGCTCCCCAGTCACTTTCGGTGGCTTGGGATACGATCGGACGAGTCCCTGCCATCCTCGAGGAGCTCGTCTCGTTCCAGCGCGAGCTCTCCGTCATCGCCGTGCGCGCCATCGACGGCTCGCAGGCCTTCTACCCCCTCAACGAGAACTGGCATCGCGAGGGCATCCTGCGTCTCACCGTGGGAAGGGCCGGGGATCCCAGGCAGGGTCTCGCCGAGGAGTACGCCCGGCGCCTACTCGCCGATCTCGACTACGTCGGGACGCTGGCCCTCGAGTTGTTCGAGGTGAACGGGCGCCTCCTGGCCAACGAGTTGGCTCCGCGGGTGCACAACAGCGGTCACTGGACCATCGAGGGCGCGACGACGTCGCAGTTCGAGAACCACATGCGCGCGATCTGCGGACTGCCGCTCGGTCCCACCGGCCAACCGAGACCGGCGGCCATGGTCAACCTCGTCGGATCCGTGCCCGACCGCGAGTTCGTGCGCCGGATTCCCGGTGCGGTGCTGCACGCATACGGCAAGTCCGAATCCCCGGGCCGCAAAGTCGGCCACATAACGCTTGTCGGAGACGAGGACGAGCAGGACCGGTTCATGGCACGGATCGCGTGTGCCCTGCGTCACGCCGGAGAGGCCGGTATCGCCGACGCCATCGACCCCGGCGGCGCGGACACCCCTGATCGCGTGGCGGAGGCCGCACCCCCGGACTAGCCCGGGTCTATCGGATATGGAGACGGAGACCGAACGCTTGGTGCCCGGAGGAAGCGCATACGCCGGGGAACGCATCTCGCTTCTCACCCGGCATGGTAAGGAGCGCGTCATCGCGCCCGCGCTCGAGGGACCGCTCGGGTGCACCGTCGAGCTCGTCTCCGGCTACGACACGGACCGGCTCGGCACCTTCACACGTGAGACGCCGCGCCATGGCAGCCAGCTGGATGCCGCGACCCGGAAGGCCCGGATCGGCCTGGCGCTGCTCGGCGCATCGGTCGGCGTCGCGAGCGAAGGCTCGTTCGACCGCGACCCCTTCACGGGCCTGCTTCCCTGGAACATCGAGATCGTCGTACTCGTCGACGACGCCCGCGGAGTCACGCTGGTCGGCTCCGCCCAGGGGGCCGCGAAGTCGGGTCACCTCTACGCGGACACGTGGGAGGCGGCCGAGCGTTTCGCCCGGCAGTCGGGCTTCCCGGAGCATGGGCTCGTCGTACGGCCCGACAACGCCGATGACGGGCGCATCATCAAGGGTCTCCAGTCGTGGGAATCCTACGCCGAGGCATTCTGGCGGTCCAAGGCGCTTGCCGCGAGCGGGATGGCCTTCGTCGAGGTTGACCTCCGCGCACACGCCAACCCGACCAGGATGGGACTGATCCGCCTCGCAGCTGAGGACCTGGCGTCCAGGGCGTGCTCCCTCTGTCCGTCGTGCGAGGCCCCCGGCTTCTGGGTGGTCGAGCGACGAGGCGGGCTTCCCTGCGCCTCGTGCGGGTTTCCCACCCGCGAGACGCTGTCCGAGGTCTGGGGCTGCGCGCGCTGCGATGTGCGCGAAGACCGTGAGGTACGCCACGGCGGGCGCGCCGACCCGGGCCGGTGCGACATCTGCAACCCGTGATCCCGGTGACCCGACTCCACTCGTCGGCGGTCATGGCCCGTCGAAGCACCAATCATCTCCGTGACTGCGACGAATTGAGAAACCGTCCGCGAAGCTGTATCTTCTACCACCAAGCGTCCGCGGACACCCCGCGTAGGCCTACCACCCACCCGGCCCAGGAGAGAACGGCGGATCATGGAACTATCGGAGATTGTCACTCAGCTCACCACGCCGCAAATCCTCTTCTTCGCCTTAGGGATGCTGGCTGCGCTGGTCAAGTCCGATCTCAAGATCCCCGACGCGATGAGCACCGCGATGATGCTCTTCCTCTTGGCCGCCATCGGTCTCAGGGGCGGGATCGGGCTAAGCAAGGTGAGTCTCACGGATACCCTTCTGCCTGCGCTCGCGGCGGTCTTCATCGGTATCTCCATCGTGCTGGTCGGTTACCTGATCCTGCGGCGCCTGAAGTTCGGCGTCGCCGATGCAGGCTCCATCGCCGGCCACTACGGTGCGGTCAGCGCCGTCACAATGGTCATGGGTTTCGCCTACCTGGATCGAATCGGAGTCGAGTACGAGTCCTTCATGCCTGCGCTCTACCCGTTCATGGACAGCTTCGCGATTATCACCGCCATCTTGCTGACGCGCTCGTTGCTCGCCCGCGCCCAGACGGATTCCCCCGGAATGAACGTCAACGTGGTGCGCATACTGGGAGACAGCATCCGCGGCAAGTCCGTCCTCGTTCTCATCGCCGCACTCATGATCGGATACGTGAGCGGCGAGCAGGGCACGGCCAAGATCGTGCCGTTCTTCGGCGACATGTTCCAGGGAGTCCTGTGCCTCTTCATGCTCGACATGGGCATCGTAGCCGCGGGACGGCTCCATGAGTGGAAGACCGTGGGAGCGCGGCTTGTCGCTTACGCGTGGCTCATGCCTCCGATCCACGGTGTGGTAGGGGTGGTGCTTGGACTGGGCGCGGGCCTGAGCGTGGGTGGTGCTACCATGCTCGGCGTCTTCGCAGCGAGCGCCTCGTACGTCTCGGCCCCGGCGGCTATGCGGTCCGCGGTGCCGGAAGCGAACCCGTCGCTGTCCCTCACGGCGGCAGTGGCGCTCACCTTCCCGATCAACATCGTCCTCGGAATCCCGATCTACCATGCGGTCGCCGAGCGCCTCGGGGGCTGACCGACGAGCTTACGGTGCGCAGTCCGTATCGGCTTGATCGACTTCGGTGCGCACCGACGACGCCCTGCGCAGCCTGTCGTGTACCGCCATCCAGGGCTCTCCCTCGGGCGGCACCTCGACGAGGATGAGGCGATACTCCCCGCTGTCCAGCTCGCGCAGGCGCGCGTAGAGTGAGTGGGCGTAGCCGGGCGGGTCGGACGGCATCGTCAGCCATCGGCTGCCCGACGCGGGCGTCATGGCCGGTACGTGTGTGGCCATGATCGCCACTCGCGGTTCGGCCGCGATCTCCCTCGCCGCCACACGCTCGAGCTGTGATGCCGTTACGAGTCGGAGCGGCGTCCTCGGCGCGTAGTGGCTCGCAAGTCCGCCCGGGGCACGGGGTCCTCCCGAACCCGGCGACTCACAGCGCCGCCCGAGCGTCACGGCCAGCTCCTGAGGCGTGATGCTGCCGGGACGAAGCAGCCGCGGTCGATCGCCTGAGAGGTCGAGAATGGTGGACTCCACCCCGAGAGAGCACGCGCCTCCGTCGAGCACGAGATCCACCGCCGCGCCAAGGTCCTCTCGTACGTGAGCAGCGGTCGTCGGGCTGATCCGCCCGAACCGGTTAGCGGACGGCGCCGCGACACCCCCTCCGAACTCGGTCAGCAGCGCGTGCGCGACCGGATGGGCTGGGACGCGCAGCCCGATGGTGTCCTGGCCCCCGGTGATGAGGTCGGGCACGTCGTGCGCGCGCTTGAGGATCAGTGTGAGCGGGCCCGGCCAGGAGCGCTTCGCGACGTCCCACGCAGCGTCAGGAATCTCCCGGGCCCATCGGTCCAGGTGCTCAGCGGACGCGACGTGAACGATGAGAGGATGCCCGATCGGACGCCCTTTGACCTTGAAGATCCGCGCCACGGCGTCGCTGTTCGAGGCATCGGCCCCGAGGCCGTACACCGTCTCCGTGGGAAATGCGACGAGCCCTCCTCGGCGGAGGGTCTCCGTCGCACGGCGGATGTCCATCGCCGAGACCATGTCGCGGGTGAGGGCCGCGTCAGCTCCCTCGCGTCGCCGGTTTCGCATCGCGTCCTCCTCTCCGGCTATCCGCCCTGCACGAAGCCCAAAGTGTAAACTGATGTGAACAGCCTACCAGCGCTGCATCCACCATGGAGCGCTTGTCTGCCGGGAGAAGCGTCACCGCCGCGATGCGGCGACCACACGCGTCATTCGAAAGGAGCACGGACGATGGAGGTCTTCAGCAAGATACGAATCAGCATCATCGTCGAGGAGAGTTTCCACCGCGATGTACTGGATCTGATTCGGCGCTCAGAGGCGAGCGGCTTCACCATGTACAACGGCATCGTGGGAACGGGATCGCACGGAATGCGGGGCGGTTTCAGCGACGTCGACGGCATCTCGAAGAACGTGGAGATCGTGACGATCGTCGGTCCCGAGGTGGCCGAGCGCATCTTGCTGGGGATCAAGGCGATGTCAGAACGCGGCATCATCCTCATCACGCACTTCATGGATGTGCAGGTACTACGGGACGGGCACTTCAGGTAGTCCTGGCAGCCGGCGGCACGCCGGTTCGCTATCAGACCGGGAACGTTCGCCGCGCCGGCGTGCCGGTTCGTTGTCCCGGCACGCC
>JBBIJX010000063.1:0-9063 GCA_037445775.1 Actinomycetota bacterium
CTGATAGGTGGATACCCCAACCACAATTCAGGAAACACGATGTGCGGGAATCGAGATGCGCGCGTGACGCACCTCATACCGTGGGCTTGGCGTCGGTCGCCTTCAGTTCGGCCTCGTAGGGTCCCTCTTCATCCAGGCTGCGCAGCGCGGGCACGAGCACGCCGATCACAGCCACCGCGACCATAGCGATGCCGATAGCGAGGAACACGTCCTCCACACCATGCTCCTTGGCGAGCCAGCCCACGAGCAGGTAGCCGAGCGGTCCCGCCGCGTAGTACGACGCCATCACGACCCCCATCACGCGTCCGCGCTTGGAGGGTGGCGTGTAGATCTGCATCACGAGGTTCATGAGCGGGCCCATGGGACGAGGTCCACCAAAGGAATCGCGGCCACCGATAGGGCCGAGAGCGCGTCGGCGACGACAGACATGCGGCGCCGGCCAAGCGTGTCGGCCAGCGCCCCGGAGAAGACCGAGCTTGCGAGCAGGGGCAATGCCGTCGCCGCGCCCACGATGCCTGCGGCGGCCGGGTCACCGGTGCGCTCCAGTACGAGCCACGGTATGGCGACCGAAGCCACCCCGTTGCCGGCGCCGGAGAACACGACGCTCGCCTCGAGGAAGACGAAGGGCGTCCTGGTAACGAACCCGCTCTCCGATGAGACCCGCCGCCGCGGGCTGTAGACAGCTGCACACATCGCACGGCCTACTGGCGCTGCGAGAAGACCGCCGCGATCTCCTCGGCCACCCGAATCGGCACACCCGGCACCTGTGCGATCTGTTCGGCGGTCGCCTCACGCAGGTGCCTGATGCCGCCGAAGTGTCTGAGCAGCGCCTTCTTGCGCTTCGGCCCCACGCCCTCGATATCGTCTAGCACGCTCGCCGTCATCGCCTTGCCGCGCAGGGCGCGGTGGTACTCGACGGCGAATCGATGCGCTTCATCGCGTATCCGCTTGACGAGGAAGAGTGACTCCGACCCGGAAGGCAGCACCACCGGCTCCTCCGACCAGGTCACGAAGAGCTCCTCTTCGCGTTTCGCGAGACCGGCGAGCGGGATCCCGGAAAGGCCGAGCTCGCTCAAAGCCGCGGCCGCAGCGTTGAGCTGGGGACGGCCACCGTCGACGACGACGAGGCCCGGATGAGAACCGAAACGGTCATCGGCCATGCGGTCCGGCGCGAAACGGCGCCTGAGCACCTCGGTCATCATCGCAACGTCGTTCGCCTCTCCGGCGTCGAAGCGAACCTTGAAGCGGCGGTAGGAGGCTGTGTCTGGGCGGCCGTTCGTGAACACGACCATGGAGCCAACCGAGTGCCTACCGTGCAGCGTCGAGATGTCGTAAGCCTCCACTCGCAACGGAGGTGATGGCAGCGCGAGCGCGCTTTCCAGCTGGATGAGGGCCGAGTTGAGCCGCTCCTCGTCGTAGCGGGTGCGGACCTTGAAACGCACGAGCGTGTGGTGCGCGTTGCGCTCACCCAGGTCGAGCAGCTCGCGCTTCTCCCCGCGTTGCGGGACCGTCAGCGTGACCTTGCCGCCGCGCGTCTCACTGAGCCACTCGGCCACGGCGTCCGACGCGTCGGGAAGCTCGGGGAGTATGAGTTCCCTGGGCAGATCGGTCACGTCTCCGTAGTAGCGGAGAAGGAACCCGCCTACGAGTTCGCACATGGGCACGTCGGCTCCCTTGTCGAGCACGAACTCGTTGCCGTACAGAACGCGACCCTCACGCACCGCGAGCACGTGCACGCCGGCGATCGTCTCCTCCCTGAAGAAGCCCACGACGTCCATGTCGAGCGGGCGGGAGCTCACGACGGTCTGGCGCTCGCGGATCGCCCGCACGGCCCCCAGCCGGTTGCGGTGGCGGGCGGCGGCCTCGTAATCAAGGTCGTCTGAGGCGCGCCGCATGAGGCGCTCAAGCTCACCCTCGAGGTCTTCGTGCGTGCCGGTCAGGAAGCGAACCACGCGGGCGACGTTCGCCGAATACTCCTCGCGCGAGATCGCGCCTACGCACGGTCCCGGCCCGAGGCCCACGTGGTAGTCGAAACAGGGTCGCGACAGCGGCTCGCCGCCTTTCGCGGTGACGCGCTTCCACTCGGCGCACGTCGCTCTGCAGATGGGGACGATGCGGCGCAGGGTGTCGATGGTCTCACGTGCGGCGCGGGCATCCGTGTACGGACCGAAGTAGCGCGTGCCCGCTCTGTGTTTCTCGCGTGTGTACTTGATCGCCGGGAAGGGATCGTCGAGGGTGAGTGCGATGAAGGGATAGCTCTTGTCGTCACGATAGTCGACGTTATAGGGCGGGCTGAACTGCCGGATGAGGTTCTTCTCGAGGATGAGCGACTCGACCTCGTTGCCGGTCACCACGTAGTCGAACGACGCCACCTGACTCATCATGAGCGGGACCTTGTCGCGTTCGTCCTGCCCAGTCGTGTACTGGCGCATGCGCTTGCGAAGCGACTTCGCCTTGCCCACGTAGAGCACCTCTCCCGCAGCGTCCTTCCATAGGTAGACGCCGGGCGCGTCAGGGGCGCTTGCGACCTGTTCGGCGATGGTGGGGTATGGCGTGGTCATGGGGCTCCAGAGGAGGGCTCAACACGAAACCATCCTAGCAGGGGCGCTCACAGGCCTCGGTAGACGTCCCTACGATTCCCCACTCTCACAACCCACACGACGAGTTGGGCATCGCGCACCTCGTAGACGATGCGACACTCCCCAACGCGAATCCGGTACCGCTCTTGGGCGCTCAGCTTCTCGCTTCCGCGGGGGCGCGGGTCGACCGCGAGCGAGCGCATCGCGACAAGGCAGCGCTCGCGTGTCGTCGAGTCAAGGCGTCTGAGATCCTTGAGCACCGACGCCTTGAGCGCGACCTCATAGTTCGCCATGGCGCCTAAGGTAAGCGACCGCATCCTCCAGCGCGACAAGCGGCTCGTCCGCCCGCTCCTCGAACGCGGCGAGGTCCTCGGCATCCTCGGCGAGCATCGCCCGCACCGCCTCGTTCACGAGGTCCGACACGGACGTGCCGGTCGCAGCCGACTTGAGGCGCAGTGACTGATGGATCTCAGGTTCCAAGTAGATAGTCGATCGGCGCATCACGGACAACCGAACCACCTCCCAGAGGAGCGTAGACGTCTTAGCGCTTTGACGTCAAGACGCTAACAGCGTCACCCAACGCCTGGGTCTTCGTCGCCTTCCGCTTACCCCGGCTCCCTCTCGTCACCATGTCCTTCGCCGAGCTCCGGCGTTGCGGTGGCGCCGCGACCCGCCAGCACCGGCGCAAGGAAGCGGCCCGTGTGGCTCGCCGGGTGTGCAGCGATCTCCTCCGGCGTGCCGGTCGCAACGATCTCGCCGCCCCGGTCGCCACCCTCGGGCCCCAAGTCGATGATGCGGTCCGCGCTCTTGATGATATCGAGGTTGTGTTCGATGACGAGCACGGTATTGCCGGCGTCCACGAGCCGCTGCAAGACGATGAGCAGCTGGCGCACGTCGTCGAAGTGCAGGCCTGTGGTGGGCTCGTCGAGGATGTAGAACGTGCGCCCCGTCGAACGCTTCTGAAGCTCGCTCGCGAGCTTCACGCGTTGCGCCTCCCCACCTGAGAGCGTGGTGGCCGGCTGTCCCATGCGGATGTAGCCGAGCCCGACGTCGAAGAGCGTCTGGAGCTTCCGCTTGATAGGCGGGATGTTCTGGAAGTAGTGCAGCGCCTCTTCCACCGTCATGTCCAAGATGTCGGCAACGGTCTTGCCACGGTAGGTGACCTGCAGCGTCTCACGGTTGTAGCGCGCGCCCTTGCACACCTCGCAGGGCACGTAGACGTCCGGGAGGAAATGCATCTCGATCTTGATCTGACCGTCGCCCTTGCACGCCTCGCACCGGCCCCCGGCAACGTTGAAACTGAACCGTCCCTGCGAGTAGCCGCGCACCTTCGCCTCCGGCGTGGAGGCGAACAACGCCCGGACGTCGTCCCAGACGCCGGTGTACGTCGCCGGATTCGAACGGGGCGTCCTGCCAATCGGGCTCTGGTCGATGTCGATCACCTTGTCGACCGCGTCGAGCCCCTCGATAGCGCGGTGAGCGCCGGTGCGCTTGCGGGCCCGGTGGAGCTTGTTCGACAGCGCGGGCGCGAGCGTGTCAGCCACAAGTGAGCTCTTGCCCGAGCCGCTCACGCCGGTGATCACAGTAAGCGTCCCAAGTTCGATCGCGACATCGATGTCCTTGAGGTTGTGTTCCATGGCGCCGAGCAGGCGGAGCGCACCTCTGCCGGGTTCGCGCCGTATTTCGGGCAGCGCGATCTCGCGACGCCCCGACAGATAGGCGGCGGTCAGCGACTCCGGGCAGGCGAGTATCGCTGCGGGCGGCCCGACGCACACGATCTCGCCTCCATGCTCACCCGCCCCCGGACCCATGTCGATGACGAAGTCTGCGGCGCGGATCGTCTCCTCGTCGTGCTCGACAACGATGACGGTGTTGCCCAGGTTGCGCAGGCGCTCCATCGTGGCGATGAGTCGCGCGTTGTCGCGCTGGTGCAACCCGATCGACGGTTCGTCGAGGATGTAGAGCACACCCATGAGGCCGGCGCCGATCTGCGTCGCGAGCCGGATCCGCTGCGCCTCGCCGCCCGAGAGCGTCGCGGTCGCGCGCTCCAGTGTGAGGTAGTCGAGCCCCACGTCGACGAGGAAACGCAACCGCTCGACGATCTCCTTGATGACGCGCCGCGCGATCTGCTCGTCGCGATCCGAGAGCTCGAGCCCCTCGAAGAACGCGAGCGAGTCCTTGGCCGAGAGCACCGTGACCTGATTGATGTTGAGGTCCCCCACCGTCACGGCGAGTATCTCCTTCTTGAGGCGCGCGCCCCCGCACGTCTTGCACGGGATGACCGCCATGTACTCCTCGAGCTTCTCGCGACTCGCGTCCGACTCGGTCTCGTCGTAGCGGCGCATGACCGCGTTGAGCGCGCCTTCGTAGCGCGAGTACCAGTGTGTCTCGCGTCCGTCGCGCGTAAGGTAGTCGACCTTGATGCGCTGGTCACCGAGGCCGTTGAGCAGCGCGTCCCGCACCGTCGGGGGAAGGTCGCGCCAAGGCGTGTCCATGTCCGCATCGAGGTGCCGCACGGCAGCGCGCACGAGCGAGGGGTAGTAGTTCTGCTGCCCCGCAAAGAAGAACTTGATCGCCCCTTCGGCGACGGTGAGCGACGGGTCCGGCACCACGAGGTCCGGGTCGGCCTCGAGCCGGCTGCCGAGTCCGTTGCAGTCGGGGCACGCCCCGTACGGGCTGTTGAACGAGAAGTCGCGCGGCGCAAGCTCGTCCATCGAGACGCCGTGGACCGGGCACGCGAGCGCTTGGGAAAACGGCAGCTCCTCGCCGTTTTCCACGGCTATGAGGACGGTGCCGTTCGCCAGCCGGAGCGCTGTCTCGACACTGTCAGCGAGGCGCGACCGGATGCCCTCCTTCATGACGAGACGGTCGACGACGACCTCGATGTCGTGCTTGTACTTCTTGTCGAGGTGGATCTCCTCGTCGAGTCCGCGGACCTCCTTGTCGATGCGCGCGCGTGTGAAGCCCTCGCGCCTCAGGTCGTCGAGGAGCTTTCCGTACTCGCCCTTGCGGCCCTTGACCACAGGCGCGAGCACCTGGAACTTCGTGGTGTCGGGCAGCTCGAGGATGCGGTCGACGATCTGCTCGGCGGTCTGCCGCTCGATGGCGCGGCCGCACACGGGGCAGTGCGGGATGCCAACCCGGGCAAAGAGCAGGCGCAGGTAGTCATAGATCTCCGTGACCGTGCCCACCGTCGAGCGCGGGTTCTTCGAAGTCGTCTTCTGGTCGATGGAGACGGCGGGAGACAGGCCGTCGATGTGGTCGACGTCGGGCTTGTCCATCTGGCCCAAGAACTGGCGAGCGTACGCGGAGAGCGACTCGACGTATCGGCGCTGGCCTTCCGCGTAGATGGTGTCGAACGCGAGTGAGGACTTGCCCGATCCCGAGAGTCCGGTGATCACGACGAGCCGGTCCCGCGGGATATCGAGGTCAAAGCCCTTGAGGTTGTGCTCGCGGGCACCGCGGATGGAGATGTGGTCGAGGGACACGAAGCGGCGGTCCTTTCTGCCCGAACGCCCGTCGGCGCTCTCGTGCGTGACTCTCCAGTATACGCGCCCCAGCCACAGGCCTCCGAAGTTTCACATCCCCGTCGCCGCCCGGAAACGCCGCCGAAACACCCGCCCACGACACTCACACGAAACATGGCGGACAGCCGCCAGCGCCCCCGCCCAGGTCGGGGCTTTCGGATGCAGGACGGGACGCAAGGGAGAACGAACATGGACCAGGCGACAGCGGAGCAGTTGGCACTGCAGGTGGTGAAGGTGGGAGACCAGGTGATCAACTTGGCCGATACGTCCTTCATGATCATCTGCGCCGCCCTCGTGCTCTTCATGACCCCGGGACTCGCGCTCTTCTACGCAGGTATGGTGCGCAAGAAGAACGTACTGTCCACCACGATGCACTCGTTCTTCTCGATGGGGCTCACCTCCATCATCTGGGCGGTCATCGGCTACACCATCGCCTTCGGCGGCACCGAAGGACCGCTGGGGCCCTACATCGGCAACTTCACCAAGGTAGGCCTGAGCGGCGTCATCAACAGCGCGTTCGGCATCGACGGGCACTACATCCCCGAGTCGGTGTTCGCGATGTTCCAAGGCATGTTCGCGATCATCACCGTGGGCCTCATCACCGGCGCGTTCGCCGAACGCATGAAGTTCAAGGCGTACGTCATCTTCGCGGCCCTCTGGGTCGTCATCGTGTACTCGCCCATGGCGCACTGGGTCTGGGGCGGCGGTTGGCTGGGCGCCTCAGGCATCGGGGCGCTCGACTTCGCGGGCGGCACGGTCGTCCACATCGCGTCGGCCGCAGCGGCGCTCGCGTGCGCGATCATGCTCGGCAAGCGGCGTGACTACGGCTCGGCGGCCATCCAGCCGCACAACCTACCCATGACGCTTCTGGGGGCGGGCATCCTGTGGTTCGGCTGGTTCGGCTTCAACGCGGGTTCCGAGCTGGCCGTTGACGGCGTGACCGGCTCAGCGTTCATGGTGACGCATCTTGCCGCTGCGGCCGGCCTCCTGGGCTGGATCGTCATCGAGTGGATCCAGCACGGCAAGCCCACGACGCTCGGTGCAGCCTCTGGCGCCGTCGCCGGTCTGGTTGGCATCACACCAGCCGCCGGCTTCGTGGACGCGGTCCCCGGCATGATCATAGGTTTCGCAGCAGGATTCGCCTGCTACTTCGGCGTCAAGATCAAGAACAAGTTCGGCTTCGACGACGCGCTCGACGTGGTGGGCATCCACGGCGTGGGCGGCACGCTGGGCGCCATCGCGACCGGCCTGTTCGCCTCCACGGCCGCATCAGGCGCCGTCGAGTTCCTCGGCGGCACAGACGGCCTGCTTTACGGCGGCGGCTTCACGCAGATGGGCCGTCAGCTCATCGGCGTCGTCGCGGCGTGGGCGTTCTCGTTCGTCGCGTCGCTCGTGATCCTCAAGGTCACCGACCTCATCGTGGGCCTGCGCGCAGAACCTGAGGCCGAGGAGACCGGACTCGACCTGTCCGACCACGCCGAGACGGGCTACGTCCTGTAGCCCGTGCGGGCACATACGAACCGTCACGGCATCAACCCCTGAGGAGAGTGCAGACCGTGAAGAAGCTCGAAGCCATCATCAAGCCCCACAAGCTCGACGACGTGAAGGAGGCGTTGAACGCGCTGGGCGTGGCCGGCATGACCGTCTCGGACGTGCGCGGGTACGGCCGCCAGAAGGGTCACACCGAGGTCTACCGCGGCGCCGAGTACACCGTCGACTTCGTGCCGAAGGTCAAGATCGAGATCGTCGTCGACGACCCGCTCGCTGAGGCCGCCGAGAAGGCGATCATCGAGGCGGCGCGCACCGAAAAGATCGGCGACGGCAAGGTGTTCACGATCGACGTCGACTCCGCGGTGCGCATCCGGACCGGCGAGCGGGGACCGGAGGCGCTCTAGCCGGACGGGACCTCCGACGTGGAGTCACACCTGAGAGAGCGCGAGCACCTGCTCGCCACGGCCGCGCCGGGTCTCGACTCGGCGCGGTCTCTCTCTGCCCTCACCGACAGCGCCCTCGTCGCTCTCGCCGAACGCGCGCCGGCACCGCGTGGACGGTGGGCCGTCTGCGCGCTGGGAGGTTGGGGTGCTGGTGCGCTGCTTCCCGCCAGCGATCTCGACGTGCTGGTCCTGTCCGACGCCTCCGAGCGCGAGCTCGAGCCGTTCGTCGAGGCGATGCTCTACCCGCTCTGGGACGCGGGGTTCAGTGTCGGGCACCAGGTGCGCTCGCCGAAGGGCCACCTGCGAGCGTGCCGCAGTGGCAAGCTCGAGACGCTCACGGCGTCGTTGACGGGCAGAGTCCTCGCAGGTGACGCCGAACTCGGCCGCCGCACGCTCGCCGACGTCGCGCACGATGCGCGGCGTCGATCGCGCGCCGTGCTCCGGTCACTCGCCGAACGCCCGCGGCCGGGCTCGCCCTACCTGCTCGAACCGCAGCTCAAGGAGGGCGCCGGCGGACGGCGTGATCACGATGAGCTCGTTTGGACGGCCGCTGTCATCGCCGGTGCCACAGCGGACAGCCCACAGGCTCTCGTCGAAGCGGGACTACTTTCCGCCGGGGAGCTTGGCGTCGTGCTCGACGCATGCGAGGTCGTCGCCGCCGCGCGCTGGGAGCTGCAACGCGCGGGTCACGGCGACCGGCTCGACCTCGACGCCGTCGACGCGCTCACCACGAACCCCGAGGTCGTTCAGCACGCACTTGCGACAACGTGGATGGTGCTCAACCGTGTTCGGCGCCGCGTCGTCGGCGCGACTCCGTGCGACGAGGCCCCCCTCGACCCGGACGCACTCCGAGCGCTCGTCGAGCGCGGCGAGGACGCGTTCGACGAGTTCGCCGAAGCCGCTCAGGTCGGCTGTCTCGACGCGCTCGTTCCGGGAGTGCGGGAGCTCATGACGGTGCGACGACCCGGCCTCGCGCACACCCTGACGGTGGGGGCCCACTGCGTCCGAGCTGCGACGGCGCTT
>JBBIJX010000064.1:0-8962 GCA_037445775.1 Actinomycetota bacterium
ACCACAGGAGCAACGCTTCGTGCGCCGCGATGCGGCGCGACCCAACCGCGACTACTCTGCCGCGAAGGGGACCCACTCGCCGTTCTTGACGACGTAGACGGTGACGACCTTGTTCGTGGTATCGCCGATCTCATCGAAGGACACGTTGCCCGTGACACCCTCGAAGTTCGTCGCCTTCGTCGCCGCGATGATCGCCTGCTTGCCCTCGGTGGTCGTGAGCTTGTCAGCACCCATCTCCGTGGCGACCTTCACGATCGCGTTGATGATGGTCTGCGCAGCGTCAAACGAGTAGGCGTCGTAGGCAGCGATAGCCTCGCCCGGGAACTGTGCAGCGTAGGAGTCCTTGAACTCCTGCGCCTTCGGGAGCTGGTCGACCGGCAGGCCGATGGAGGTGCAGAGGTCGCCCTCGGCGTTCGCCGCACCCGCGAGCTTGATGAACTCGGGGTCGTAGCAGCCGTCGCCGGCCATGAACGGGACCTTCACGCCGCCTTCCTTGAGCTGCTTGGAGAGCAGCGCGCCGGCGTTATAGATGCCGCCGTAGTAGACGATGTCGACGTCCTTCGCCTTGATTGTCGAAACGAGCGCCTTGAAGTCCGTGTCCTTGTCACCGGTCTTCTCGGTGCCGGCGACGGTGCCGCCGTTGGCCTCGAACTTCTTCGCCCACTCGCTCGCCAGTCCCTCACCGTACGGCGTTGAGTCGTCGACGACGAACGCCTTCTTGAAGCCAGCCACGCTGAATGCGTGGTCGGCGGCGGCGGGACCCTGGACCGCATCGTTGGCGCAGACGCGGAAGTAGTTGGCCATACCCATCTGGGTCAGGTCGACGGCGGTGTTCGCCGGGCTGACCTGCAAGACGTTGCCCTGGTTGTAGATCTTGACGGCAACGCGGGTTACGCCTGAGTTCAGGTGGCCCATGACGCCGACGAGGTTCGGGTTCGAGACGAACTGCGTGGCGACGTTACCACCGGTGGTGGGGTCACCCTTGTCGTCGCCCTCGACGACCTCGAGCGTGATGCCCAGGTCCTTGAGCTCCTGCGACTCGTTGGCCTGCGCGACCGCGAGCTTGGTGCCGCGCACCATGCCCTGGCCGAGCGCCACCGCGCCGTCGGTGAGCGGAGCACCAACGCCGATGACGATAGTCGTCGCGGCTGTGCCCTCGCCACCATCCGTGGTGGTCTCCCCGCCGCCACAGCCAGTCGCGATCATCGAGACCGCGACGAGCGCCGCAAGCACAGCGGACAGACGTCCTTTGCGCACCTTCATAGTCCCTCCCTTGTTCTCGCAATACCGTTGCCGACTGACAGTACCCCTCGACGACGGTGAATACGCACCGCGCGCGAGAGCCCGCAGCAGCCTCCGCCGCGAAGCGTTCGAAGCGTAGCATAGTGGCATCTGATGCAACAACGAACCCCGCTGAATCATCGTGCAAGTCAGCACAAGGGGCTGTACGGGAGCGATCGACAAGGACGGCGGCGGCGCCGGAAGCGCGAGAGACTCGCCTGCCGATGTGGGATATCCTAACCAGAGCGCCGCGCTCCATGACGAGGCGCGACCGAGAAGGAGGCGTCCGAGTGGGAGATGCGAACATCTGGCTGTGGGCGTGGGTCGCGCTCGCCGTGTTCCTGAGCGTCGCGGAGATGTTCACCGCCGGGTTCTTCCTGTTGCCGTTCGGCATAGGCGCGGCGTGCGCCGCCGTGCTTGAGTTCTTCTGGCCCGGGTCGGTCGCATGGCAGTGGGCAGCGTTCATCGGCGTTTCGGCGCTCCTACTCGTCGTGATGCGACGTTTCGCGGAGCGGGTGACGCACGAGCCGCCGCAGAAGGTGGCTGGCGACCGGCTACTGGGGCGCGCCGGTGTCGTGGTGACGCGTATCGAGCCGCACGCGCCCGACGGGATGGTCCGGGTCGACCGTGAGGAGTGGCGCGCGGACGCCCCCGGTTTCGGGGTGCTGGAGCCCGGTGCGGCCATCACTGTAACCGCTGTCGAGGGAGCGCACCTGCTCGTCGAGCCGGCCGGCGTCGCATCTGATGCGGACGCGGGATAGGAGGAGACACCCGTGGGTACTCTGATAAGCATCATCGTCTTCGGACTGCTCGGGGCGTTCTTCACGTTCGTCTATCTGGCGATCGCCATCAAGATCATCCGCCCTTACCAGAAGGGCGTTGTGGAGCGCCTTGGCAAGTATCAGAGGACCTTCGAGCCAGGGCTTCACGTCATCGTTCCGTTCTTCGACCGGGTGACGAAGGTCGACATGCGCGAGAACGTGGTCGACGTCCCTCCGCAGGAGGTCATCACGAAGGACAACGTCGTCGTCACCGTGGACGCCGTCGTCTACTACGAGGCCACCGACCCGGTGAAGCTGATCTACAACGTGGCGAACTTCTACCTCGCGGCGACCAAGCTCGCACAGACGAACCTCAGAAATGTCATCGGCGAGATGCAGCTCGACGAGTCGCTCACGAGCCGTGAGAAGATCAACGCGGCGCTGCGCCAGATACTCGACGACGCGACCGACAAGTGGGGGGTGCGCGTCGTCCGCGTCGAGCTGCAGCGAATCGAGCCGCCGAAGGACGTCACCGAGGCGATGCACCGCCAGATGAAAGCGGAGCGCACTCGCCGTGCCCAGATCCTCGAGGCTGAAGGTGACAAGCAGGCCGCGATCAACCGCGCCGAAGGCTCCAAGCAGGCCGCAATCCTCGAGGCCGAAGGCCGCGCGCAGGCGATCCGCGAGGTCGCCGACGCCGAGAAGTTCCAGCGTATCGCACTGGCCGAAGGCGAAGCCCGCGCGATCGAGAACGTATTCAACGCCATCCACGCTGGTAACCCGACCGACGATCTGCTCGCCGTGCGCTACCTTGACGCACTTCCAAGGATCGCGGACGGCCAGGCGACCAAGGTGTTCCTCCCCTACGAGATCTCCGGGGTACTCGGGGCCATCGCTGGCATAGCCGAGGCGTTCGCCTCAGGATCGAAGCAGGTAGCCGACGCTCCGGCGCAGGCACCCGAACCTCCGTCCGTGGGCTAGCCGCGAAGGCTCTCGCTCACGCGCACGGCCGCAGATGCCGACAGAATAACCGCAGCTCTCATGACAGGAGTCATCGACGCATGAGCAAGGTACTCTTCATAACGCCTCCATACGAGTGCTGGGGCGTTCAGACCATCGGGACTTGGCCGCCGCTGCACCTTGCCTACCTCGCAGGTGCCGCGCGCGACGCCGGTCACGAAGCGAAGATCTACGACGCGATGAACAAGAAGCACTCGTTCGACGACGTGCGCACGGCCATCGAGGCGTACCGGCCCGAAGTCGTCATGGCGATCGACTACCTGCCCGTCACCGGTGCCATCAGCACGGCGACTGTGCCGGCGGCGCTTTCGGTGCTCGCCATCGCGAAAGAGGTCGACCCCGGCATTGTCACGATGATCGGCGGCCCGCACCCCACCTTCATGTACGAGGAACTGCTCACCGACGAAGAGAACCGAGCGGACTTCGTGTTGCGGGGTGAGATGGAGGAAACGCTCGTCGACCTCCTGCACGCCATAGCCGCCGGGGAGACGGGCGGCGTCAAGGGCGTGGCCTACCGCACCGCCAACGGCGAGATCATCGCCACGCAACAGCGCCCGCACATCGTCGACCTCGACGAACTGAGACCCGCATTCGATCTGCTCGACTGGGAGGACTACAAGTACAACATCGAGCCCTACGGGCGCATGGCGTCGATCCTCACCTCGCGCGGCTGCATGATGGGGTGCTCTTTCTGCAGCCAGCGGCTCTTCTGGCGCGGAGATTGGCGAGCGAGAACGCCCGAGAAGGTGATTGACGAGATCCGCGAACTCGTCGACGTGCACGAGGTGCATTTCATCACGCTCATCGACGCCTACCCAACCCGCGACCGCGAGCGTTGGGAGCGCTTCCTCGACCTGCTCATCGAGGCGAACCTGCCTGTCAAGTTCCTCATCGAAACACGCGTCGAAGACATCATCCGTGACGAAGACCTGCTGCCCAAGTACCACGAAGCCGGTGTGATCCACGTCTACTTGGGCGCTGAATCGAGCTCCGACGAGATCCTGGAGAGCCTCAACAAGGGCTCAGACGTCGAGATGAACAAGAAGGCGATCGACCTTCTGCGCGAGCACGACATCATGACAGAAGCGTCGTTCATGATCGGCTTTCCCACAGAAACGTGGGACACGATCAAGCAGACGGTCGAGGTCGCGATGCGCCTGAACCCCGATATCGCCGTCTTCCCGGTGCTCACCCCCATGCCGTTCACCCCGCTGTGGGACGAGATGTACGACCGCATCCGCGTGTTCGACTACTCGAAGTACAACCTCACGACGCCGATCATCGAGCCGCACGGCATGACGCTCGACGACATACTGAAGGCGCTCGGCATCTGCTACATGACCTTCTACGCGAACAAGATGAAGGAAGTGCTCGCGCTGCCCGACGGCTTCAAGCGGCGCTACATGCTCAGCGCGTTCACCGAGATGATGCGCGACTACGGCGCGCAGTTCGACTTCTTCGGCATGGGCATGGCGAGCATGCCGAACGTGCCGGGTATGATGGCCGCCGCGCGCGCCACCCGAGACGCCAAGCGGCCGCCCAAGTCCTAGCGCGGCGCGCCCACCGTCACCGTGACGAGCACCACGCCGTCGCGGACACACGCCGGATACGTGCGCACGTCCGCGTTGGGGTGGTCCGTCGTGCCGTCGCGCACGTCGTAGCGCCAGCCGTGCCACGGACAGATGAGGGTGTACCCGTCGACGAAACCTTCGGCGAGCGGGGCAAACGCGTGACGACAGAGGTTCGAGAGCGCGAAGACCTCATCTTCCACGCGCACGACCGCGACGTCGTTCTTCCCTATCTTGACGTGGCGCGCGGTGTTGTTCGGCAGGTCCTCGAGACGGCAGACTGGCACGTCGACGCGCGCTCCCGGCTCCGGCTGCTCGACGACACCGATCAGGTCGGCCCCATCCTCGACGTCCGTACGGATGAACAGGCCGCACCAGCACTTGCTGAGCGCGGCGAACTCATCGCGGTAGAACGGGATGCAGGGGCAGACGATCTTGAGGTCTTCTTTGGGATCACCGGTCCGCACGCGGCAGGGGCAGTAGACATCGCCGTCACGCTCAAGCACGACGAGTTCGCTCTCAAGCACCTCGTCGACGAAGTCCGCCTCTGTGTTGAACCGGTACCCCAGCCGCTCGGCGAACGGACCCATGTACGCCTTGAGGTCCTCGATCGTGGTCCCGGCGTGAAAGACGCGGCGGACGGGCTTCTCAGTGTTGCTCATCGCCTCCGCCTCAGAGGCGCAGGATGTCGGTCATCTTGGACTTGTTGAAGCCCACGATCACATGCCCGTCGGCCACGAGCACGGGAAACGACGTCCCGCCCGACAGCTCCTTGACCTTGTCGATGGCCAGCTGCTTCTCGTCGCCTTCGAGCGAATCGACCTCGGTCATCTCGTACGTGATGCCGTGATCGTCGAGGTAGCGTTTCGTCATGCGGCAGTACGGACACGTCGACAGAGCGTAGAGATGGATATCCATCGAGACTCCTTCGTGGGCGGAACGACGGTCAAGCCACGACTCCTGAGAGGTTCTATTCCCGAAAGTCCCGATCGCGCCGCACCTGGGCAAGGGACCAGCGATTGCCTGCGATCGTGACCCAAATCGCAGAGCCGACATAGTCATCCAGATGTATACTCCTCGATGGTGATCCCGCCCGGCCGCGCCGCAGGTGCACCGGTGGCGCGGCGGTGGGGAGGGGATGAGTGAAGAGGCGGGCCCGCGAGGTCCGCCTCTTCTCGTCCGGCGACGGTGCAACGCTGGTGCGCCGCGCGGCGGGGAAGCGGATGTCGCGTGGCAGAGCTGCGGTGTAGACTTCCGCGCATGACACGCCCTCACATGCGTACGGTCTTTCTTGGCTCCGGCAGCGGCGGGAACTGCACCGCCGTCGCGCTCGGAGGCGCGACGCTCCTCATCGACTGCGGGTTCTCTGCGCGCGAGATCGGACGCCGCATGGGCGTGGTGGGCATCGACCCCGGGTCCGTGCTCGCGATCCTTGTCACGCACGAGCACGGCGACCACGTCCGCGGTCTCGACGTCTTCGCGCGCCGCCACGCCCCGGGCGCGGTGGTCTGGGCGAGCGCGGGGACGATGCGCGCCGCCGGTATCGACCGCGGCCGCATCGCAACCCGAGCGATGCGTCCGGGCTCGAGCATGGATGCCGGACCTTTGCGCGTGACGGCGTTTCGCACGTCACACGACGCTGCGGAGCCCATGGGCTACCGCATCGACGCGGCGGGCGAGAGCATAGGTGTCGTCACCGACACCGGAGAGCTCCTTCCCGACGCCGTCGAAGCTCTCCGCGACGTCAACGTGCTCGGCATCGAGGTCAACCACGACGTAGGGATGCTCGAGCGCGGCCCCTACCCTGCGTTCTTGAAGCGGCGCATCCGCTCCGCGCGAGGCCATCTGTCCAACGACCAGTCAGCTGACGGGCTTGAGCGTCTCCTGAGCGACCGTCTCGCTCACGTCGTCGCGTTGCACCGTTCACGCACGAACAACTCGCCCGCGCTCGCACAGGCCGCCCTGGAGGGACGGCTGACCGGTCTGGGACACCCTGCGCGCGTCACCGTCGCGCACCAGGACGAGCCCGTCGAGCCCAACCCCGCGCAGACTTCACTGTTCGGCGTCTGAGCCCCCGGCGAGCTCGAACACCGCACGCTCAGCACCGGCGAGGTCTTCGACGGTCACGGCGCCGTGCTCGAGCGCCTCAGCCCAATACGACTCGGCGGCGCCGCCAGTGAAGTCGCGCCCGTCGACGGCGCCCACGAGCACGAGTGGCCGCCGGGCCCTCACCGCGACGAGCAGGTTATCGATGTTGCCTCGGCCGAACGGGACTGGACCGACGACGATCACGTCCGCGCGTTCGGCGAAGCGGGCCACGGTGACGGCGGCCTCGGCGTTCATGGGAGCGAACGGCTCGATGCGGGCGTATTCGAGCCCCAGGGCTTCGGCGAGCACCGCATCCGCGTCACCGGCGTTGAGCGCCGCGCCCAACACGGTGAAGCCCCCCAGCACCAGCTTGCGCATGAGCGGTGCGGCGGTACCCCCGCCACCCACGACGAGCACGGTGCCATGGCGGCCTCGGGCCACCGCACCGTCCCGCAGCACCGGCGTCACTGAGATCGAGCCCGTCACGGCGTCGGGACCCACGACGGCCCTCACACCGAACACCTCCTTCAGCGCCTCTGCGGTGATGACGCGCTCGGGCGTCCCAGCCCCGGCTAGTCGGCCACCGGCGACGATCGCGATGCGGTCCGAGTAGCGCGCCGCAAGCTCGAGGTCGTGGAAGACCGCGAGCACAGCCATGCCGGCGTCGGCCAGATCACGCACAAGGTCGAGCACCTGCAGACGGTGGTTCAAATCGAGATGCGCGGTGGCCTCGTCAAGCAGCAGCACACGCGGCTCGACGGCGAGCGCTTGGGCAAGCGCGAGGCGCTGCAGGTCCCCGCCGGAGAGCGCGTCGACCGGCCGCGAGGCCAGGTTCGTCGTGCCGGTGAGTTCGAGCGCCTGGCGCACCGCGGCGCGGTCCGTCTCGCTAGGGCCGCCGAACCGTGGCAGGTGCGGATGCCTCCCCATTTCGACGAACTCCCGCCCCGGCAGCGAGAACGCGGCGCTCACCTGCTGCGGCACCACGCCCACAAGCGACGCTCGCTCGCGAGGAGACAGCTCCGAGCGGCTTCGGCCCGCCACCTCGACGACTCCGGACCGAAGATCGGCGTCGCCGGTGACCGCGCGCAGCAGCGTGGACTTCCCGGCGCCGTTAGGGCCCACCAAGCCGACCACTTCGCCCGCTCGCACCTCGAGGTCCGCATCCGCCACGACGACCGCCTCGCCGTACCCGACGCTCGCGCCGCGGTACGCGAGCATGACATCGGTCGCCGCGTTCACCGCCGGTCCCCTCGCATGAGCAGCCAGACGAAGAACGGACCGCCGATCAGCGCGGTGACGATTCCCACAGGAATCTCGACGGGGGCGATGACGGTGCGTGCAACCATGTCTGCGAGGATGAGCACGATCGCGCCTCCCACGAAGGAGGTTGGCAGGAGCACGCGGTGATCCGGCCCTAAGACCATGCGCACCATGTGGGGCACCATGAGTCCAACGAAGCCGATGAGCCCGGCCACCGAGACCGCAGCGGCAGTCAAAAGCGAGGCTATTGCAAGCGCGCCGTACGTGAACGCCTTCACGGACAGCCCGAGGTGCCCTGCGCGCTCGTCGCCGAGCAACATGAGGTTGAGCTCTCGCGACAGGGTCAAGGACGCCGCGGCGCCCACGACGAACATCGGCGCGACTACCGCCAGGTACGCCCACGAAGCACCCGTGAGCCCGCCCATCATCCAGTAGACGACCGCTGCCATCTGCTCGCGCGCGAACACCATGAGAAACGATGTCAGCGCTGCCAGCGTGTAGGAGATCGCGACGCCCGCAAGGAGCAGTGAAGCCGCGTCAAGCCTGCCCTTCCACGACGCGAGCCGTACGACGAGCGCCATCGTGAGCATCGCGCCCGCGAAAGCTGCCGCGGGCACGAGTCCGTAGCGGGCGGCGGTCGCGGCACTCGTCGCTACGAGCGCGAGCATCGCGCCCAATCCCGCGCCGCTCGACACGCCCAGGATGTAGGGGTCGGCGAGCGGGTTTCTGAAGAGCGCCTGGTAGATCGCACCGGCACCCGCGAGTGACGCACCCACTACAGCGGCGAGCAGGACGCGCGGGAGCCGCACTCCAACGATGAGCGTGTCCGCGAGGCCCTGCGAGCGGCCAGAGAGCGCTCTGCCCAGCGCGGCCACGACGTCGCCGGGAGCCACGGG
Source organism: Actinomycetota bacterium (assembly GCA_037445775.1). Lineage (GTDB taxonomy): Bacteria > Actinomycetota > Coriobacteriia > Anaerosomatales > PHET01 > JBBUX01. The sequence goes on from JBBIJX010000064.1 coordinate 8,875, forward strand.
GACGGCGCCCCACGTGATCCCGGCGACGAGAGTGGCTGCCAGGGCGGCGCCCAGCACCGCGAGCGCAACCGCGGGACGGATGTCGCGT
>JBBIJX010000065.1:0-8385 GCA_037445775.1 Actinomycetota bacterium
CCCTTGCCGAGCACGGCGCCGTCAGCTCAGCGTGCGCCGCGGAGATGGCTACCGGTGTGCGCGAGTCGATGTGCAGTGACGTCGCGGTGTCGGTCACCGGCATCGCCGGCCCGGCCGGCGGCTCACCTGGCAAGCCGGTGGGGCTCGTCTGGTTCGGCGTCGCCACCGCCAGCGGTGTCACGACGCACGAACGCAGGTTCCCGCCCACGTCTCGCGAGGCCGTGCGTGACAGGGCGGCCGCGGTCGCGCTCGACCTCGCGAGGCGAGCGGTACTCGCACCATGAATCTCCGTTGCTTCGTCGGAGTAGCCCTGCCCGCCGCGGTGTCCGATACCCTCGAAGTCGCTGCGTCGGCCATTCGGCGCGCTGACCCCCGCTGGGAGCGTGAGAAGTGGGTCGGGAGAGGTAGCCTGCACGTCACGGTCTGCTTCATCGGAGCCGTCGATGCAGCACGCCTCGACTCACTCGCCGAAGCCCTTGAAGAAGCCGTCCGTCCCGCAGCACCATTCACCCTCGATGCCCCAGGGATCGCAGCACGGCCCTCACTCCGGCAGGCGCGTCTGATCTGGGTCACATTTCGGGACGCGAGCGCGCGAGGCGCCGCCCTCGCCGACGCTGTTGGCACTGCGGCGGAATCGTTCGGCGCTGAGCTCTCCGAACGGCCGTTCACCGCCCACGCCACCCTGTGCCGGTCACGCCACGGTCGTCCACTCGCGGCTGCCGCGCTCGAGGCTGCTGACTTGGTGCTCTCCGGGGTCTCGCCGTCGATGTCAGTGGCCGAAGCTACCTTGTATTCGAGTCGACTGACGCCGCTCGGTGCCGTCTACGAGACGCTGGCGTCGTGGAAGCTTTCCGGGGGGTGACGGCTTCTGCCCGTTCTCGTACGGGGACACAGGCGGCGCAGTCGGCTCAGACGCGCAGAAGCGTTGACATCGAACACGTGTTCGTATAGGGTACGGGTATGCCCAGGAGGCACTCCCGCATCGCGGATTGGAGCGAGTGGACCATGGAACCAGCCAGGGAGAAGATGCTCGACATCACGAAGGAGCAGATCGAGAAGAAGTTCGGCAAGGGCTCCCTCATGAAACTCGGCGAGCACGCCGCAAGCGTGCAGATCGAGTCCATCCCCACCGGCTCACTCGCGCTTGACGCTGCGCTTGGCATCGGCGGGGTGCCACGCGGCCGGATTGTCGAGATCTACGGCCCCGAGTCGAGCGGCAAGACCACGCTGGCCCTGCAGATCCTCGCCGAAGCCCAGGCGCTCGGAGGGGTCGTCGCCTTCATCGACGCTGAGCACGCACTCGACCCGACATATGCCGCGCGAATCGGTGTCGATATCGACGAGGTGCTCATCAGCCAGCCGGATACCGGGGAGCAGGCGCTCGAGATCTGCGACATGCTGGTGCGCAGCGGTGCGCTCGACGTCATCGTCATCGACTCGGTGGCCGCGCTCGTTCCACGCGCGGAGATCGAGGGTGAGATGGGCGACGCGTCTGTCGGGCTCCAAGCGCGACTGATGAGTCAGGCGCTCCGCAAACTCGCCGGCTCCCTCAGCCGCTCCAACACCACGTGCATCTTCATCAATCAGCTTCGCGAGAAGATCGGTGTGATGTTCGGCAGTCCTGAAACCACCACCGGCGGCCGTGCACTCAAGTTCTTCTCAACGATCAGGATCGACGTGCGCCGCGTCGACTCGATCAAGCAGGGGACTGAGATCGTCGGCAACCGCGTCCGCGCCAAGGTCGTGAAGAACAAGGTCGCTCCGCCCTTTCGCCAGGCCGAGTTCGACTTGATGTACGGCACGGGCATCTCGAAGGAGGGCTCGATACTCGACCTTGGGGTCGAGGAGGGCATCGTCGCGAAGTCAGGCGCGTGGTACACCTACGGCGACGAACGCCTCGGACAGGGCCGGGAGGCGGCGAAGGAGTTCTTGCGCGAGAACCCAGACCTTCGCGACATCATCGAGCTCAGGATACGAGACTCGCTTGGGCTGCTCCAACGCAACAGCTGCGTCGACAGCGAGGTTACGGAGCCGGCCGTTCCCGCAGTCACGTGAAGCCGTTCGTCGTGACCCAAGGGAACATAGCGCTCATCGAGTACGCCGGTCCCAATCGGCGCGCGTGCCGAATCGTGTTGGAGGACGGCTCGACGCGAACCACGTCCATGACGGTGCTCCGGTCACTCGAGCTCGCTCCTGGCGACTCACTCGACTTCCGCACGCTGGCCGCAGCCGAGTCTCCTGCATGCTACGAACACGCGTTGCGGCTCGTGAGTTCGCGCGAGCGTTCGACCCGCCAGGTCGAATCCCGGCTCAGGGACGCCGGCTACCCTGACGAGCTCGCGCGCGACACTGTCGCACGCCTCGTCGAACTCGGTCTTGTTGACGACGAGCGCTTCGCTCGGGCCCTTGCATGCACACGACGCGGCGCCGGGTACGGTCCGCGACGAATCAGAGACGAGCTCTTCTCACACGGTATCCCGCGTGAGCTGGCGAGACACATTGTCGCTGATGAGGATTCCGATGACGTTGCCGTTGCGCGAAGTACCCTGCGTGGGGTGGTGCCTACGACGCGTACGGAGCGCAGCCGCGCGGCTGCCCGCCTGATACGGCGCGGCTTCTCTCCAGAAGTCGCACGGCGCGTTCTCGATGCGACCGGCCCGGAATCAGCCGATGAGCAGCCGTTCGTCGCGGAATAGCGGCGTTCATCACCATCCGTCACCATCCAGGCAATTCAGGGTCGCGCTCGTGCCGCGCTCTGCATCCCGGCTTCCCAGCGCTCGCGCAGCGCTCGGCCCAGCGCTCGGCGGAAGAAGCTTCCTTGACGATTATCGCTGCTCAGGAGTAGCATAGGCCATGCATCAGTGATTCCGCGCGACGAGCCTAAGCTCATGCGCTTTGTGTGCGGCAACACCGTTCTTGCGACATTTCGGACGCATTCATACGTCCACGCTGACGAGCAGGCGCGTTGCTGTCACGGTGAGTCTTGATGCCGGGCGACTACGTCCGGCGTTTCTCGTTTTCGGGGAAATCGCGCCGGTCCACCGCCCCAACCTTGATGATGCACGCTGACATGGGAAGGAGGGCGCATGTCCCCGACTGCGATCACCGTACTGCTGGTCGGACTCGCTGTTGGCGTCGCCCTTGGCTATGCGATCAACAGGTTCCTGATCAGAGATCGGGCGACCCGCGCCGCTGACGAGGCGAACCGCCTCGTCGCGGACGCTGAGAAGCACGCCGAGACCCTCAAAAAGGAAGCGCTCCTTGAAGCGAAGGATCAGATCTTCCGCATGAAGCAGGAGGCTGAGGCCGATGCCAAGGAGCGTCGCAAGGAGGTCCACGCGCTTGAGACCAGGCTCGTACAGCGCGAAGAGTCCATAGACCGCCGCGCTGAGGCCGCAGACAAGCGCGAGCACCAGCTTTCCTCTCTGCAGGGCCAGATCCAGAAGCGCGAGAAGGACCTCGAAGACCTCATCGAGGAGGAGCGCCAGCGCCTCGAGTCGGTCGCGGGGATGACGTCAGAAGATGCTCGCGCAGAACTCATGAGCCGCATACAGGACGAGGTCACTCGTGACGCCGCCGCGTTCATCCGAGAGACGGAGACTCGGGCACGTGAGGAGGCGGACAAGAAGGCCCGCAACATCGTAAGCATCGCGATCCAGCGCGTCGCGGCCGATCATACCGCTGAGTCCACCGTGTCGGTGGTCCACATCCCGTCCGACGACATGAAGGGCCGTCTCATAGGCCGTGAAGGGCGCAACATCCGCGCCTTCGAACAGATCACCGGCATCAACCTCATTGTCGACGACACACCCGAAGCGGTCATCATCTCGAGCTTCGATCCCGTCAGGCGTGAGATCGGCCGGCTGACCCTTGAGACGCTCATCGCGGACGGACGCATCCATCCTGCTCGCATTGAGGAGATGTACGAGAAGGCCGATCAGCTCGTGAACCAGCAGATCCACGAGTCCGGGGAGCAGGCGGCATTCGACTCGGGTGTACACAATCTGCACCCCGAGCTTATCCGGACGCTAGGCCGGCTCAGGTTCCGCACATCCTACGGCCAGAACGTGCTGAAGCACTCCCTGGAAGTCTCATGGCTCGCCGGCGTGATGGCGGCAGAGCTCGGCGTTGACACGACACTGTCCAAGCGTGCCGGGCTTCTCCATGACCTCGGCAAGGCGATCGATCACGAGATCGAGGGCCCCCACGCGGTCATCGGTGCTGACCTCGCCCGACGCATGAACGAACCCAAGGCCATCGTGCATGCGATCGAAGCCCATCACGCCGACGTCGAGCCGCAGACCATCGAGGCCGTCCTCGTGCAGGCCGCTGACGCGATCAGCGCTGCGCGGCCGGGTGCGCGCCGAGAGACCCTCGAGTCCTATATCAAGCGGCTCGAGAAGCTTGAGGCCGTAGCGAATGCTCACAGGGGCGTAGAGAAGACCTACGCCATGCAGGCGGGCCGAGAGATCCGCGTCATGGTGAAGCCGGAGCAGATCTCCGATTCCGACTCGGTGGTTCTCGCCCGTGAGATCGCCAAGCAGATCGAGGAAGAGCTCGAGTATCCCGGCCAGATCAAGGTGCTGGTCATCCGAGAGAGCCGTGCCGTCGACTACGCCAAGTAGGCAAACATCGTCCACGAAGACCCGGTCAACACCGTGTCTTCGTCAGCCGGTACCGGGGGCGTGAGGCCCGCCATGGACTTGACCTGCTTCCGCACTGCCTCACGGACGGAACTGCACTGCGTTCTGGCGGTGCAGCACGAAGCCTTCGGGCGCGTTGCGCGAGCTCTCGATTTGGAGCCGACTCGTCTGCCGCCGCTGCAGGAGAGCGCCGACGACCTTGCGCGACAAATGGCCAACGGTACCCGGTTCTTCGTTGCGGTCGTGGGCCACGAGATCGTCGGAGCCGTACGGGGAACTCCCCGCGGAGACACCATCCACGTCGGGCGTCTAGTCGTCGCCACAAGCCACCTGCGGCGCGGCATAGGCACACGCCTCATGCACCACCTCGAACAGGAGTTCCCGAGCGCGCGGCGCTTCGAGCTGTTTACCGGCGCTGACGCGCACGACGCACTCGCGCTCTACGAGGGACTCGGTTACATGCGCACTCGCGCGGACGCTCGAGACGGCGTCCCCCTTGTCTGGCTCGAGAAGCGACGATGAACCTTCTATACTGTCGGCCGCCAGCGCACGGCGTGCTGTATCGTGTCACCCATGTCTGAGAACTCCGACCTCCTGGATTTTGTCAATGCCGTCACCGGCGACACCCATCGCAAGGTCGAAGAGCACCTCGGCGACGGGTTCGTGCGCCTCAACTCCTCTGAGGCCGAGCGCCGCCAAGCGAAGCACGACATCCGCAGTGTCGAGGACGTCGTCATCGAGCTGCTGAGAAACGCCCGCGACGCGCATGCTCAGCGGATCTTCCTGGCGTCCACCCGCGACGGCGACGAGCGCGTGATCACGGTCGTGGATGACGGGGTGGGCGTTCCGCGAACGATGCAAGAACGCATCTTCGACGCGCGGGTCACGAGCAAACTCGATACGATGGTCATGGATAGATGGGGTGTCCACGGGCGGGGCATGGCGCTCTTCTCCATCAAGTCGAACTGCAGCGAAGCTCGCGTCGTCGCGTCCGCCCCGCACAAGGGTGCGGCAGTTCGCGTCAACGCACACGTCCCTGATCTTCCCGAACGCGCCGACCAGTCCACATGGCCAGCCGTCGAGCGCGACGAAAGCAACGTTCCTCGCGTGGTGAAGGGCCCGCACAACATCGTACGGCGCACGGTCGAGTTCGCACTCGAGCACCCGGATGTCCAGGTCTACATTGGAACGACCACGGAGGTGCTCGTCACACTCGTCATGCTCGCACGGTTCGAGATGGAAGAGTCCGACCTCCTTCGCTGTGACGATCTCGTCCGACTGCCGGTATGGCAGCGTCCCGGCGCCGCGACCGACGCAGTCGAACTCGCGGCGACCGCTGAGGCGATCGGCTTGCCCGTATCCGAACGCACCGCTCACCGTATCCTCGCGGGCGAGATCGTCCCCCTGCGTGAGATCCGCAGTCGCATTGGCGCGCCGGTGTCCTCCAGCGCGGGCCTGCCGACCACCGACATCTATCGCGACCGGCGAGGACTGAAGATCGACGCCTCGGACCTCGAAGCGCTCAGGCTCGAACTTGAGCGGGCGTTCGACATCATCGCTGAGCGCTACTATCTGCACCTCAGAGCCGCGCCGCGGATCACCGTGGGAAGAGACGAGATCCGCGTAAGGTTCGAGGTGGACAAAGAGGACTGACGCGCCAAGCACCTGCGCGGTATACTCTGACGCGCACCTCGTAGCATCACGATATACACACCACCTTTCACGCCACACACGCACCTGCCGCCCCCGGCGGCTCGGACCACCATCACGCCAGGGAGGGACCGTGGAAGTCCTCAAGGTGTCCAGCAAGTCCAATCCGAACTCCGTCGCAGGCGCACTCGCCGGTATCGTGCGGGAGCAAGGCGCCGTCGAAGTCCAGACCGTCGGAGCCGGCGCGCTCAACCAGGCGATCAAGGCGATTGCGATCGCGCGAGGGTTCATCGCACCGTCCGGTCTGGAGCTGACCTGCATCCCCGCCTTCGCAGACATCGAGATCAACGGTGAGGAGCGCACCGCGATCCGGCTGCTTGTCGAGCCGCGCGACATGATACGTGCGTGACCACGCGTGATGAGAGCGGACCTTCACGTCCACTCAACCGCGTCTGACGGTGCCGTTTCACCTTCACACCTCGTCTCGATGGCCCTGCAGAACCGTCTCGACTACCTGTCCATCACCGACCACGATTCGGTGGAAGGCATTGCGGACGCACTACGGGCAGCGCGCGGCAGCGCGCTCACTCTCATTCCGGGCGTTGAACTCTCCTCCGTGGACGATGACGGCCGCGACATCCATGTGCTCGGGTACTTCATCGATCATCACGACGGCGATCTTCTAGAGCACCTCACCACGCTGCGCGCCAGTAGGCTTCAGCGGGCACATGACATGGTCAGGACTCTCGCACACGACGGGATCAACGTCCCAATCGATGAGGTGCTAGCGTACGCGGACGGCGGGTCTGTGGGTCGCAGCCACGTCGCCCGAGCCCTCGTCGCCCGCGGGCACGCCACGTCGATCGCCGACGCGTTCGAACGATTCATCGGACGAAATGGTCCGCACTACGTGGCGAAGCAGGCCGGCACGCCCGCCGCCGCGATTGGTGTGATCCGGCGAGCCGGAGGCGTCGCCGTCGTTGCGCACCCCGGCATCAACGGTCTGAGTGACGCGATTCCTTCACTCGCCGCGACGGGCCTCGCCGGCGTGGAGGCGTATCACGCGGACCACTCCCCCGAGGACCGTTCCCGGTACGCCCACCTCGCGGACACCCTGGGACTCGCCTGCACGGGGGGGAGCGACTTCCACGGCCCAGACGCCCCCAATCCAGCGCTCGGCAGCGTGGACCTGCCGCCCGACGCGCTTCGCCGGTTTCTCGCGTTGCGTTCCTGATCGTTCGCCGCACGAATACTTCGCGCACGATTGCGTCCTGCGGACACGACCCGTGCTACACTCGCTCGCGCCATGCACACCTTCCACATCCGCACCTTCGGGTGCCAGATGAACAAGCACGACAGCGAGCGTGTCGCCGGACTGCTCATGGCCGGCGGGCTCGAGCCCGTGGCCCAGGCGGAGGACGCCGACGCCATAGTGTTCATGACCTGTTGCGTGCGCGACAACGCGGACGAACGGCTTCGCGGACAGGTCGCCTCGCTCAAGGCGCTCAAGCCCGGTCGCGGTCGAGGACCGCTCATCGCGGTGGGCGGGTGTATCGGCCAGCGAGATGGCGCCACGCTCGTGGAGCAGCTTCCCCACATCGACGTGGTCTTCGGCACGCACAACATCGCCCGGCTCCCGGCTCTGCTGGAGGCCGCGAACAGTTCACGGACGCCGCAGGTCGAGATCGTCGACAACACGGATGAGTTCGCGAGCGACCTGCCAGCGAGACGCGAGCACCCTTGGCACGCCTGGGTGCCGATCACGGTCGGGTGCGACAACTTCTGCAGCTACTGCATCGTGCCCCACGTCCGCGGACGCGAACGTAGCCGCGACCCTGACTCTATCATCGACGAGGTCGCCGGCTTGGCTGACGACGGGGTGTGTGAAGTCACACTACTGGGGCAGAACGTGAACTCGTACGGGCGTGACCTGAATGGTGAGCCTCGCTTCGCATCCCTGCTCAGGAAAGTGGCAGACACGGGAATCTCGCGGATCCGGTTCGCCACGAGCCATCCCAAGGATCTCTCGGACGATACCGTCAGCGTCATGGTCGACGTGCCCGCCGTGATGCCGTACCTTCATCTGCCGGTG
>JBBIJX010000066.1:0-8250 GCA_037445775.1 Actinomycetota bacterium
GAGAGGGTCTGCCGAGAACGCCGCGGACACGTTAGGCCGAGCGTTGAACCACGTCACCACGAGAGGATCGGCGAGGCTCGTGCCTTCAACAGATATGGCTGTGGGAAACACCGGCGGCGTTGGAACCACATACACGGTCACGGTCCGATACTGACCGACGTTCCGCGCCCAGTCGACCGCGGCGATCTCTATGGTGTTCTCGCCCTCGCGAAGCCCGTACACGGTGGTGCTGGCGGTGGCGTCCTGCAACTCGACGAAGGCCCGCCGGAACGTGTCACTGAGCACTCCGTTGACCTTCACCTGCCAGCCCCATACCCCGCTCAGGACGTCGTAGGAGTTCCGGTTGGGCCACTGTAGAAACGCGACGGTGCTGGTAATGATGTTGCTCGGCGGCCCGGGAAGGAAGGGATTCGATACGCTCACCGTCTCGACCTGCGACGGGTGCGTGACGTCCACACCGATCGGGTAGTTCAGGGACTGTCCGTAAGCGTCCGCCGGATCGCTCCAGCCGCCTGCGGACGGCGTAGCCGCCACGCTTCGTGTGTGCAGCCACCACACGCCCTCGACGGGCTGGTTGGCAACAGGGGGCCATGGAAGTACGGGCAGCACCGGGGTCGCGTTGTCAGGCCACAGGGCCATCCAGAGCGCGAAGTCAGTTATGGTGGGCGCTACGCGACCGCCGAGGGGAGAGATGGGAACCCGCGCGACAGGCCGGTCGACCCCGAACGCCGCTGCTGAGTCGTTGTTGCGCGTCAACGCGTACTCGAGGTGGGCGAAGGACACCTCAGGCGGATCAGGCACAGTGACGGTAGGGCTGGCTTCGAGCACAAGGGGAACTGTCGGGAGCGGGTTTAGCCAGAAGCGCACACTCGTGCCGAGATCGGTGCCGCTCAACTTCGCCTTGGTGACGTACTCCTGGGGGGTCTCCGCATGTGCCGCTGCAGGCACGAGCAGTACAACCCCGATGGCGGCTGCTAAGAGTGCGAACGCCAACCAGCTGCGAACACTGCTACGACTCATGCTACTTCTCCCCTTGGCAACGAAGGCGGCTGCACCTTACGAGTATCGGTTCGTGCCGAGGAAACCATTAACGGAGTACAGTTTGACGCTCAATTGGGCCAAACTGCAAGCGGCGCGGGCCGGAGTTCTCTACAGACGCTCTCTGACCACGTCAGCGATCCCGCCAGAGTGGGGGGTCAGCCGCACGTATTCGGCACCTGCCGCCCGGGCGATATCGCGCGCGGCACCCCCGCCTGTCGGGCCGGACGCCGTGTCGACCACGAGCACACTCACACCGGCGGCCCGCGCTTTGAGGGCGGCGGCGCGCGAGTCCTCGCCGCCAAGGCCACCGTCGATGCCAACGTTGCCACGTCCGTCGGTAAGCAGCACGAGCCACGGAACGACGTCGGGATCGCGTCGCGCTTCACCCTCCAGTACCTCGAGGGAGCGCAGAATACCCGCTGCGAGGGGCGTGGCTCCGCCCGTTGGCAGCGATCTCAGCTTCAGGTTAGCGAGCTCGACGCTCGCGGTGGGCGGGAGGACGACCTCCGCGCTGTCACCCCGAAAGCTCACCACGGCGACGCGGTCGCGCCGCTGATAGGCGTCCACGAGCAGGCCGAGCGCTGCGGACTTGGCCGCTTCCATGCGGCTCGCCGCACCCATCGACCCGCTCGCGTCGACGCAGAGCACGATGCAAGCACCCACTTTGCGCATCCGCACCTTCGCGCGTAGATCCTCAGGACGGATGGTGACCGCGAGGTCTGATTCGGCGGCCGCTCCCGAGGTCTGCGCCGCAGCCGCGCTGCGCACCGTCGCCTCGATGGCGACATCGCTCATCTTCGTGACCGAACGCGCCGGCTCCGAGCGGGTGTGTCGTCCGCGGCCGTCTGTGACCACACTCTCCTGGCGTCGCCCGCCTACTGAGCGCCGTGCTGCGTCCATCGGCTTGACGAGTGCCTGCTCGAGCGCTCCGCCCTCGGCCCCGCTCGTCGCTCCTAGCGACTCGAAGATGCTCGCCTGGCCCTGTCCTGGACCAGCCTCAGACGATGCCCCCTGCGCGGAGTCCTCCTCCGAGGCCGACGTCAGAGAGCGGACAAGCGACTCCCTCAGCGCCGCGACGTCGGCCTGGATGTCGTCGAAGGGTGTGCGCTTGAGGCGATGCGCGAGCACCATGCCAGCGACACGTTCAATGTCGGTGAGCGCGACCTCTTGGCGACCTTCTAGAGCCGCGTTCGCCGTGGCAGCCCGCGCCATCACGCTGTCTGCGCGATGTCCGTCGACACCGGCGCGGATCGCAAGATCCGCGATCGCGTAGAGCACCTCCTCGGGAACGCGCACGGACGGCAGCCGCAGGTGTCCGTGGCGAAGGCGTGTTTGCACGTCGTGTTCGGCATCCGCCCAGTCGGCGATAAACCCCGTCTGGTCCTCCTCGAAAGCGTGGCGGCGGCGCACGATCTCGACGCGCGCCTCCGGCTCACGGACCGCTTCCACGTCGACGCACAAGCCGAAGCGGTCGAGCAGCTGCGGCCGGATCTCGCCCTCTTCGGGGTTCATCGTCCCAACCAAGATGAATGAGGCGGGGTGCTGGAACGAGACACCTTCGCGCTCGACGATGTTTATCCCCATCGCCGCCGCGTCGAGCAGCGTGTCAACAAGGTGGTCATCGAGCAGGTTCACTTCGTCTACGTAGAGAATGCCGCGGTTCGCAGACGCCAGCAGACCGGGATGAAACTCGCGCTCCCCGCGCTTGAGCGCCGCCTCAAAGTCGAGGGTACCGACGAGGCGGTCCTCAGTCGCCGACACGGGAAGATCCACGATACGCGGGCGGCGCTGCATCTTGGGCAGCGGACCCTCCTCGCGGCGAGCGCGGCAGTCCACACACCACGCGCCGGGCTCTGCGGGATCGCAGCCGAACTGGCAGCCCTCGACCACGTCGATGGGCGGCAACACGCCGGCGAGTGCCCGGACCGCCGTCGACTTGGCCGTCCCCTTTTCGCCGCGGATGAGCACGCCTCCTACGCGAGGGTCGACGGCGTTGAGCAGCAGCGCTGTCTTCAGGGCGTCCTGCCCGACGATCGCCGAGAACGGCAACGTGTGGGCGAGCCGTTCGGTCACGCGCAATCCGTCACTTCCACTGGAAGCTTCCACACGACTCCGGAGCCGACTGGCCCTTGTTGGGGCACGTCTCGACGTACACGCAATCATCGCAGGTCATGCTGTCGATGGGCGAAGACTCGGTCCGAACTGATTCGATCGCGCTCAGATCGACGTAGTCCGACGCGGGATCGATTGCCGGCACTGCGGGCGACTCCACGCCGACCGGCTCAACGATGGTCCGGGGGGCGTCGGCTCCTTCATCGGTCGCAAGCGCCTCGATCAGCTCCTGAGGGGTCTCGCCGTACGCTCCCATGATGACCGGCCGGGCGATCGCCATCGTCTCGTCATCACCCGCAGCGCGTACCAGTGATCCTTCGTCGTCCCCAGGTTCATCGAGGACGCTCAGGCCGTCCTCGGCATCACTGGCAAGGCTGTCCCATGGCCACGTCGCCGGGGCCTCGTCCGCCTGGGCAGGCGGAGGCTCGGACTCGACAGGCTCCGAGATCTCCTCTGGCATGCCAACCGACTCGGGAGCGCTGATGCCTTCGGCCTCCAACCGCTGCGTCGTGCGCACTAGCGCGGCCTTCAGGTCGGAGGCGTCCTCTGCTTCAACATGGGACGCAGGTTCAGCACCCTCCTCCGCATCCGGCTCAGCAGCAGCGTCCTCCCCCGCATTTTGCTCAGAAGCTTCTGATTCAGCAGCGGCGGACTCAGTAGTTCCGGGTTCCGGTGCCTCAGCAGCCGCAGCGGGCCGCACGAGCAGCACTGGCGCGGCAGTGGCGTCGTCGACCAGCATGATCTCGTGGTCCCACCCGGCGAACCCGTCGCTTCCCGTAATGCGCTCGAGCTCATGCAGCGCGTCGGAGCGCGACGCGAACGCGCGATCGGACACTAGGTAGACGCGGTCTTCGGCATCTCTTCCGAGCAACAGGAACGACATGGTGACCTCATTCGACCGTTGGCTGTAGACACTCTCTGCGCCTCAGGTGTCCGTCTCGTCCATCCTAGAGCGGCGTGGTAGTTCGGGCAACCGCGCTCTGCCCTGCACCGGCGCCGCACCGCTCGCGCAGCGACCTGAGACGTGCGATGTTGACCGCGTCCTTCTCCGGCGCCTGGCCGGGCATCTCGGTAACCGCGCTGACTCCTTCAAGTCGCGGCTCGCAGATCATCGCCTCGAACCCTGCCTCACCGATGAAGCCGTCGCCGATCCACGCGTGACGGTCGCGCCTGCTCCCCCGCTCGAACAAGCAGTCGTTCGCGTGCACGAGCGCAAGCCGGTCGAGCCCGATCGCGTTCTCGAGCTCGTCGAGCGCACGGACCCAACCCTCGGGCGTGTCGAGTGCGAAGCCGTGAGCGAACCCGTGACATGTGTCGAGGCAGACCCCGAGGCGCTCGGGCGCCAGGTCAGCGGCGTCGATGACCGCCGATAGCTGCTCGAACGACCCGCCGAACGTTCGCCCGGCACCTGCTGTGTTCTCGAGCAGGAGGCGCGTCTCATGACCGGCCGCACCCGCGTTCTCGAAGGCTGCCGCGATCGCGCGACCGGCGCGCTGCGCCGCTGCGGCGGTGTCTCCCCCGGGATCGTTACCTAGGTGGGTCACCACTCCGGCCGCGTGAAGCGCCGCGCCGCGCACCAGCTCATCGGCGAGTGCCTCGGTCGAGCGTTCGCGGAGTGCCGCGTCATCGGTCGCGAGGTTGATGAGGTACGCCGTGTGCGTGTACACCGGGCCGAAGGCAACGTCACGTCGCGCGTCGACGAACTCGGCCGCCGCATCCACATCGATCGCAGGACCGCGCCACTGACGCGGACTCTTCGCGAACAGCTGCAGACACTCGCAGCCCACGGAGAGCGCATACTCAAGCGCGTGGACGTAACCCTTGGAGACCGAGACGTGCGCTCCGAATAGCACTCAACGAGCCCTTCACTCGACAGACGGTCGCTCCATTGTAGAGTGTCGAGGCTAAACTCCTGATATGCACAAGAGCCATCATTCCGGAGATGCATACCGCCCGTGGAAGGGAAGGGCGATCCTCCACGTCGACCTTGACGCCTTCTTCGCCGCTGTCGAGCAGCTCGACCACCCGGAGTGGCGTGGGCTCCCCGTCATCGTTGGCGGTGACCCGAAGGGCCGCGGCGTCGTCTCGACCGCAAGCTACGAGGCGCGACGTTTCGGTGTGCGATCTGCCATGCCCTCGGCGCGCGCGGCTCTGCTCTGCCCCGACGCCATCTGGGCACCCTCCCGCTTTGAGAGGTACCACGAGATGTCTCACCAGGTGTTCGAGATCTTCCGCGAGACGGTGCCTCTTGTGCAGACGGTCTCGGTCGATGAGGCGTTCCTCGACGTGACGCCGGGGCGTTTCAGCGGCGAACATCCCGTCGACATCGCGACCACGGTCCGTGCGCGTATCGCCGCGCTGGGAATCACAGCCTCAGCCGGTCTCGCTACCTCGAAGACGGTCGCCAAGATCGCGTCGGACCGCGACAAGCCCGATGCGCTCACCGTGGTGTGGCCCGGTGAGGAGGCGGAGTTCCTCGCGCCGCTCCCCGTGCGCGCCATGAGCGGCATCGGCCCGCAGAGCGCCTCGCACCTCGCGGCCCTCGGAGTGCACACCCTTGGCGACCTAGCCGCCCTCGACGACGTTACCGCCCGCTCGGTACTCGGCTCGCATGGACCGCAACTATCCGCGCGTGCGCGGGGAGACGATGCGCGTCAGGTACACTCGCGCGACAGCGCCAAGTCCGTGTCGCACGAGCGCACCTTCCCCACCGATCTGAGGACGCTCGCTGAGGTCGACGCGGCCCTCGAGCGGCTCGCAGCCAAGGTGGGCGCCCGTTTGCGTGTCGCGTCCCGCGCCGGCCGGACGGTCACGGTCAAGGTCCGCTTCTCGGACTTCACAACGCGAAGCGCGAGCCGCACGCTTGCAACGCCTACTGACGACGAACGCGCCTTCGGACCGGTCGCGAGCGCGCTCGTCCGCTCGGTGTGGACCCCGGGCGTAGGTGTTCGCCTGCTTGGCATCGGGCTCTCGGGATTCGAAGCGCCGGCGCGGCAGTTGGAGATAACTGAAGAGGCGGATCGCATTGATAGCGGTCGCATCGTTGACAGTCTTGACGCCATCCGCGCCCGGTTCGGAGACGACGCTATCGCGTACGGACGCGTGCTGCGCCATCCGAGTGATCAGGGGCGCGACGAACCCGACGAGACGTGACGGCGTCTTACGTATGACGCATCACACCACGATGTGGAGGTTGTCATGGTTCTCAGATCAGTCACCTTACTAATCCTGGCCGCGCTCGCGTTGGGACCCGTCGCGTGCACGTCGCCGGAACCCGTCGACGTGTCCGCTCCGCCCAGCGAGACTCCTGGCGGGGATCCCGCCGGCTCCCGGCTCGCGTTCGGTCTTCACGATCTCGAGGACGGGAGTGCGCAGGCGGTCGGGCTCCTCGAGTACCAGGAGATCGAGGGCGGCTTCTGGGCGATCGTGAGCGAACCAACCGCTGACGACGACACGTCGAAGATCATCGCCGTCATCGCCAACGGAGCCGAGCGTCAGACCGAACTCGCACCGCTTGAAGGCAAGACCGTCATGGCCACCGGCAAGCGTCTCAACGGCGTATCCATCCGCATGGCCGGCCCGGAGATCGAGGTCACGGAGATCGTCGAGGTCACGGATAGGTCCGGCCCGGCGGAGTAGTCCGCTCCGCGGCGGCCCAAGACTCCTCCTCAGGGGCCCCCGCTCCGCCGAGCGAGGGACCCATCGGGCCTGTGGGCACGCCGTATCGCAGGCGAACCGGCATACCGGCGCTTCGGACGACGTAGGGCCGCACGTCCTCGGCGACGATCGCGAGGCCCCGCTCGCAGTTGTTCTGCAGCGTCCCATCGATGACATAGGCCCGGTGCTTCACGATGACATCACCGATCCTGTTGAGCACATCCTCGAATACGACGACGTCGAGCAGCCCGGCCTCGTCTTCGAGCGTCAGGAAGCACGTGCGCTTCCCCGAGCGCGTCCGGGGCGTCTGCGCGCGTTCGCGCACGCCGCACACGCGGACCTTCGTCCGGTCCGCCAAGTCCGCCAGATCACGTGAGGGCGTGACGCCGCGCGTCGCGAGATCGTGTGCGGCGAACGCGAGCGGGTGGCACGTAAGCGACAGCCCCACGAGCTCGAGTTCAGCCGACACCCTGTGCGCAGCGCTCCAGCCGCTCACGTGGTCCGGGTCTTCCGCGGTGCGTACCGGCGCCGGAGCGAGGCAGAGCGTGTCGTCACCCGAGACGCCCTCGCGCGCGATGACCGCCTTGAGCTCAGGTACGAGCGCGAGCATCTCGTCGCGCGTGGGCGGGCGGCCTGCCTCGGTGACGCCTAGTCCGTCGAGCGCCCCCACCCGCACGAGCGCGAGCGCTGCGGGAAGCGCCGCGCGCGTCCGGCGCAGGAAATCGGCGAGATCGCCGAACGGTCGCACCGCCTGCTCCGCCTCGATCGCGGAAAGCAGCCGCGCGGTCATCTCGTGGACGTCCTTGAGGCCCACGCGGATCGCCGTGCCGGAGTCCTCGATCGTGTAGTCGGCCCGGCTCGCGTTGACGTGCGGCCCGCGGATCGCGATGCCGTGGCGGCGAGCGTCGTTCACGACGAGTCGCGGCGTGTAGAAGCCCATCGGCTCGTGGTTTAGGATCGCGCACGCGAACTCGGCGGGGTAGTACGTGCGCAACCACGCGCTCGCATAGCTCACCACCGCGAAACACGCCGCATGCGCCTTGTTGAAGCCGTAGGCGGCGAACCCTTCGAGCTGCCGAAAGACCTCGGTGGCCACCTCGGCGTCGACCCCGCGCTCGAGCGCACGCTCGAGGAAGTGCCCGCGAATCGCCTCCATCTGCTCGCGGCTGCGCTCCTTCGTCATCGCGCGGCGCAACGAGTCCGCCTCGGCGAGCGTGAACCCGGCCACCTCGCGGGCCACGAGCAGCACCTGCTCCTGGTAGACGATGACCCCGTAGGAGTCCGCGAGCACGTCGCGCATCGCCTCATGTGGAACGGTGACCGGCTCGAGCCCGTGCCGGCGCCGGATGAACGGCGTGATCATCTCGGCCTCGAGCGGACCGGGCCGAAAGAGCGATATCTGCGCGATGATGTCTTCGAAGCGGCTCGACTTGAGCCGCT
>JBBIJX010000067.1:0-8038 GCA_037445775.1 Actinomycetota bacterium
TCTTCCTCTCGGTCGTGGACACACCAAGAGTAGAAGGAAGCCCGCACCTCAGTTCAAGACCGGCTCGGGGCGTCCACCCCCCGAAACCTTACGCGCTCAACGCGCTCCCCCCCTCGGCGCGACGAGGCGTCTGTACCATCGGCGCCCGCAGGCGGATACTTGAACTCCATCCAGGCGGGAGCTGGCGATGTCGGACGGGTTCACCCCAATCAAGGGTAAGTGTCAGTGGTGGCGCGAGGCGGCCGTAGAGGACGACGTCTTCGACAGCAGACTGCCGGATGAGCGCAAACGCGTTGACTGCTCGTGTTTCGTCGAGGGCAGAGGTTGGGTGTTCGAGCGCTGCGAGGTGCCGCGCGACTGTCCGCAATCGCGGCACTGCCGCTACTACATCAAGCACACCTAGGAGCCGCATGCAACTCAGATGTGGCGACGAGTCGGCGACGAGTCGGACGTTTGTGGAAAGTGCGTGACCGGCCCTTGTGCTGCCCGTCGATCCTGCCGATGCAGACAGTGGGACCCGGCGCAGCCACTACCGATGGGTCCCGGCGCCGGATTCCACTGCGGCTGCGGGCGCCTGACAAGTGCAGAGAGCCGTGGGGCCCGCGAGCTCGCGACTCGCGGGCCTTTCGTGTGTCAGGGGCGGTGCCGAGGCTCGACGCGGGCGGGCGGCGTTCGTTGTGTGATCGCGATGGCCGCCAGTGCCTCGAGTTCCGCACGGACCTGCGCGTACGGCGCTCCCGTCTCGCGCGAGATGCGGGCGACGTCATCGTGCTCAGGCCGTATTGTCCCCGCCCCCACCTTCGCTCTCGCCGGACCGTGGGGCGTGTCGAACGTGACGATCTCGCGCGCGCTCACGGTTCGGGTCATCTCTGTGCGCCGGATGCCGAGTGTCCCCGTGAGCGTGCCGACGAGAGCCGTGAGCCGTGGTTCGTCGTCAGGACGGGCGAGCACCGAGAGCACGACGGCCGCCCGTTGCTTCTTCATCACGACCGGGGTCTGCCAGACGTCGAGGGCCCCCGCACACAACACCTCTTCGGTCGCGTGGCCGATCGCTTCGGGCGCAAGGTGGTCGAGGTTCGTCTCGAGCAGCACCACCTGCTCGACCGCGGAATCATCCGCTGCTGCGAGCACATCGCCCACGGTGAGGCGGCACACGTTCGGGTGACAGATGTCGCGGGTTCCCGCTCCGTATCCGGCCACAGACGGGGTGAACGCCGGAGGCGCCCCGAAGGAGGACATGAGCGTCTGGACGAGTGCGGCCCCCGTTGGCGTGGTGAGTTCGCCCGGTGCGACCCCGTCAGGTCCGCTCGGCCCGGGAACGCAGGGGACGCCGCGCAGAAGGCGCTCGGTTGCAGGCGCCGGTACCGGAAGCGCGCCGTGGCTCGACGCGACGGTGCCCCAACCGGTGGCGACCGCGGAGCAATGGAGTGAGTCGATCCCCAAGGCGTGCACGCCCGCGCACACGCCTACCACGTCGACGATCGAATCAAGCGCTCCGACCTCGTGGAAGTGCACGTCGTCGACGGCGCACCCGTGCACAGCGGCCTCGGCTTCGGCAAGGAGCTGGAAAGCGTGAACAGCTTGCTTCAGGACCGGAGCCGGGAGTTCTGCGGATTCGAGCAGGCTGCGCACCGTGCCCCATGTGCGATGCCCTACGGTGTCCATGGAATCCACTTCGACGCCGAGTGCCGTGATGCCGTGGCTGGAGCGCGGTGTCACGCGGATGCCGGCTTCGGGAGCGAGCGCGGCCGTCGTGCGCGCGAGGTCGTCGGCTGTGAACGCGCCGACCTGAGTCCCCACGTCGAGCACCGCTGCCAGAAACTTGTCACCCGAGACACCTGTCGAGCAGTCAAGGTACCCGATCATCGTGTCGCTTCGTCGTCAGTCCACGCGGGCCGGTTGATGCGGGACGCGAGCACGCCCGCGCCGAACCCGTTGTCGATGTTGACCACCCCTATACCGCCGGCGCAGGAGTTGAGCATCGTGAGCAGGGCCGAGAAGCCGGCGAGGTTCGCCCCGTACCCCACGCTTGTGGGCACCGCAACGACCGGCACACTCACGAGCCCCGCGACGAGCGAGGGCAGGGCGCCTTCCATTCCGGCGACGACGATGACGGCGCGAGCGTCGCGCAAGGTGTCGATGTGGGCGAGGGCGCGATGCACCCCCGCGACGCCGACGTCATAGAGACGGGTCACTGCGCAACCCATGACCTCCGCGGTCACGGCGGCCTCCTCGGCGACGGGCAGGTCCGCAGTGCCGGCGCTCGCTACGACGACGCAGCCGTCGCACGGGGGATCTGTGCGCCGATCGACCAAGAGAAGCCGCGAAAGCTCGTGGTATACCGCATCGGGTATCGCCGCCATGAGTGCGTCGGCGTGGCGCTGGTCCGCGCGGGTCGCGAGCACCACGTCCGAACCGCTGAGTAACTCGGCGACGATGCGCGCCACCTGGTCTGGCGACTTGCCCTGGCAGAAGACGACCTCCGGAAATCCGCACCTGAGCGCGCGGTGATGGTCGACTCGCGCATCCACATGCCCGGACGCCGAGGTGACCTCGGTGAAGCCGGGCGAAGACAGGGCGGTGACCGCATCTGCGGGTGTCGTCAACCCGCGTGCGACATCGTCGAGCAGTCTCTCAAGGCGTGTGGCGTCCATGGGTTCCCGGTCTGGTCGGTCGGACGGGTTCGGCAGGCGTGTGGCGCCGTTCAGTATACTTGTACCATGACGTCGAGCGGGGTGGCGTCGTCCCGGCCTCACCTCGACCCGGAGTGAGATGTCCGACTCTCTGATCGTGCAGTTATCGCGCGTTGACATGCGCCGTTACGTGGTCGCGCGCTGGCTGTTCGTCATCCTCATATGCACACTCTCCGTGCTTCACATTCGCCTGCCGGGCGGACAGCAAACACACTGGTTGTACGTCGGATTGGTGCTCGTAGCCCTCACCGATACCGCGGTGCTGACGTGGGCGCTCCGGCGGGGCGGCGATGAGCGAGTCGCACGGGCGATGCGGGGAGTGCTTGTCCCCGACGTGATCTGTGTCGCGGGCTTCTCGTACCTGTTCGTCAACCTCGAAATCGGGTTCTACCCGTTCGCGGTGCTCATCGCGGGGATCTACGCACTGGTCATGCCGAGACGCGACGCGCTGCTTGCGGGGCCCTCATTCGCGGTCGCGTATCTCTTCGGACACGTCGTTGGCGACCCGGGCAGCGGACTCACGGACACTGTGCTGCAGGTGGCGGGGGCCGTCGCCGTCTTCATCATGGCGGCGATGATCTCCACGTCGGTCGCGCGGCTTCGTGAGCGCGAAGCAGAGACGCTCGAGGCGGTGAAGGAGCGGGAGCGGGCACTCGCCGAGACACAGCGGCGCGTTTCGGAACTCCAGGCGATCTCCCAGATCACGGAGACCATCCACTCGACGCTCGACTTCGAGCGCGTGGGGCCAACGGTTCTCGACATTCTGGGCAAGGCGATCGGCATCGAGACGTGCTGTCTGTTCGTGATCGACAAGGACAAGTCGGAGACGCTCTTCACCGCGAGCGTCGGTTCGATCTCGGAACTGCCGCGAGACGCCGCGGGCATGCGTCCCGACGAGGCACTCGCTGACGAGCACTTCGCGTGCATCGCGCCGTTCGACCACGCCAACACGATGGTGCTCTTCTGCGCCGAGGCAGAAGCGATCAATGCGCTGACCGACGACGACCGGCTCGTCCTGACCGCGGTCGCGAGTGAACTCGTCGTGGCGGTCGAGAACTCCCGTCTCTACAAGTTGACGAAGCGGCTCGCGATCACCGACGAGCTCACCGGGCTTGCGAACTACCGTCACCTTCAGTCCCGCATCGACCGGGAGATCGAGCGAGCGCGCCGGTACGACAAGCATTTCTCGCTCATCATGCTCGACGTCGACGAATTCAAGGCGTTCAACGACCGTGAGGGGCACGTCGCTGGCGATGTGGCGCTCGCGGAGCTCGCCCGAGTGATGGAGCACGCCGTGCGCGAGGTCGACCTCGTGGCGCGCTACGGCGGCGAGGAGTTCTCGCTCGTGATGCCCGAGACCGACGCGGCTGGCGCGTTCGTCGTGGCCGAGAAAATCAGGGAGTCCGTCGCCGAGCACGCCTTCAGCGATGCGGCGGGGGAGCCGCGCTGCCAGATGACGGTATCGGTGGGCCTTGCGACATATCCGACTCATGGCACCGACCGGGAGACGCTCCTCAAGGAGGCCGATGACGCGCTCTACCGCGCGAAGAACGGCGGGAAGAACCGCGTGCGCACTCCCCGCACCAAGCGGTCGGTCAGCGAGGCGCAGACGACGGCACCGGCGGTCCGTGAGGCCGCCGATGCTGCTAGTGAAGACGATCTGGAGGGCTGAACGATGCCGCACTACGCGTTCCTGGGACCGGCCGGGACCTTCTCCGAAGAGGCGCTTCTCGCGCTTGCGATACCCGATGTCGAGCCGGTGCCCTGCGCTTCGATCGAGGAGGTCTTCGAGGCGGTGGAACGCGGCCGAGCCGAAGGCGGCGTCGTGCCCATAGAGAACTCGGTGGAGGGCTCGGTCCCGGCGACACTCGATACGCTCGCGTTCGACACGCAACTCGAGATCCAGTCTGAACTAGTTCTCGACATCCACCACTGCCTGATCGCGGCGCCGGGCACTTCGCTCGCCGACGTGACGGCCGTGGTAGCCCACCCGCAGGCCGCGGGGCAGTGCCGCCGCTGGATCGCGCGCAATCTCCCGGGGCGTGCGGTCACCGCTGCAAACTCGAACGCCGAGGCGGTCCGTACCGCCGTGGGCGTCCCGGGCACCGCGGCGGTGGGACCAGCGCTCGCCGCGCGCATCTACTCAGGCGAGATCATCGAGCGCGATGTCGAGGACTATGCCGGCAACCAGACCCGTTTCGTGGTAATCGGGCGGGGGCTGCGCGAGCCCACGGGCGATGACAAGACATCGCTCGCACTGTTCCTGAAGGCCGACAAGCCGGGCGCGCTGCTGATGATTCTGTCGGAGTTTGCCTACGGCGAAATCAATCTGACGAAGATCCAGTCGCGTCCCACGAAGCGCCAGCTCGGCGACTACATGTTCTTCGTCGATCTCGCCGGACACGTCGAAGACCCGCACGTGCGGACGGCGCTCGACTGCCTGCGGATGAAGCTTCGCGAGGTCAAGGTGCTCGGCAGCTACCCCCGCGCTGAACGCCGCTGACCAGCGCTACGTCTTTCGGGAAAGCACTCAGCGCTCGTAGACGCGGCCGGCGTCGTAGACGCTACTCTGGCGGGCCAGTGCCACGGCCGCCTCGTTCTCGGTGCCGGGCCTGACACCTATCACCCAGCGGCCTCCGCCCATGTCGATGCGCTCCCTCGAGACGACCCGCGCGTCGCGCAACACATGCGCGATGGATGTGCCGGGCTCGATCCAGACGGAGACGAGTCCCTCCGCCGGTTTGGAGCCTCGCACGCGCTCGATGCTCTTGCCGTCGCGCCGCCCCTCGTCCTCGGAGCCTCCGGTGCGGTCACGGAGCAGAAGCAGGATGACTATGATCACGGCTATGACGATCAGCAGCGCGACGAGTCCCCACAGACTTCGCCGGGGGCGTTCGGCCTCTTCGTAATCCTCTTCGGTGAGCGGTGCGACTACCGCATCGCCCGTGCCGTAAGGGTCGGGCATGTCGATCCCCTCGATCACGTGCTTCCGCTGTTGCTCGCCCCTCGCCAGACAGTATAGCCCCACGTGGTGTCCGGCGTCGCCGCGCACCCGCTTCGGACGTGCGAGTTCGTGCCGCGCTATCGTATAATTGGCAGCTATCAACACGCCTCGCTTCCGGCAAGGCGATCTCGTCGTTGCCCCAAGACGACAGGCGGTGCGAGCATCAGCACGACGCAGCAGGTCGCCGACCCCGTGCGGGACGCGCGGCAGACACACCGGAGCCGATCTCTCGCGGGCCTCGCGGTCGCAGCGATAGTCTTCGCCGTCGCCGGTGCACCGCTCACGGCTGCTGCGGTCGCTCCGCACGTCGCACAGAGCGAGGACACCGACGCGTGCGCGATGTGCCACCGCTCGAAGACCGCGACGGCGCGCGTCAACACCGAGTGGTCCCGCGTCGTTGCGAGCGAGACGGGTGACGCAGAAGACCTGCGCAATGCCCTGCTGGTGGGCAGCGAAGCCGACGACGACACCGGACTCTGCTTCTCGTGCCACGGCGTCGAGCGTCTCGGTTCGGCGACCGACGTACAAAGCGCGTTCGAGTCGACTTCAGCGCATTCGCTCGCCCCCGAGGCGTCGGCGTACGGCCGCTCACCGAAGCAATGCAGCACCTGTCACGACTCACATGGGACCGACAAGGTCGATGGGAGCGCCCGACCTTCGCTGCTGCGCTCCATCGTGTCGACATCCGAGGTGCTCCACAGCGGCGACGCCTACTGCGCGACATGCCACAGGGACCGCACGGCCGACCGCTTCGATGGGCTCGACATCTGGGCCAAGACGGCGCATGCGAGCGCCCTGACATCACCCGCTTCAGGGACCGACATCATCTGCTCGGTCTGTCACGCGCCTCACGGCTCGGGTATCGCGCCTCTGATCCGGACCTCGATGGGACCGCCCGCGTTCCTGTCCACAGTCACGGTGCAGGCGAACGGCCGCACGCTCTGCCTGCTCTGTCATCAGTACGCCGTCGCGCCGGGCTCGTGGGTGAGTTCGGACACGTACGCGCCGTCGGCGCATGCATCATCTGTCGCGACCGTGGCGGTGGCGGGCGAGTGGCCCACTCGCAGCGGCGGTACGGCCGTGACATCGCGCCTCGTGGGCGAGTGTCAGAGTTGCCATGCGCCCATGGGCAGCCGGGACGGGACGGGTACGGCGATTGTCCCGCGCCTGCTCGAGAAACGGGGCCGCAAGCTGTGCGACGACTGTCACGATGCCGACGGACCCGCGCGCTCGAACGTCGCCTCGCTTGCGTATCCCGCGAAATCGGACGGCGCCGAGGTGGTGGCGGTCTGGCGGCCGAGCATCGAGACCTCGATCTACGGTGACGTCGCAGTCTGGACTCGGGATGTGACCGAGACGGTACCGGCTGCGCTCACCGGCCCGCGCGTATTCGCACCGGCGCGCCGCACCGGCGATGCGGCGGCAGGTGATATCGACGGCGTCCCGGGAGTCGAACTCGTCGTGTGCGACTCGTCGCGCGCGTACGTGGACGTCTACTTCTCCGATGCGGTGCAGGGCATGAAGCGCCGCAGCCACCAACTCCCGAACGGCGTGCAACCGTTCCTTGTGGAGGTGGCGAACGTCGTCGCGCACGGCAGCGGGCCTCACGGAGCACAGGACGAGCGGGCGGAGATCGCGGTCGTTGCGCGAGACCCGGAGCCGCCGCACGCGAGCTCACTGCACGTCTACACGTTCAGTGGGAGCGAGCTTGAGACGATCACCGCGAGCGGCGGCCTCGGGCTGGGTGACAACGCTTCCGATGTCGCTGCGGGCGATCTGGACGGAGATGGTAAGGCCGAACTCGTCGTCACGTCGATGAACGATCCGGCTGCTGGCGGAGACGGGACGTTTCGCGTGTTCACCGAGAGCGGCGCGACCGTTGGCCAGACGGGCTCCGTGCGTACAACGGGTCCGAGCACGGCGCCGCGCGGTGTGAGCATCGGCGACGTGTGGGAGGACAGTGCCGGTAACGACATCGTCATCTGCTACTCGGGGTTCTCGCCCGGCGAGATCGCGGTCTTCAGCGGGAGCGGGGATCCGCTCGGGACCCGCACCGTCGATGGATTCTCGGGCGCGAAGTACGCGTACGACAGTGCCGTCGGCAACGTGCTCTGGGACACCGCGGGGGCCGAAGTCCTCGTCGCGCTCAGGAGCAATCCGACAACGGACCTTCTCGATGCGACGAGTTCGCTGAACGTGTTCGCGCAGTTCGGGGGCGGACTCGCCGCCGCCGCGACACGCTACCCCACCGGCGATAGGTATGAGTCGTCCGCGGTCGAGATGGGTGATGTCGACGGAGACGGCCGAGCCGAGGTCGTCGTGGGCAACTCGGGCAAGTGGC
>JBBIJX010000068.1:0-7515 GCA_037445775.1 Actinomycetota bacterium
ACACTTCATGCGGTGACCTACCCGGACGACGTGTGGTTACAGGGCGAGGATGACGGCGGGGCGTGACGCGGTGACGGTCCGCGCAGCCCGGCGAGCCGGGGATGGATACGCCCGGACGCGTGTCCGTTGACGCTCGCGCGCCGCGAAGCTAGAATGGCAGGGTTCGTTTCCGCCAGCCCCGTGACGCGAACACCATTCCGAATGATCGGTTGGAGGACTCGTTGAAGACCTACCACGCCAAGCCCGGCGAAGTCGAGCGCGAGTGGCTGCTCGTCGACGCGACCGACGCCGTGCTCGGGCGGCTCGCCAGTGAGGTGGCCCAGATCCTCAAGGGCAAGCGCAAGCCCACGTACACGCCGCACGTCGACACCGGTGACTTCGTCGTCGTCATCAATGCCGAGAAGATCACGCTCACCGGCAACAAGGCCGCACAGAAGTCGTACTACTCACACAGCGGGTACCCCGGAGGCCTAAAGGAGGTCTCGTTCGAGCGTATGCTTGCCAAGCATCCGGAGCGCGTCATCGAGAAGGCCGTCAAGGGCATGCTACCGAAGAACACGCTCGGCCGGTCGATGGGCAAGAAGCTCAAGGTGTACGCCGGTCCGGAGCATCCGCATCACGCGCAGAAGCCGCGTCAGATCACGCTGGAGGCCTAGTCAATGGCTGAGAACAAAGCTGTCTACCTGGGCACGGGCCGTCGCAAGAACGCCGTCGCCCGAGTCCGTCTCACGCCCGGTACCGGCGAGATCGTCTGCAACAAGAAGCCGGCGCTCGCCTATTTCGGTCGCGAGGCGCTCGTCAACTTCGTCTCGACGCCCTTCAAGGCGACTGAGACCGTTGGGCGCTTCGACGTTGTTGCAACGTTGCACGGCGGAGGCGTTTCGGGTCAGGCCGGCGCGCTGCGCCACGGGATAGCCCGTGCGCTGCTCGAGGCTGGCGAAGAATACCGCGGCGAACTCAAGAAGGCGGGGCTCCTGCGCCGCGACCCACGTATGGTCGAGCGTAAGAAGTACGGCCTCAAGAAGGCCCGCAAGCGTCCGCAGTTCTCAAAGCGCTAGCGGGCGGCCACAGAACCGAGTGCGACCCGGGGCTCGCCGACTGCGGCGGGCCCCGTTTTGTGAAGGGGAGATGGCATGGGCGTGCGGCTGTTCGGTACCGACGGCGTACGTGGCATCGCGAACGCCGACCTGAGTCCGGAGCTCGCGTTCCGTCTGGGAGAGGCCGCTGGGCACTTCTTGGGCGACAAGGGCGCTGGCCGCATCGTCGTGGGCCGCGACACGCGCAGGAGCGGGGAGATGCTCGAGGCCGCACTCGTCGCGGGTATCACGGCGGGAGGGGCAGACGCGATGCTGTGCGGCATCATCCCAACGCCCGCCGTAGCGCTGCTCGTGCGCGAGCTCGGCGCGGATGGCGGCGTTGTCATCTCAGCGAGCCACAACCCGCCCGAGTACAACGGCATCAAGTTCTTCGGTCGCGAGGGGTTCAAGCTCTCCGACGACCTCGAGGACGAGATCGAGACGTTCTGCGCCGGGACGCGCACCTGGGAGCGTCCGATCGGTTCTCGCGTGGGACGGTGCGAGCGGGTGAGCGATGCCGTCGAGCGCTACGTCGCGCACGCGTGCGCCACCGTCGACGGCGACCTCTCGGGGCTCCGCGTCGCGCTGGACTGCGGACACGGTGCCGCATCCGTGACCGCGCGGCGGGCGTTCGAGCGCCTTGGCGCGGATGTGACTGCGATCAACTGCGATCTCGACGGCACCAAGATCAACGTGGGGTGCGGCTCCACGGACCTCGGACCCCTCTCTGAACTCGTGCGCGCTGACGGCTTCGACCTCGGCATCGCCCACGATGGCGACGCGGACCGCGTGCTCGCTACCGACGAGCGCGGCAGCGAGGTGGACGGCGACCAGATCATGGCGATCATGGCGCTCCGGCTGCGCGAGGCGGGCCGCCTGCGCGGCGACGTGATCGTCTCGACGGTGATGTGCAACCTGGGCTTCGAGATCGCGATGCGCGAGCACGGCGTCAACGTGGTCAAGACGAAGGTCGGGGACCGCTACGTGCTCGAGCAGATGCAGGCCATGGAGGCCATCCTGGGCGGCGAACAGTCCGGGCACGTGATCTTCCTCGAGCACAACACCACCGGTGATGGACTGATCACGGCGCTGCAGCTCGCGTCGGCCGTGAAGGCGAGCGGGCGCCCGCTCTCAGGGCTCGCCTCCGTGGTGTCGCGCTACCCGCAGGTGCTGCTCAACCTCCACGTCGCGGACAAGGCCCGGCTTGCCACAAGCCAGGCGATCGCCGATGCGGTGCACGCCGCTGAGGCCGAGCTGGGCTCGAGCGGCCGCGTGCTTGTGCGGGCCTCGGGCACCGAACCGCTCGTGCGCGTGATGGTCGAAGCGGTCGATGCGGAGCAGGCGACACGGTTGGCTCGCTCGCTCGCGGACGTCGTGACGGCCGGACTGGGTGAGTAAGCTCCATCGCGCTGCTACAATCGAGAGTGCAGGTTGAGTCGTGAGGAGGGCGCCGCGTCACCGTCGAGCCGTACATAGCGCCAGAACTGCCGCGCCCCGCTGACACGGGACGACGCGCACAAGCGCACCGGCAGTTGACGAGGTGGGGGCTGATCGAAGCATTCGGCGGATGGCCCTCCGGCTGAACCCGCAGTCGTCACGTCGTCCACAAATCCCGCGGGTGACCACGGGGACAAAAGGACGACACGCCGGGACTTCTCGCGCGGACCGCGCACGCTATTGTGTGCTGAAGCGCCACTTCTGACACGCCAACCCTCCAGAAGGGCTGTGACACTCCATGTGTGGAATCGTCGGATACACCGGACACCGCCAGGCGGGCGGGGTCTTATTGGGCGGGCTGGCCCGCCTCGAGTACCGCGGCTACGACTCCGCAGGTCTTGCAATCGTCGAGGACGGTGCGTTGCGCGTTCTGCGACGCGTCGGGAGGCTCGGCAACCTGAGCGAAGCCGTAGCTGTTGAGCCCGCAAGAGGCTCGACGGGCATCGGGCACACGCGCTGGGCCACGCACGGCAGGCCGAGCGAGGAGAACGCGCACCCGCACGGCGACTGTGAGGGGCGCATCGCGCTCGTTCACAACGGGATCATCGAGAACTACCTTGCGCTCAGGGAGGAGCTTGCGGCCACCGGCCACATCCTGCGCTCCCAGACCGATACCGAGGCCATCGTCCACCTCGTCGAGAGCTACTACGAGGGCGATCTGGCGCGCGCGGTCGCACGCACGCTGCGCCGCCTCGAAGGCAGCTACGCGCTCGCGGTGGTGCACCTCGACCACCCCGACACGATCGTGGCCGCTCGCAAGGACTCCCCGCTCATCATCGGCACCGGCGAGGGTGAGAACATCGTTGCGAGCGATATCCCCGCAGTGCTCGAGTACACGCGTGAGGTGACTGTCCTCGAAGATGAGCAGCTCGCCGTGGTGACCCCCGGTGAGGTGCTGGTGCTCACGGCGGACCTGGAGCCCGCGGAGCCCGAGACGATGCACGTGGAGTGGGACCTGACTGCCGCCGAGAAGTGCGGATTCGACGACTTCATGCTCAAGGAGATCCATGAACAGCCGCACGCGTTGCGCGAGACGCTCCGTGGCCGGTTCGTCGACGGTGAGGTGCAGCTCTCCGAGCTCGCGATGGTTCCCGCTCAGGTCGCGGGTATCGAGCGCGTCTTCATCATCGCGTGCGGCACGTCGTACCATGCCGGACTCGTGGCGAAGAACCTCATCGAGCGGTGGGCACGCATCCCCGTCGAGGTACAAGTCTCGAGCGAGTTTCGTTACAACGACCCCATCGTCGACGACCAGACGCTCGTCGTTGCGATCACGCAGTCGGGTGAGACCGCCGACACGCTTGCCGGCGTCCGTGAGGCGCGCGAGCGCGGGGCGAAGGTCATCGCGATCACGAACGTCGTAGGCAGCCGTATCACCCGTGAGTGCGACGGCGTGATCTACACGCACGCCGGGCCTGAGATCGGCGTCGCTGCGACGAAGACGTTCACCGCCCAGATCGCCGCGCTGAACGTGCTCGCCCTCAAGCTCGCCCATGCGAAGGGGACGCTGGGCACCGAGGACGTCGAGCGCATCTTTGCCGAACTCGCCACGGTGCCCGACCTAGTCGAAGCGATACTCGCCGACTCGGGCACCCTTCAGGAGTGCGCGGCGGCGTACGCTGACTCGCAGAGCTCGCTCTTCTTGGGGCGCGGGATCGGTGTCGCGGTCGCGATGGAGGGGGCCTTGAAGCTCAAGGAGATAAGCTACATCCATGCCGAGGCGTACGCCGCAGGAGAGATGAAGCACGGGCCCATCGCGCTGATCACCGACCGGGTCCCCGTCGTCTTCGTCGCGACGCAGTCGCACACCTATGAGAAGGTCGTCTCCAACATCCAGGAGGTGCGCGCGCGCGGCGCCGAGGTCATCGCCGTCGCGACCGCGGGCGATGACGAGATCCGGCAGCACGCCGACCACGTGCTGTGGGTGCCGATGACGAGCGAGGCACTTTCCGCGATCCCGGCGACCGTCCCGCTGCAGCTCCTGAGCTATCACATCGCCAAGCTGCGTGGGTGCGACGTGGACCAGCCGCGCAACCTCGCCAAGTCGGTCACGGTGGAGTGAGCGGATGAGCGTCCTCGGCCTGGGAGTGGACATCGTCGAGATCGACCGCATGGCCGCCGCCCTTGCACGCCAGCCACGACTGCGTGAGCGCCTCTTCTCGGAGAGCGAGCGCTCATACTGCGACGCGCGCTCGCGGCCGGAAGTGCACTACTCACTCAGATTCGCCGCGAAAGAAGCGGTCCTGAAGGCGCTCGGTACCGGTTTCTCCGGCATGCGCTTCACCGATGTCGAGGTGGCGCGAGACGCGGGGGGGCGACCCATGCCGGTGCTGCACGGCCGCGCCGCGGAGCGCGCCTCGGAATTGGGCATCATCGAGATGCACCTGTCGCTATCGTTCACGCACACTACGGCGGTCGCCTCGGCCGTGGCAATCACGGAGGACTCGCGTCCGCGCAAGGAGGAGAAGGTCGATCCAATGGCCGAACTCGCCCGCTCCTTCAAGGACGCGCGCGCGATGCTCGACGATGTGCAGGAGGGCGACGCCGGACCGCCGGAGGACGATAGCGGAAGCGACGGGCGCAGCGCCGAGCCCAGCGTATGAGCGCACGCACGCCGCGCATGCCCGACTAGGCGTGTGTGCTGTGGACGGGAGAGTGCCGTGTACCTCGTTCTCACAGCCGATGAAACGAAGGCGGTCGAGGAGCGAGCCGAGCGCGAGGCGGGAATCGCCGCCGATACGCTGATGCTGCGTGCGGGTGAGGCACTCGCGCGCGCCCTGACGGAGCGTGTCCCTGATGGTCCCGTGGCGGTGGTGTGCGGTCCGGGCAATAACGGCGGCGACGGGTGGGTCTGCGCCCTGGCGCTCCATCGGACCGGGCGGCGTGTACGGGTGCTCTCGATGCGGGAGCCCGCATCCCTCAAGGGTGCGGCCGGACGGGCTGCTTCAGAGGCGCTCGCCGCCGGGGTCGCATGGAACGCGATGAACGGCTCCCCGGACGCCGCGGCGCTTGAGGACTCGGTCGCGATCGTCGACGCCCTCCTGGGCACCGGCGCGACACTACCGCTGCGTGAACCGATAGCCGGATGGTGTCGCGCGATCGGTGCGACCAGGGCGTTCGTTCTCGCCGCCGACCTGCCCACAGGGGTCGATTCCGATACCGGCGCGGCGTCCGAGGACGCGGTGCGCGCGGACTGCACGGTGACGTTCATCGCCCCAAAGCGAGGCAACGTCCTCTTCCCCGGCGCGGGGTGTTCCGGTGAGGTCGTGGTCGAGGACCTCGGCGTGCCGGAGGAGGTCAGGTCTTGTGCGGACGCACCGGAGCTGTGGGAACCCCGGGACGCGGCGGCGGTGCTGCCCCGGCACGAGCCCGACACGCACAAGAACGCGCGTGGACGGCTGCTCATCGTCGCAGGTAGCTGGCGCTACCCGGGGGCGGCGGTGCTCGCAGCGCGTGGAGCTGCGCGCATGGGCGCGGGATATGTGACTGTCGCCGTGCCCGAGCAGATCGTCCCGGTCATCCAAGGGCACCTCGTCAGCCAGCCGGTCGTGGGTCTTGCGGGCGGGCGTGCGCGGACTTTGTCGTCGCACGCCGCGGACGCGATCGTGGAGCTGTCCCGCGACTACGACGCGGTGCTCATCGGGCCGGGCCTATCGCTCGCGGACGGCGCTGTGGCCTGCGTGCGAGCGGCTGTGCCGAAGATCGCCAGGCCGCTCGTCATCGACGCCGATGCTTTGAACGCGCTTGTGGACGCGGTCGAGCTGATCGACGGCAGACGGGCTCCCACTGTGTTGACTCCGCATCCCGGGGAGCTCGCGCGTCTGCTCGGATGCGACCCGTCCGAGGTCCAGCGCGATAGGGTATCCTCGTGCGCACAGCTGGCGAACTCAACGCGAGTCGTCGTGCTGAAGGGTGCTGGGACGATCGTGAGTGACGGGACCCGCCACGTCGTCAATGCGACGGGCACGCCGGCACTCGCGACGGCGGGGACGGGTGATGTGCTCGCCGGCATGGTTGGCGCACTGCTCGCGCAGGGCGTCACCCCTGTGGATGCGGCCGCGCTTGGGGCTTTCGTGCACGGGCGCGCGGGCGAGATCGCGGCCTCGGAGCTGACGCCGGTATGTGTGAACGCCGACGATGTGCCGCGTTTCGTCCCAGCCGCCGTGGCGGAGTTGCTGGACCATTGGTGAGCGCCCGGCGGGGACCGGGCCCGTAGGCGGAGGGACAAGATGGCCGAGACCACAGCACGCGACATCATGTCAGTCGATCCGGTCACCGTGTCGCCCGACGCGGGTGTCACCGATGCGGCGAAGCTGATGACCGAACATCGTGTCGGGGCGTTGCCGGTGGTGGCCGGAGGCGAACTCGTCGGCATCGTCACCGAAGGCGACCTCATCATGCAGGACGTGAAGCTGCATTACCCCACGTACCTGCAGCTGCTCGACGGCTTCATCATGTACCCCCCGTCTCACGCACGCTTCGAGCACGAGCTCAAGAAGGCCGTGGCCGCGACGGTCGAAGACGTCATGACTCCACATCCCTTGACCGTGAGCGCGGACGCGTCCCTCGAGGACGTCGCCACGCTTCTCGCCGAACGTGACGTGTCACGCCTGCCCGTCATCGACGAGGGGCGTCTAGTGGGAATCGTGAGCAAACACGACATCGTGCGCGCTATCGCTGGAGGCTTGAGCTAGATGACCGAGCGCCGCTGGGCGTGGGCCGAGATCGACCTCGGCGCTGTTCGGCAGAACGTGCTGGCGCTCAAGGCGTTCATCCGCCCCGAGACGCGCTTCATGGCGGTCGTGAAGGCGGACGGCTACGGCCACGGCGCCGTTCCCGTGGCGCGTACGGCGCTCGCTGCCGGCGCCGAGCGCCTGGGCGTGGCCACCGTTGACGAGGCGGCCGCGCTGCGGGCCGCGGGCATCACCGCGCCCGTTCAGCT
>JBBIJX010000069.1:0-6924 GCA_037445775.1 Actinomycetota bacterium
GTTCGTGCCGGTGATCTGCACGGATGTGAAGGAGTCTTGGGGCCGGTCCAGCTCGCCACAGAGCGAGGTGATCGTCGCGAGAGAGGGATTGACGCCGAACCTGAGAGACCCGCGCAGCGCCTCAAGCGCTTCCTCGTATCGCACAGCGACCCCGCTCAGGACTCCAGCTCCGCCAGCTGCGCCTCGATGACCTCGAGCGTCTCGGCGAGCTCGGCCGCCCTCGCGCGATCCTTCGCTATGATCTCGGGCGCGGCCTTGGAAAGGAAGCCCTCGTTGCCGAGCTTGCGAGTCAGCTTCTCGTGCTCCGCTGCGACCTTGTCCTGCTCCCGGCGCAGACGCGCAGCCTCGGCTTCGAAGTCGACGATGCCCTCGAGCGGCACGTAGACCTCAAGCCCGCTTGCGAGGACGGTCGCGGAGTGAGGAGGCTTCGCGGCAGAGGTGCCGGCCACGAACTCGTCGACACCAGCGAGCCGCGACATCTCGGTGAACTCGTTCTCCACCCAGTTCGTCTCAGCGTCCCCCACGGTACGGAATACGACGCTCAGCCGCTGCTTGGGCGGCAGCTGGTAGCGTGCACGCACAGCGCGGATTCCGGATACGACGTCGATGAGGCGCTCAATCGAGCGCTCGGCGCCTTCGTCCGCACACCCCGCGAGTGCCGCTGCGTCCGGCCACGCCGCGACCATCAGCGACGCGGCACGCTCCTCGCCAAGATGCGGGACCTCTCGCCAGATAGCCTCGGTGACGAAGGGCATGAAGGGGTGCAGCAGGCGAAGCGCCTGGTCGAGGACGAACACGAGCACGCGCTGGACGCTGGCGCGCTGATCCGGATCCGTGAGGCGCCCCTTCGCGAGCTCGATGTACCAGTCGCAGTATTCGCTCCAGAAGAAATCGTAGAGGGCGCGCGACACTTCACCGAACTCATAGGTCTCCATACCCTCGTCGACGCGCGCTGTGAGGTTCGCGAGCCGCGAGAGGATCCAGCGGTCCGCGACGGTCCGTGGATCCGGTGCCCCCGAAACGTAGCCGTCGAGGTTCATCAGCACGAAACGGCTCGCGTTCCAGATCTTGTTCGCGAAGTTGCGGCTGGAGACGAGCTTCTCCTCGCTGAACTTCAGATCCTGAGCGCCAGTCACTTGGAGCATGAGGCCGAAACGCATGCCATCGGCGCCGTAGTGTTCCATCAGATCGAGCGGGTCGACGCCGGTGCCGAGCGACTTGCTCATGCGCCTGCCTTCGGCGTTGAAGACCGTTGGGTGGATGATCACGTCATCGAAAGGAATCGCGCCGTCCATGCAGTACATGCCGCTCATGATCATGCGCGCAACCCACAGAAAGAGGATGTCGCGCGCGGTCGAGAGCATCGATGTGGGGTAGAAGTAGTCGAGCCGCGGATCGTCGCCCGGCCAGCCGAATGTGGCAAACGGCCACAGCTGACTCGAGAACCACGTGTCGAGCACGTCCTCGTCCTGACGCACGCCACCGCCACATGCGGGGCACGCCTCCCGGTCCTCCATCGAGGCGCCGATCCAGCCGCATCCATCGCAGTAGAACACGGGGATGCGATGGCCCCACCAGAGCTGGCGAGAGATGCACCAGTCGCGAATGTTCTCCATCCAGTGGAAGTAGATGTTCTCCCAGCGCTTTGGGTGGAACGTGACACGACCGTCACGCACAGCCTCTATCGCCGGCGCCGCGAGCGGCTGCATGTCGACGAACCACTGGTCAGACAGCCACGGCTCGACGACGGTGTGGCAGCGGTAGCAGTGACCCACGGAATGCACATGGTCGTCGATGCGCACGAGAAGCCCCGCCTCGTCGAGGTCGGCCACGATCCGCCGCCTCGCCTCGTAGCGGTCGAGCCCGGCGTAGGCTCCGCCTTGTGCACTCACGGTGCCGTCCGCCTCGAGCACGTTGACCTTCGGGCAATCGTGCCGCTCCCCTATCTCGAAGTCGTTGGGATCATGCGCGGGTGTCACCTTGACAGCCCCGGTGCCGAACGATGGATCCACGTAGTCGTCGGCGACGATGGGGATCTCGCGCTCCATGAGCGGGAGCACGACGGTCGCACCAACGAGCTCGCGGTACCGGTCGTCATCCGGATGGACCGCGACGCATGTGTCGCCAAGCATCGTCTCCGGACGCGTGGTCGCGACGACGACGTGGTCGATACCGCCTGAGGGCGTTGCGAGCGGATACCGGATGTGCCACAGGTGGCCGTCGAGATCCTCGTGTTCGACCTCGATGTCGGAGAGCGCCGTCGTGCAGCGCGGACACCAGTTGATTATCCTCTTGCCGCGGTAGATGAGGCCCTGCTCGAACCAGTCGATGAACACCCTGCGCACGGCGCGCTGGTAGCTCTCGTCCATCGTGAACCACTCGTCGGAGTAGTCACAAGAACACCCCATACGCTTAAGCTGCTCGATGATGATCGAGCCGTGTTCGCGCCGCCACTCCCAGCACGCCTCGACGAACGCGTCGCGCCCCAAGTCGTGGCGGTCCTTGCCCTCGCGCGCGAGCTTCTGCTCTACCTTGTTCTGCGTTGCGATGCCGGCGTGGTCCGTACCTACAACCCAGCGAGTGGGCCTGCCGAGCATGCGCTGCCGCCGTGCGACGACGTCTTGGATGGTGTTGTTGAGCGCGTGTCCCATGTGCAACGAGCCGGTCACGTTGGGGGGCGGGATGACGACCGCGTACGGACGCACACCCTCTACGATCTCGCAGCCGAAGTAGCCGCCTGTCATCCATGACGTGAACACCGGACCCTCGACGACCTTCGGGTCGTAGGTGCTGGGAATCTCGGTCACGAAAACGTCCTCTCGTCATCGATGCGGGGTGCGCGCACGATTCTACCAGTGCGCGACCTGAAGATACGTTTGCCGCACGTGAGTCGGCGGAACATACGGTATCGGGGAAAGGGTCGCGCGGGCCGGTGCGACGGAGTGATGAGCATGGGGTGCAAGCTCACCTCGACGTGTCCGTTCTTCGGCGGCGCCTTGGATCTGAAACCTCAGACCGCCGCGCTCTTCCGTGCCCGCTACTGTCGCGGGAATCATGCGGAGTGCGCCCGCTTCCTCATCTTCGCGGCGCGCGGCAGAGAGGCCGTACCGCATGACCTGAGTCCGAACGACCGCCTGCGCGCGCTGCACATCCTTCGTGCCGAGACCGAGGACGGCAATCTGAACGACATGACTCACGAGGCGGTAGCCTAAGCGGAGGCCTCGTTTGCTCCGCGTCTGACCACCGTGGGGCCGCTGTCGCCCTCGACGGTCTTCCCGGTCACGACCACGCGCTCGATGTCGTCGCATCCCGGCATTTCGTACATCGTGTCCAGAAGGATGCGTTCACAGATGGAGCGCAGCCCGCGGGCGCCGGTTGCTCGCTTCATCGCTTGGCGCGCGATGGCCTGCAAAGCATCGTCGGTGAAGGAGAGCTCGACGCCCTCAAGCGCGAACAGCCGCTGGTACTGCTTGACCAGGGCGTTCTTCGGTTCGGTCAGGATGTGGACGAGGTCGTCCTCGGTGAGTTCGGCCAC
Source organism: Actinomycetota bacterium (assembly GCA_037445775.1). Classification (GTDB taxonomy): domain Bacteria; phylum Actinomycetota; class Coriobacteriia; order Anaerosomatales; family PHET01; genus JBBUX01. Next base: position 3,536 of record JBBIJX010000069.1, read on the forward strand.
GTTCGTCAGGACAGGCATACGGCCGACGAACTCCGGGATCATGCCGAACTTGTTGAGGTCCTCGGGGAGCACCTGCCCGAACAGCTCGTCGATCGCCTCGCGACCGGACGCCCCGACCTCGGCGTGGAACCCGACGCCCTTCCTGCCCACGCGGTCCGAGATGATGCGCTCCAGGCCCACGAACGCACCTCCGAGGATGAAGAGCACGTTCGTCGTGTCGATCTTGATAAGTTCCTGTTGGGGATGCTTGCGCCCGCCCTGGGGCGGCACGGCGGCCTCGGTACCTTCGAGGATCTTGAGGAGCGCCTGCTGCACGCCCTCGCCGGACACGTCGCGGGTGATCGACAGGTTCTCCGCCTTGCGCGCCACCTTGTCGATCTCGTCGATGTAGACGATTCCGACCTCTGCGCGCTTCACGTCGAAGTCTGCCGCGGTGATGAGCTTAAGCAGGATGTTCTCGACGTCCTCGCCTACGTATCCCGCCTCAGTCAGAGCGGTGGCGTCGGCGATGGCGAACGGCACCTTCAGCACGCGCGCGAGAGTCTGCGCAAGAAGGGTCTTGCCGCAGCCGGTGGGTCCCAGAAGCAGGATGTTGCTCTTCGCCAGCTCGACCTCGTCGACATCGTCAGAAGCGGGAAGCATGACCCGCTTGTAGTGGTTGTAGACAGCGACGGAGAGCACCTTCTTGGCGCGTTCCTGACCTACGACGTATGCGTTGAGCGCCTCGCGAAGCTCAGCGGGGACAGGCAGGTGCTCGAGAACGGGAGCCTCGGCGGCCTCCTCGGCGAGTTCGTCTTCGACCATGTCGCTACAGAGCTCGATGCACTCGTCACAGATGTAGACACCCGGTCCGGCGATGAGCTTCTTCACGTGACGCTGGCTCTTGTTGCAGAACGAACACTTGAGCCGCTCGGGTCCTTCGGGTGTGTCGCGCGGGGTCATGTCCGGCTACTCCTCGATGGACTTGCGGCTCTCGAGGACTGCGTCCACGAGGCCGTACTCAAGCGCTTCCTCGGCGGTCATGATGTTGTCACGCTCCGTGTCGACGTGCACCTTCTCGACAGGCTGGCCGGTATGCGCGGACAGGATCTCGTTCATGCGCTGACGCGTCCGAAGCATGTGCCTAGCCTGGATCTCGATGTCGGTCGCCTGCCCACGCGTGCCGCCGAGCGGTTGGTGGATGAGCACCTCGCTGTTCGGGAGGCAGTAGCGCTTACCCGGCGCACCGGCCGCGAGCAGCACCGCCGCCATCGAAGCGGCAAGTCCCACGCAGATCGTCGAGACCTGCGGCTTGATGAACTGCATCGTGTCGTAGATCGCGAGCCCGTCGGATACGCTGCCTCCGGGTGAGTTGATGTAGAGGTGGATGTCCTTGTCCGGATCGGCGCTCTCGAGATGCAGCAACTGGGCGACGACGACGTTAGCGACATAGTCGTCGACGGGCATCCCGAGAAACACGATGCGCTCGTTGAGCAGGCGCGAGTAGATGTCGAAGCTGCGCTCTCCGCGGCTGGTCTGTTCGACGACCACCGGCACGAGCGACTCGATGCGGTCACGCATGACTACTCCTCCGTGTCCTCGGCGTCCTCGGCCACGACGAACTCGACGTTCTCAAGCAACCATGCGATCGCCTTGCGGTGCATGATCTGCTCGCGGAGCACCGCCATGAGACCGAGCTCCTCCCAACGCGCACGCGTCTCCTCGAGCGACTCGTCCCGGTTCGAGGCCATCGTTGAGAGCTCGGCGTCGATGTCCGCATCGTCGATGCGCATGTCCTGCTCACGGAAGAGAGCCTCGAGGGCGAGCTCCTCCTTCAGGGACCGGATCGCCTGCTCGCGGACATCGGACTCGAGCGTGTCCATATCGAGACCAGACTGCGCAAGGTACTGTTCGATGGTGATCTGCTGGTTCTCGAGCATCGACATGAAGTCACGCATCATCGATGCCTGCCGCTGCTCAGTCATGCCTGCGGGAATCTCACCCTCGAGCCGCTCGGCAAGCGCCGCTCTCGCGCCGCGCTCCTTGGCCTGAGCGTTCGCTACGCCCTTCTGAACGTTGAGACGGGCTCGCAGGTCCTCCCGCATAGCTGCAACGTCGTCGAAGCCGCCCACGTTCGCCGCAAGCTCGTCGTCAACCTCAGGCAGAAGCTTCGCCTTGATCTCGTGGACCGTGACCTCGAAGGTCGCCTTCTTTCCGGCGAACTCGGTGTTCGACTGTCCCTCGGGAATCAAGAACTCCACGTGGGCCTCTCCGCCGGACTCAACACCCATCAGGCCCTCGTCGAACTCGGGCGGCATGAGACCGCGACCCATCTCGTAGAGATACTTGTCCACCTCGTTACCCTCGTAGGGCTCTCCCTCTACGAGCCCCACGAACGAGACGAGCACGAAATCGTCCGCTGCCACACCCCGGCCCTCGACCGGCTCGAGCGTGGCGAAGCGCTCCCGCAGCACCTCGATGTGGGCGTCGATCTCGGACTCGCTCGCTTCGGGAGCCGGGACATCGGTCGAGAGCCCGCCTGTCCCGCTCAGGGTGAGCTCGGGCCTGACTTCGATCTCGGCCCAGTAAGTGAATTCCTGTCCGGACTCCACTGTGTCGAGCTCCTCGAGCTCCGGCGACTCGACGGGGCGAAGACCCTCGATGTCGAGCGCCTTTGAGTACGTCGAGTTGACGACGTCCTCCGTGGCCTCGGCCATGAGGTACTCTCGCCCGAGCATCGAGTCGAGCATCTGACGTGGCGCCTTGCCCGGACGAAAGCCTGGCACGCGCACCTTCTTGGCGGCCGCTTTGTACGTGCGCTCGATGGCTGCGTCCACCAGTTCCGAGGGCACGGTCACGGTCAGCTTGACCACCGAGCCTTCGCGTCGTTCCACTGAGGTCGTGAGCACGGTATTCGAGGTCCTTTCGGTATCAGTTCGTGAGCCGGCACAAGACGGCCTGCGAGTGGCTGGTGCGGGCGAGAGGACTCGAACCTCCACGGTCTCCCACCGGGACCTAAACCCGGCGCGTCTGCCAGTTCCGCCACGCCCGCGAAATACGGCTCCCCATAATAACAAAGCACAGCATCAGGCGGCATGTCCTCCTGAGCGCCCGGATTGCGAGAGCCGGCCACGGGGGCCGGCTCCGGTCAGTCGCGATGGTGGGCCGTGTAGGGGTCGAACCTACGACCTTGGGATTAAGAGTCCCCTGCTCTGCCAGCTGAGCTAACGGCCCTTTAGCGCAAAGCGACATTCTACCCACTTCGGCCGGGAACGCAAGCGGGCGCGTTGCCTCAAAAAGAATGTACTCGAAACCGATTCGATGCCTCAGAAAAGAAGGTACTCGAACCGGCCCGTGCCGGATCGACCGGCGAAGGGCCGTACGGATGCCGCTTTCGATGGCTGAGAAGA
>JBBIJX010000070.1:0-6833 GCA_037445775.1 Actinomycetota bacterium
TCGCGTCGTTCATCGTGTTCAGTCTCGTCGCGGGCCCCTCGCAGGCGCTCGCGATGGAGCGTGAGGACGGCACGTTGCTTCGGGCGAAGTGCGCTCCCCACGGCGTGACCGGGTACGTCGCCGGACAGCTCGTCCTGCACTCGATGAGTCTCGTGCCGATGCTCGCCGTGGTGATGGTTCCGAGCGCGATCGTGCTCGATGCGTTCGCCGGTCGAGGAGGTCTCGGTGGATGGCTAACGTTCGCGTGGGTGCTCGGTCTCGGACTCTTGGCCACACTCCCGCTCGGGATCATCATCGGCGCCCTGGTTCCCAGTGCGCAGAAGGCGGTGACGTGGGGCCTGCTTCCGGTTGTCGTGGTCACCGGGATCTCGGGCATCTTCACCCCGATGAGCTCTCTCTGGGGGTGGGTGCAGGTGCTCGGGCAGATCTTCCCGGTCTACTGGCTCGGCATCGGCCTTCGATCGGCGTTCCTGCCCGCCGAGGCGGCCGTCAACGAGATCGGCGGCACGTGGCGCACGCTGGAGACCGTCGGCGTCCTTGGTGCTTGGGCGGTCGTCGGCGTCGTCATCGCTCCGGTCGTGCTGCGCAGGATGGCCCGGCGCCAGTCGGGGGCCGCGGTGGCGGAGGCCCGCGACCAGGCGGCGCAGTGGGTGCGGTAGAATCCGCGACGGCCACCGAACCCAGGAGGCAACCGACACATGCGACCGAGCGACCTGCGCCGCTACATCAAGAACACCGAGAGAACCGTCATCCCGACGACGGTCGCCACCAGGGTCGGCGGGATGGGGATCCTTCGCAGATTGCCGCGATGGCTCCAGCGCTACATCGTCGACAGGGGCTCTCGCACCGACCCATACATGAGCTTCATCGTCGAGCCGTACGCGGTCTTCCTCGCGTTCGAGGTCGTCGACACGGACGCCGCCGAGCGCCTGCTCCCGGCCGGCTACAGCCTGCAGCCATCGGCCATGTTCGAAGGCACCCCGAAGCGGCCCTGCGCGATAGTCAGCGCCTTCACCGTGCACACCAACGTCTTCTGGGGCAGCCGCGTCGAGTTCTACCTCATCGCGCAGAACTGCGATACCGGCCTCCTGTCGTGGGTCATCGAGGAGTACGAGAGCAACGCCCCGTCCCACGACCCAGGCAAGGGCTTCAGGCTACCCACCACGTCTCACTCGGTCGTCACCACGTCTTACCGCGGCGAGGTCATAGTGGACGTGGCGAGCGAGGAGACCGGCAACAGCCTAGCGCTCGTCGCGGACCTCACGAACGGCACTCTCGCCGACCTGGACCAGCGACTGTGGGTCGAGGGCAACCTCTCGGTGGACTACGGCGGGGAACTCCAGCAGGCCACGAAGCCGTTCAGCCTCATCTTCGATCCAGGCGAGATGGCCCGGGCGCTCAAGCTACCTTTCGACGACATCTCACTTTGCGCCAACACGTTCGGGGGCGGCATGCTCGATCCCCGGCCGTTCGAGGTCGCGGTCTTCCCCTATGCCCAGCACTTCGTGACGACCACCTACCCGACGGGCAGTTCGATGCGCTCAGCCGAGGATCTTGAGCGGGCCGTCACGGAGATGAGCGAGAAGCTGCAGCGGGGGTGACCGGGGTCGCGTCTGTCGGGGGGGACACGCGCTCCTTGCGTAGCCCCGCGCAGAGCGCGCGCTCGACAAGTGGCGCGGCGTTCGCTCATACTCCTACGCGGAACCGGAAGGCGGTTCCGCGGGTTTGCGGCGTGGGATTCGCGTTGGCGATCCGGCAACGCGTTGAGCGCGCCGCTTTGTTATGCCCCACACGGGGGCGGAAAGTAGGGTTTGCATGGCTACCGGTACCGTCAAGTGGTTCAACCCGGACAAGGGCTACGGCTTCATCGAGCGTGAGGATGGCGACGATCTGTTCGTTCACTTCAGCGAGATCCAGTCGGAAGGCTTCAAGACGCTCGATGAGGGACAGGCTGTCGAGTTCGACGTAACGACTGGGCGCAACGGCAAGGAACAGGCGAGCAACGTCCGCAGGGTCTAGGTGTCGGAGCCGCTTCGGCGCACACGAACACTGGAAGGGCGGTCCCGAAAGGGGCCGCCCTTCGCGCGTCTGATCCCGGCCCCGCGACGGCGGGCCGGGTTGCCATTCGGATGGACGGTGGTACCGTTCTAGGGAAACCACCACCTCACAGGAGGTCGCGTGCAGTACCAGTCCGACTACATCCTGCGACTGATCGAGCAGATGGGAGCCCTCATCCGGCGCGCGCTTGAGCAGGTGGGCATCGGGTCCGCTGAGGAGCCCTATGAACTGCTTGAGCAGGCCGTCGGGCTCGCGCTCGACATGGATCCGTCCCTCGCTGCGCGGCTATCCCCCCAATCGCTGCGTTCGATCGTGGAGATGAGCACCCTCGATGACCGGGTTCTCGCGCTGCTGGCCGACGCGCTGGACGCGACCGCTGACATCAGCGAGCGTGAAGGGGCGCTAGCAGACGCCACGCTCAGGCGTGACCAGGCTGTCGCAGTGAGGTCTCTGCTCGATCCTCTCAGGGCGAACTGAGCGGGCAGCGGATAGGCTCAGGGCGCAACAGCCTCAGTCATCCAGACGCCATGCAGGTTACAGCTCTCCATCGCGGCAATCGTCGTGCCCGCGCCCACTGCGAGCACGCAGCAGATTTCCGGGGCGACAGCGACCGCCGAGAGGTCGAAGCGGGCCACCGGGACTCCTGCCGCGTGCACCGCGATCCACTCGATGAAATGGTCTGGCAGGTTGGGATGGGCCACCCAGTGCCCGACCTTCACGGTGACGCGCACCTGCTCTCCGTCGCGTTCGCAAGAGAGGTACGGCGTGTGTTTCCTCTCGAAGTCACCGGCGTTTTCGACGTCGGTGACGCGGTTGATCCCGGCGAGTATCGGGGCTTCGCTCATGAGGCACCCTCTCTGGTCGCTGGCGGTGTTCAGACCGGCCGTTCGCCGGTCGAGCAGTACATACCCTTCGCGCACATGGCTAGAATCGACGGCAGCGACGGTAAGCTCGTCCATGTCCGTCCGCGCGAAGTGAAGGGTAGAGCGTGTGATTCCCGCATCTTCCGTGCTTGAACGCGGCCAGGGTCTCCTCGTCGTCATTGACGTGCAGGAGCGGCTCGCCGCCGCGATGCGTTATCGCGACCGGGTGGTGACACGCGCGTCGCTTCTGGTCCGTGCCGCTGAGATCGTCGGGCTGCCCGTCGTGGTGACCCGGCAGTACCCTCGGGGGCTCGGTGATCTCGACGAGTCTCTCGCAGGGACGATCGCTGACTGCGAGGGGACGGGCTGCAACGTCGAGCGTGTAGACAAGGTCGATTTCAACTGTTTCGGAGAGTCAGCTTTCACGCACGCGGTGTGCGTCACGGGGCGCAGACAGCTCGTACTGGTCGGGATGGAGACCCACATCTGCGTCACGCAAACGGCGCTCGCAGGCCTCGCCGAGGGATTCGACGTGCACGTTGCCGCAGATGCGTGCTGCAGTCGCGACGACGAGTGCCATGAGCTGGCCCTCATGCGACTCGCCGCTGCGGGCTCCGTGATCACGACCGCCGAATCGGCCGCCTATGAACTCGTGGGCCGAGCCGGCACCGACGAGTTCAAGGCGCTTCTGGCGGCGGTGAAGTCCGCAGGTCAGTGACGCCGTTCGCCACGCGATCCTCGTGCTACACTGTGCGCGCTCGACCACCCGGGGAGGCGATGGGCGTTCATGCTCTCTGACATCGAGATCGCGCATCGGGCGACGCTTCGGCGCATCCGCGAGGTCGCTGAGGAGTGCGGGATCGAGTACGACGAGCTTGAGCCGTACGGCCCGCTCAAGGCGAAGGTCAACCTCTCGATACGGGATCGACTTCCTGAACGGGCCGATGCGCGGCTCATCGACGTCACGGCGATCACGCCGACACCCCTCGGTGAGGGGAAGACGCTCACGACCGTCGGTCTGGGACAGGCGTTGCGCGCGAGCGGGCGCAGCGCGATCACCTGCATCCGCCAGCCGTCGTTGGGTCCGGTCTTCGGCATCAAAGGAGGTGCCGCAGGCGGCGGGTACTCGCAGGTCGTACCCATGGAGGACGTGAACCTCCACCTGACCGGCGACTTCCACGCTGTCGGCGCTGCGCACAACCTCTGTGCGGCCTTCATCGACAACCATCTCTATCAAGGCAACGCCTTGGCCATCGACTCGTCAGCGATCACGTGGCGGCGTGTCGTCGACATCTCCGACCGCGCGCTGCGAGACGTCGTCATAGGTCTCGGCGGCCGGATCAACGGCGTCCCTCGCGAGAGCGGCTATGACATCACCAGCGCGAGCGAACTGATGGCGATCCTCGCGCTTGCGAACGACCTTGGAGACCTCCGGCGTCGGGTGGGCAACATCGTGGTGGCGACGATGCGCGACGGGCGTCCGATCACGGCCGAGGACCTTAAGGTCGCTGGCGCGATGACGGTGCTGCTCAAAGACGCCATCAAGCCCAACCTGCTCCAGAACCTCGAGGGCGGGCCGGTCCTGGTACACGCTGGTCCGTTCGCCAATATCGCTCACGGCAACAGCTCGGTGATCGCCGATCGTCTGGGGCTGCGGCTTGCCCAGTACACGGTTACGGAATCCGGATTCGGCGCTGATATGGGCTGCGAGAAGTTCGTCAACATCACGTGCCGGACGAGCGGGCTCGTGCCGCACTGCGCGGTGCTCGTGGCTACGGTGCGAGGTCTCAAAGCGCACTCCGGCCGCTTCGACATGCGACCCGGGATACCTCTCGATCCGGCGTTGACCGATGAAGACCTCGGCGCGCTCGAGGCGGGCCTGCCGAACCTGCGCAAGCATATCGACAACGTGCGCTCGTTCGGCATGCCTGTCGTGGTCGCGGTCAACACGTTCCCGTCGGACTCTGAGTCTGAGCGCGATCTCGTCATCGCCGAGGCCTTGGCGGCGGGCGCGTTCGATGCGGTTGCGCACACCATGCACAGCGACGGCGGACGCGGTGGACTCGCGCTCGCGGACGCCGTCGCGCGCGCCTGCGAGGAGCCAAGCACGCTCACCTTCACGTATCCGGACGACGTGGATGTAGAGGCGAAGATCGAAGCGGTCGCCACGCGGTTGTACGGCGCGGCTGGTGTGGAGTTCTCGCCGGCGGCGCGGCGGTCGATTCTCGCCTACGCGGGCATGGGTTACGGACGGCTTCCGGTTTGCATGGCGAAGACGCATCTCTCGCTCACTGACGACGCCTCGAAGAAGGGCGCGCCCGAGGGCTGGATGCTTCACGTGAGAGACGTACGCCTGTCCGCGGGCGCGGGATTTCTCTACGCGCTCTGCGGCGACATCATGACGATGCCGGGGCTGCCGGCGCGACCGGCGGGCGAGCGGATCGACATCGACACCGACGGCCGGATACGCGGTCTGTTCTGAGACGGAGGAGGCACGGCACGTGGCACGAATCATCGATGGGAGACTCGTGGCATCAGAGACGCTTGCGCGAGCGGCGGAGCTCGTCGCGCGGGTGACAGATGCGGGCGTCACTCCGGGACTAGCGGTGGTGCTCGTGGGCGAGGATCCGGCGTCTCAGAGCTACGTGCGCATGAAGGAGCAGGACTGCGCCGAGGCGGGCATCCGCTCCGTCGACCTTCGTCGTCCGGCGGACCTCAGCCAGGGCGAACTCGAGGAGATCGTCGACCGCTGCAACGATGATCCCCAGATCCACGGGATTCTCGTGCAGCTGCCGCTGCCTGGTCATCTTGATGAGGAGCGGGTGCTGGCGCGCATCAGCGCCGAAAAGGATGTCGACGGCCTGCACCCGGTGAACCTCGGACGCCTCGTACGCGGCATCCCAGGTCCGCGTGCCTGCACTCCATGGGGCGTGATGGCACTGCTCGATCACTATGGCATCGACCCGGCCGGCCAGCGGGCGGTCGTTATCGGGCGCTCTTCGATTGTGGGCAAGCCTCAGGCGCTCATGCTGCTCGAACGTCACGCCACGGTGACCGTGTGCCACAGCCGCACGCAGGATCTGGCTAGCGTCTGTCGCGAGGCCGACATCCTCGTCGCCGCAGTGGGCAGACCGAACATGGTGAGCGCGGAGTATGTGAAGCCGGGCGCGGTCGTCATCGACGTCGGCATCAACCGCACCGAGCACGGGATGGTCGGTGACGTCGACTTCGCGTCGGTCGAGCCGGTCGCCTCCGCGATCACGCCTGTACCGGGCGGCGTGGGGCCGATGACGCGAGCGATGCTGGTGATGAACACCGCGCGCGCGGCTGCCCTCGCGGCGGGCCTGATGCCTGAGGCGTAGCCGGCCACGGAACGGCGACGGCGCCCCAAGTCGCGGAAGTGGTTGCCGCGCATTCGCGGGTCTGTCTACACTTGTGCGCGGCGGGTCACGAGGACCCGGAGTATGCGGCACAGACGGGCGGAGCGCCCGGCCGCCAGAGTTCAAGTCCCTGCGGGGGCGGAAGGAAGCACGCATGGCTGAGGGTACCGTCAAGTGGTTCAATCCGGACAAGGGCTACGGCTTCATCTCACGTGAGGACGGCGACGACCTGTTCGTCCACTTCAGCGAGATCCAGATGGAGGGCTTCAAGACCCTCGACGAAGGCCAGCCCGTGACGTTCGACGTCACCGTTGGCAACAACGGCAAAGAGCAGGCGAGCAACGTCCGCAAGGCGTAGCGACCGCTGACATGATCAGTACCGGAGGCGGCTCGGCGGGCCGCCTCCGTCCGTGTACGCCCGGCATGGGCAGTCGCTCGGGGGTGAGAGTCCCCCAGAGGAGGAGGTGGTGTCTAACTCTTAGCCGGAGGCAACGGCGTCGTCGCGAGGCGGGGTCGGAAGGAAGCCCGAGGC
>JBBIJX010000071.1:0-6698 GCA_037445775.1 Actinomycetota bacterium
GACGTCGCGGTATCTGACCGAGATGTTCTTCGCCAGGATCGTTATCCCGCGCTCCCGCTCCTGGTCGTTGCTGTCGAGGACACGCTCCGCGACCTCCTGGTTCTCGCGAAAGACGTGCGTGGTCTGCAGCAGCCGGTCCACGAGCGTCGTCTTGCCGTGGTCGACGTGCGCGATGATGGCGATGTTGCGGATGTCGTTCTGGCGCATGGAACTCACTACCGTTTCGCTCGGGTGCGGCGCGTCAGCGTGCGCGCAGTCGCGTAGCGTAGCACGGACGCGGTCTACTCGCGCCAGAGCTCCGGCGAATCGAACGCTGCCGCGACGGCCACCGGACCACGGGCGCGGGCAAGCGCCCCGGGAGCGAGTTCGGTGACCATCCATGCCTCAGGCGGATCGATCGGGTACGGTGGCTCGATGCCATGAGGAAGCGCCGGCTCGAAACCGAACCGCGGATAGTAGCTGGGATGCCCCAGAACGAGCGCGATCTCGAAGCCCTCGTCGCGCGCTGCCGCAAGCCCGGCGCGCACGAGTACGCCGCCCACGCCGCAGCCCTGAGACTCCGGGGCCACCGCGAGCGGGGCAAGCAGCGCGGCCGCTACCTCGGCGACGGCAGCACGCGTGAGGAGCACGTGACCGGCGAGCTCTCCGTCCACGAAGGCGCCCAACGACAGCGCGTCGACCCACGCCGGGTCGTCGCGGAGGGCCACGATCAGCTCATACTCCTCGTCTCCGCCGAAGGCCGTGCGCACGACGGCGCCGACCGCCGGCTCCGGGCGGGGATCGATACGTCTCACCTCTACATGCGACATGGGGCTCCCTCCCTTACGTGGCTCCGCGTCCGCGATGCGTGACGGAGCATAAGCCGATGCTGAGACATTCACACGTCTCCACGGTGTTTTCCCGTACACTGTCGCCTGTGATGGGGGTAAACGACATTTCCGGCGTATCCGAGGGGCCGCTGCGCGTGTGCGTGACGGGACCCGAATGCACCGGCAAGACCACGCTGGCCCTCGAGCTCGCACGCCGCTACTCGGCACCGCTCGTGCGCGAATACGCTCACGAGTACTTCACCGCCAAGCACGCACAAGGTGACGCGAGCGTCCGTACCGCAGACATCCTCGCGGTGACTGCCCAGCAGGCACGTCTAGAGGACCAGGCGGCGCTCTGGACCGGCCCGCTCATCATCTGCGACACGGACGTGTTCACAGTCGCGATCTGGTACACGCGCCACATCCATGACCGCTCGCCTGCGGTCGACAAGCTCGCCGAATCCCGTCGCACGGAAGGGCGAGGCATCGATCTGTATCTGCTCTGCGCGCCGGATATCCCCTTCACTCCAGATGGGCTGCGGTCGACCAGCGAACTCAGGTCGACCATGTACCCGGTGTTCACTGAGCGTCTCGTCGAAGCCGACTATCGCTTCACAGTCATCTCGGGCACGCCTAAGGAGCGGCTCGCGACGGCGGTCGAAGCGATCGATCGGCTCTGCGCCTCCTCCACGCGCACTCGTCCGCGCACAGCGTCCGGGTAAGCCATCCCCGTCCTCCGTTGCCAAACCACGCTGGACGGGTATCTTTCCACTGACCCTGAAGACGGAAAGGAGCTCCAATGCCGAGCATCAAGAACACCCGCACCGAACAGAACCTGCTGAAGGCATTCGCGGGCGAGAGCCAGGCCCGCATGCGCTACAACTACTTCTCGAGCGTCGCGAAGAAGGAGGGCTACGAGCAGATCGCAGCCTTGTTCGATGAGACCGCCGACAACGAGAAGGAACACGCCAAGGTGTTCTTCAAGCACCTCGACGGCGGACCGGTGGAGATTACCGCGATCTACCCCGCGGGCAAGATCGGCACCACGGCCGAGAACCTGCTCGCCGCCGCCGAGGGCGAGAAGGAGGAGTGGAGCGAGTTGTATCCCGACTTCGCCGCCATCGCCGACGAAGAGGGATTCCCTAAGGTCGCGACGTCGTTCCGCGAGATCGCGGAGGTCGAGAGCTGGCATGAGAAGCGCTACCGCAAGCTGCTAGACAACGTCGAGAACCGCCGCGTGTTCGCCCGCGAGACGCTCGTACGCTGGAAGTGCCGCAACTGCGGATACGTCCACGAAGGCCCCGAGGCTCCGGATCTGTGCCCGGCGTGTCTGCACCCTCAGGCGCACTACGAACTGTGGTGCGAGAACTACTAGTCTGCCCGCGTTCGGACCGGCACTTCACGCGGCCGCCCTTCGGGGCGGCCGCTGCGGGCGTCCGGCAGGTCATGCGGTCGATTCGGCGAACTCCTGCCTGGCCTTGGACGCTAGCCAGAGACCGAGCAGGATCTGCGCTGTGAGCCAGACGAATGGCTCTGCGGCGCCCGCAAGCGAGAGATCGTACTGCGCCCACGCCGCAGCGTTCACGTACGCGGTACCGAACGCCGCCGCCACAAGCACAGGCCACCCGAACCGCGCCCACGTGCGCTGGCGGCCCTCGAAGCGCTCGACCGTGAAACGCGGCTCAACCGACTCGCTGAGTTCCAGGCGCCGACGTTCGCGCTGCCAGGCGGTCCGGTTCCCGTTCAGACCAGCCCATAGGCGCACGATACCGCTCAGGACCTCGGCGACGATCGCGATTCCGACGATGGTCGATAGCGGAGGCGCCGCGCCATCGACTCCCGCCATCGACGCTAGCAGCAGTGGTACCGCAAGCGACAGGAGCCACAATGACACGATCGGCCACGCGCCATACGCCAGCGCCCAGAAGAGCGGCAGTGTGAACGCGCCCCAGTTGAACTGCTGCAACTCTCGCGGCATGTCGCCGACGCCGAAGCCCGATTGCACCGGCACGGCCTCTTGCACGGCATCGAGGCACTCGGCGCCGTGCCCGTTCTGGCAGGAGCCGTGTTCGTCGACCTGTACCCGCTCGCCGCACTCGCGGCACCAACCCGTCCTGGACAATTGGGTGTCCCTTCTCGCGCACCCAGTGTACATGCCGCATGTAGAGAAGATGTGGGCCCTCACCGCACGATCTTGGTGATGGGAAGCTCGAGAATGTCCTCGGCGCCGGCCGCCTTGAGGCGCGGGATAAGAACGTTCACCCCGCACTTGTCGGCCACGGTGGTGATCTCGTAGTCCTCCGAACCGTAGAGCTTGTTCACCGTAGGGCGCTTCATGGCAGGGAGCTCCGCGATGACGTCCTCGAGGCGGTCGTGCGGCACGTTGAGCGATAGCAGCACACGCCCGCGCGCCTCGATGACGCCGAGCAGCAGCGTGCGGATCTCCTCGATTTCGCGCCGCTTGTCGCCGTCCGCCCACGCCTCATGGCTCGTGAAGAGCCGTGTGGTCGACTTGAGGATGGTGTCGACGATCTTGAGCCCGTTGCGCCGCAACGTCGAGCCGGTCTCCGTAAGGTCAACGAGCGCGTCCATCATCTCGGGCACCTTGGCCTCGGTGGCCCCGTAGCTGAAGTGGACCTCCACGTCGATACCGAGGTCGTCAAAGAACGCCTTCGTCGTCTTCGGGAACTCCGTCGTGATGCGACTCCCGGCTGCGATGTCGCGTGCGCTCGAGATCGACGACTCCTGCGGTACCGCCAGCACCATATTCACGACGCCGGTGCCGGTCTTGGCGTACGGGAGCTCCGCGATCTCGACCACATCTGCGCCGCTCTCCCGCACCCAGTCGTGTCCGGAGATGCCCAGGTCGAAGTAGCCCTGCTCGACGTAGAGCGGGATCTCCTGCGGCCTGAGGATCTTCACGCGATCGATCCGCGGGTCCTCGCAGGTCGGGTTGTACTCACGGCTCGACTTCTTGATCGCGATATCGGCCTGGCTGAACAGAAGCAGGGTCTGTTCTTCGAGCGAGCCCTTCGGAAGCGCGAGTGAAAGCATACGGTCACCCCTCGTCATGCGGGCGCACGAAAGCGCCGGCCGTTGGCAGCACGAAGTGCACTATCACTCTACTGTGATAGAGCAACCAATGGAAGCGTGTGCGGGCCTTAGGGCACGGCCCATCCGCCTTGCGCTATCGGCCGAAGATGACGGCCGCCCCTGCGAGCCCGGAGACGAACAGCGCGAATGCACCGAGCAGGTAGAGCAGCGGGGGGATGAAAAGCAGCCCCTCCCAGTAGCGGCGGGCTGCCATCGCAAACAACGCGAAGATGAGTGCATCGGCGATGGAGAGAACGGCGACGATGCCGAACGGCCCGAGCACGTCAGCCGCCGATAGCAGCCATGGCAGCTCCAGGCCGGCCGTCTCATACGCGTAGAGCATCACCGGCACGAAGGCGATCGCGAAGGCTACCTGCGCTATCACGAACAGCGTCGACACGCCGAAGGCGATCCAGAACACGATATCCTCGGTCCTGTCGCGCTTCGGAAGCGCTGCCCTGGGCATGCCGGGCACCACGCGTTGCCCCACTGCGGCCTCCTTGCGTCTTGCGGTCGTGCTACAGGATACCCGCTTTGAGCCCGGACTCGGCATTCACGCGCCGAACACGACCGCGCCGCGGTTTCCGTCTACGGTGATCGGCTCGCCGTCGCAGATGACGGCAGACGCATCGCAGACGCCCGTGACGCACGGGATGCCGTACTCGCGCGCAAGAACTGCGCCGTGCGCGAACATGCCGCCGCGACCCTCGACGATAGCAGCCGCTCGTACCGCAAACGCGACGGCTGTCGGCTCGATCTCTTCGACCACGAACACGTCGCCTTCTCCGACGCGCTTCGCGTCGTCGAGGGTGTGAATCACCCGCGCCCGCCCAGAGGCGATCCCGGGTCCTGCGGGGTCACCGAGCAGTTCCGCAGGGCGAGACAGGAAATCCGTCGGCGTGATGGCGGCTCGGTTCGGCGAACTCTCTGTACCAAGCGCCCCCAGCTCACCCGCGGCGCGCTCCAGCTGCTCACGACTCGCAGGCCCAAGCAGGCTCACCGCTTCGCCAGGCGGCGCACTCAGGCGGCGTTCGATCTCGGTGAGCGCTCGCCGAGCCTCGCTCAGGATGCGATCGAGGTAGAGATTGTCGTCGTCGCGCATGCGCCACGAGTCCCGCGCGATGCCGAGCAGCCAGCCGGCGTGCGCCCGTTCGCCTTCGGGCAGGCTTGAGAGGAATGCTGTCTCGGCGGTCGCACGCACCTGCGCCGACCGAGGCGGCACTGGAGGCTCGATGCCGAACTCGGCCAGCACCTGCCGCCGCTGCTCATACTCCTCGGGCGTACGAACGAGCAGGTCGATGAAGCCGAATGCGTCTTCTGGTGCCAGCATTCGCACCCAGTACTCGCCGAGCAGCCGCTGTCCGAACGCGAAGGGCGCGAGTACAGTTCGGTATACGTGCCTCCAGTGCGCGACCGCCTCAGCGCGTCGCGCCGCCTCGTCGATCAGCTCGTGATCGCTCAGGCGCTCGACGTCGACGATTGAGAGCGCGTTCGCCTCCGACCACATCGACGGCAGGTACTCCTCGTTGATTCGCTCGCGGCGTCGCTCGAGGCGACTCTCAGGCAGACGTGTTGCGAGGTATGCGGCGCGCTCGTCCTCTGGCAGGCCCGCTATCGGCCGTGACTCGAGGACCGCAACGCCCTGTTCGCGAAACGCGAGTTCCACCGCCTGCGGCGTACCGAACACCCGCTCTGCGGCGAGCGCATGCCGTGCCGCGGACGCGACTTGTTCGGCAGACAGAGGCATTCCCGCATCGCAGGGCTCACCCGTGTCCCCGCAAGGCGAGCCCGCCGGAGGGAGCGCCTCGACCACGTCGAGGGTGTCGATATCGAACACCCAGCGGTGCGGCTCCGCGATGCCATCCGACAGCAGGCTCAGCGGACCGGACACGGCCTCGACGACCACGTGATCAGGGTCGGAGAGCTGTCTCGTGTAGGCGATGCACCCAGCGTACATCTCGACATGCGGTTGAACGATGACCGCCATCGCACTCGTCTCCGGATCGAGCCCGAGCTCCGCGCGATAGAGCAGCGACCGGTCCGAGTACAGAGACGCCCAGACCAGGGAGATGGCCCGAAGCACCTCGCTCGTCGAACCGGCGACAGTGAACGAGTCGTGCATCCTGACGAGTCCGCGTCCGCCGTCGAGCAGATGGGCGGCCGACGCGCGCAGCACCACCGGTGCGCCCAGCAGCGGACCGAGCCCGGCAAGCACCGATGTCGCTAACGCGTCCGGCCACGACGCCTTAGCGCAGACGCTCCTGATGCGCTGCGCGGAGTCCCAGTACTCCTCCGCGCGAGCGCGCACGGTCTCGCGCCTGCGAATCTCGCTGCGAGCCGCGTCTGTCAGTCCTGACGCGCGCGCGAACTCCCGAAAACCATCGGTGGTGAGCACCACGCCCTCGACGATCGGACAACCCGACTCCGCAAGGCGCCCAAGCGCTTCGGCCTTGCTCCCGACGCGCGTCAGGCCGGCCTCGTGCGCATGTACCAGCGGTACGAACATGTCCGTACCGCTCACTGGAAACCGCCCATGGAAGACCCCCAGCCAGCCGGTCCCACACCCGCCTTCTACGGTGCGCGGGCGCGCCACGCGTGTCAACCGCATTCCGACTAACGGCGATCACATGTCTGAGCGCCTCAAAGCCGGATCGGGTAGGCGGGCCGGGTCGCCCGACCCGCCTCCCACACCACCGGACATGCGGGCCCGCATCCGGCGGTTCGTCAGGTCGTTGTCCGGGATCGAGACCAGTGCTGGGTGAGGCTGAGCAATCCAAGGTCGTCCCAGTAGGAACG
>JBBIJX010000072.1:0-6025 GCA_037445775.1 Actinomycetota bacterium
GAACGCTCAGAATCGAATCGAGGAGACGCGGAGGGAGCGTCTGGACCTCGTCGAGCACCACAACGCTGCGGGCGATCCGGTGGTTCTTCCTACAACGACCGGGACGGTTCGAAAAGAGGCTCTCGAAGAACTGCACCGTGGTGGTGACCACGATGGGCGTGTCCCAGTTCTCCGCCGCAAGTTCTTGCCACTCGTCACCTTGACCCGCCGAACGCCACTCCACCGATGAGTGGTGCTCGAGAACGGCACGGGCGACAGGAAGCTCGCGGCGAAAGGCCTCGGCTGTCTGGTCGATGATGCTCGTGTATGGGATCGCGTAGATGACTCTCTCGAGACCATTCAACCTGGCGTGACGCAATGCGAAAGCTAGCGACGACAGCGTCTTGCCGCCCCCGGTGGGTACTGTGAGGCTGTAGAGTCCGGGTGGTCCTTCGGCGGCGCGAAGACAGTCCTCGTGAACACGACGCCGCACCGTGTTGACTTCCGTCGTCGGTGTCTCCTCGATCTTGCGTCGCAGTGAAACGGTGAGCTGTCGGTCCAGTTCCGCGATGCTGGGGAAGCCGCCTCTTTCGTCCGAGGTGTCTGGCAGGAAGTGTGCCTCGGTGTCCAACGCATCAGCATCAACCAGGCAGGAGTACACAAGCCGCGCGAGCACATCCGCGTCCAAGGGCGAGGTCACGAGCGACGTCAACTCACGGAGAGCCCCTTCCATGTCACCCGCAGACGGAAGGGAGCCCGCCGCTTGTGCGCGATCGATCACTTCCTGGCTGTCGTTGAGCGGCATGCTCTTGGCTTCTGACGGGGACACGAGCCCGCCGTGGTGCCCGAGTATGACCAGCGTAAGCAGGTCGAGCGACCCCCGCAGGAGGCGAGCTCCGGCCGTCTTGTGGCCGGGGCCTCGTCTGGGCGACTGCTTTCCCACACACTTCGCCGCATGCGCATCCCGTAGGTAGGACTGGAACTCCTCGGAATACTTGCCGACGTCGTGGAGGGCTCCCGCAAGGCCAGCCAGATCGCCAGCCCCCAGTCCCTCTCCGAAACCACGCGCGATCAGCGACACCTGGCGCAAGTGACGATTCAGGAGTTGCCACTGTCCGCCAACATCGGCCGGGGTGTGAGCATAGGCCTCAACGGTCACATTGCCCTCCCTTCCTGCACGCAAAGTGTAGCCGACCGCTGTGACATCGCTTCTCGCACCCGGATCCCAAGAGATGGTCCCGATGAGCTCCCTCCGGGTCACGGTACTCGCCGGGCTTGAGAAGCCCAAGTAGGTGCGACGCGGCTCCCTCGCGATACTTGAACTCCGCAGCGACATCAGGCTTCAGGAGCGTAGTGCCACCGAATTCGAAGGGCATTCCGCCCGCGCGCCAGACAGACTCACCTCTGCCGTGCCCGTCACCGAAACGGTGATGACCTCATCTTGCAGCAACGCGGTCACGTCTCCACCACGTGCGTCGGACGACCAGCGGCGGGCTCCTCGCCAATACAACAACGCTCGTACTTCTTGCCGCTCCCGCATGGACACGCGTTTGCGCCCGACCGACTTCGGAGGGTACTCGCGGCAGGGTCTTGTGCCCCCAGTTTGCCCCGCGCCCCTCTTAGGGGCCAAAAACTAACGGCGACCGAAGTCGCCGCAGCTCAGATGTGGTGCCCCCAGGGGAATTCGAATCCCCGTTGCCGCCTTGAAAGGGCGGAGTCCTTGGCCGCTAGACGATGGGGGCGCATGTGGTGGGCCGTGCAGGTCTCGAACCTGCGACCTTGGGATTAAAAGTCCCCTGCTCTGCCAGCTGAGCTAACGGCCCGGTCGAACAACCTGCTCACCGTACCCTGCCTCGGGCCTAGGCACGAAGCGAACGATAGTCTAGCCGCCTGTGATAGGGCGGTCAACGCACCGCCTTCGTGGTGCTAGCATAGCGGCAGGGAGGTCCGTCCGATGCTCAAATCGATACTCGCAACACCCGGAGCCCTGCTCACGTTCGCCCTGTGCACGGGAGTCGGGCTCCTGCTCGACGTCGCACTGTCGCGCGTCGTGACCGCCCGGGCGACGGCGGCACGCTCCACGACGCTCGCCCAGCTCTCAGCGGGGTTGCGTGGCGCGCCCACCGCCATCGGCGCGCTCGCGGGACTGTGGGCGCTCGAGCGCATCGTGCCGCTCGGCGCGAGCGTGAGCCGTACGCTCGATCGCGTCTGGCTCGCGCTGCTGGTCCTCGTCGTCACCGCGTTCGCCGCGCGTATTTCGGGTCGCGTCGTACGCGCGCTCACCGAGCGCGAGGACACGCCGCTGCCCAGCGGAACCATCTTCGTGAACCTCACCCGCGCAGCAATATGGCTGATAGGCGGGTTGACGCTCCTGAGCACACTCGGCATCTCGATCGCGCCGCTGCTCACCGCGCTCGGTGTAGGCGGTCTCGCCGTGGGCCTCGCGCTGCAGCCCACGCTCGAGAACGTCTTCAGCGGCATTCAGCTGCTCGCGTCACGCCAGATCAAGCCAGGCGACTTCATCCGCCTCGAGACCGGCGAAGAGGGTACGGTGATCGACGTCACCTGGCGAAACACACTCGTCCAGAAGCCCACGAACGACATCGCGATCGTGCCGAACTCCGTTCTCGCACGGGCTACTGTGACGAACTACTCCACCGAGGGCCGGTTCGTGCTCGTCGTGCCGGTCGCGTTCGCGTCGGCCGGTGACCCTGACACCGTTGAGCGGGTCGCGCTCGAAGTGGCTCGCGAGGTCGCGGCCGAGGTCGATGGCGCCGTACGCGACGTCGAGCCGGGCGCACGCTTCGCAGACCTCACGCCCCCGGCGGCGGTGCTCAACGTCACGATCATGTGCCACTCGTACCAGGAACGCATCGGCGTGCGGCACGAATTCGTTCGCCGGCTCGCCCGTCGCTTCGCGGCGGAGGGCGTCGAGGCCCCTCCCGTGCCGTTCACAGCCGCGCGCCCTCGCTAGCGGTCAGCTGCGCCTCTTGCCGAACGCGTCGTCCACCGCGTCAGCGACCCGCGCGCCCGCCTCACCGCTGCGCCCGCGCACCGGTACGAACCCCCCGACCGCATTGCTGAGCCACACCTCGTCCGCCACATCGAGGTCAGCGCACGTGAGCGCCGCCTCGGAAGCGTCGATGTCCAAGCGGCGCGCGGCGTCGAAGACGAGCTCGCGCGCGACACCCGCGACGGCGGGAGGCGACGGCGGGGTGCGCATCACACCGTCGCGCACCAGCCACACCGTCGAGGTCGAGCCATCCACGAGGCCTCCGTCCGGGGTATGCAGCACCGCTTGGTCCGCACCCATGAGTTCGGCCGCGCGATGCGCGCGATCCCAGAAGCGCCGCGCCGCAGGCTTCGCCGCGCCCAGCGGGAGATCGGGCGCGTGCGCCACCTCGACAAGCGCGACCACTGGCCCGCCCGCAACCGCGAGTGACGACGGCTCGATGGTGTGCCCCACGGCGACCGAGCCGTCAGGCGTCACTGTGACGCCCACGCGCACCGCTGCGTTGCCCGCGCCGAGCTCGCGCAGCTCGCGCGCGACCGCCTCGCGCACCCGCGCGAGCACGCTCGGGCCTGCGCCGCCCGCTGCGAGCCGCGCGAGGTGACGGTCGAGCAGCGGTACGCTCCCGCCCCGCGCGCGCATCGTCTCGCGCAGCCCGACCTCCGGCGTACCGTCGCCCGTCACCGGTGAGGCCTTCAGGAGCAGCTCGAGGTGTTCGGCCGCGACGTCTGACTCGAACGTGATACCGCACCCGGACCCGTAACGCGCCGCGTCCTCAGAGCCGCCCACGCCCTCGAGCGTCCTGATGAGCACGGCAGAGTCGAGCTCGCCCGGCACCGCCACAAGGAGCGCGCCGCAGTACGCGCCTCGCTCTGTTGCCTCCAGCTCGTCGATGATGCGCATCGCGGCGATCTTCGGGGCGCCGGTCACCGAACCGCACGGGAACACCGCCGAGAGCAACGTGGCGAAAGAGGCACCCGTTGCCAGATGCCCGCGCACTGTCGAGACGAGCTGGTGACAGTAGGGCGCGCTCACGACCTCGTATAGCGGCTCGACCGTGACGGTGCCCGGCACGCAGCACGCGCCGAGGTCGTTGCGCTCCAGGTCGACCACCATCACGTGTTCGGCCCGCTCCTTGGCGTTCTCCGCGAGTTCGCGGGCGAGCGCCGTGTCCGCCTGCGGCGTCGCCCCCCGCGGCCTCGTTCCCTTGATGGGCTGGATCTCGACGATGCGGGCGGCGTCGAGCGAGACCGTCTCGCGACGCACTCGCACGAAGCGCTCCGGAGAGACGCTCGCGATCCACGGAACCGCGCCCGGCACGCCCTCGAAGAGCGCGGCCATGTCGGCGGGAGCGCGCCGGGTGAGATCCGCGAATGCCTCGGCCGGCGAAGCCGACGTCAGGCGTCCTGTCAGCCGCGCGGTGAGGTTCACGACGTAGACGTCGCCGACGGCGATACGCTCCCGGATCTCGTCGACGCGCGCGCGAAATGCGCGGCCCCCAAGGTCCCACATCGCGTCGGCGAGCAACGGCTGGCGCGCGTCGGGTGTCGCGGCGGGGCGGAGCGGGCCCTGCGCCGTGCGCGCGAAGCGCACCACCGAGCAGCTCCCGTCGTAGCGGGCGAGCACGGCGGTCAGCCCGTCGCCGGAGCCCTCGAACGCAGCCTCGAGCGCGGCCGCCGCCTCGGCGATGGTGACGTCCCCGCGCACTTCGACTGGGTCCGTCGCTTCGAGCGCTTGCCCGCCGAACCAGCCGCGCGAGGATGCGGGAGCGAGCACCAGCCGCACTGCGGCCTCGCGCGCGCCCGACACGACCGAGCCTCCCTAGTGCCGGAAGTGACGGTGTGCGGTGAAGACCATCGCGACGCCGAGCTCGTCGGCCTTCGCGATCGACTCCTCATCGCGCACCGAGCCGCCGGGCTGGATGAGCGCGGTGACACCTGCGGCTGCGACGACCTCGAGCGTGTCGGGGAACGGCAGGAACGCGTCGCTTGCGGCGACCGCACCCTTCGCCTTCGCGCCCGCCTGCTCGCAGGCGATACGCGCCGAGTTCACGCGATTCATCTGTCCGGCGCCAACGCCCACGCTCACGAAGTCTCGTGCGAGCAGGATCGCGTTCGACTTCACGCTCTTGGCGACCTTCCACGCGAACAGGAGCTGCTCCATCTCCTCGGGCGTGGGCCGGCGCTTCGTGGGCACCGTGAACGTGGTGGGATCCTCGCCGATAGTGTCGCTCTCCTGCACGAGCATGCCGCCCTCCACCGCACGGCTCTCGTAGTGCCCGCCTACCGGGCGCGCGCCGCCGGTACGCAGCACGCGGATGTTCGGCTTCTGTGCGAGCAGCTCGATCGCCGCTGGCTCGTAGTCGGGCGCGATCATGACCTCGACGAACTGCCCGTTCGCGTACACGGCCTCGACAAGCGCCGCGGGCACGGTACGGTTGAACGCCATGACGCCGCCGAACGCGCTCACCGGGTCCGCGTCGTGCGCGCGCTGGTACGCCGCCACGATGTCCTCGCCAATAGCCGTGCCGCACGGATTCGTGTGCTTGACGATGACGACGGCGGGGGCGTCGGTGAACTCGCGGACCGCCGTCCAGCAGGCGTCCGTGTCGAGGATGTTGTTGTAGGAGAGCTCCTTGCCCTGCAACTGCTCGGCGCGGGCGAGCGTGTTCGGCTTGGCATCCATGAAGCGGTAGAAGGCCGCACCCTGGTGCGGGTTCTCGCCGTAGCGCAGATCCTGGACCTTCTCGAGGCGGAAGCGCGCCTCGTGCGGAAAACGCGTGTCGCGATAGCCCGACAGGTACATCCAGATCGCCGAGTCGTAGGCGCTCGTCGTCCGGAAGACCTCAGTAGCGAACGCGCGGCGCGTCGCAAGCGTCGTGGCGCCCCCGTTCGCGCGCATCTCGGCGAGCACGCTCTCGTAGCATGCGGGGTCCACTACGACAGTCACGCTCTCGAAGTTCTTCGCGGCGCTCCTGAGCATGGACGGCCCGCCGATGTCGATGTTCTCGATGGCGTCTTCCTCGGTCACGCCGTC
>JBBIJX010000073.1:0-5706 GCA_037445775.1 Actinomycetota bacterium
GCGTGCCTCGCGCGCCCATCCACCTCACCGGAACCGGACAGCAAGTACTCTCAGGTGACGCGAAGGTGTTGGACCGGCGCGGCCGCGACAGGACCGCGAACGTGGTGGCGGCGTGTTCGGTGCGATGCTACTCGATCGCGGCTGGTTCCTCATTCCGGACAACGGCCTTGCGAACGCGCTCTCGTGGTGGGACTGGCGGCGGCGGCTGCACGCGTGGCTCTGGCTGAGGAGGCTTCCCCTCGAGCGCAGCCGCGACCTCTACGACGCTTGGCACGTGCTCAAGTTCGTTGTGCAGGAGACGAACCGCCCGCTCGCCGACACGATCGGTAGGCGTATCGCGGCGCTCCCGAAAGGCGCCCCCGCCGAACAGCTCGATGAGGTCCGCGCGGAGGTGCTCGGCGCGCTTCGGACGCCATCGACCAAGCCCCGCATACGGGCGGCGCTGTGGAAGACGTACGCGCACGCGCGCAAGCGGGGGACGCTCGAGGGGGTGGAGCTGCACGACCTCACGGTCGACTCGCCCGAGGTGCGCGCGAACGTCGAAGACATCGCGCGGCAGGTCACGGTGCTTGAGCGCATCAGCTTCGAGAACGAGCTGTTGTTCGGCACATCACCGGTTCTTCGCAGGGATACGCGGCGTGTCCTCTCGCGCACCCCTCCCGTCCGCCCGGAGCGCGGCCGCGTCGGGTAGCATGGACGCATGCATGCGACCCCACCCTGCGCGCTTCTCGAGGCGCGTGAGCTGACCGTTGTGTTGCCCGGAGACGCCGGACCCGTCCGGGTACTCGACGGCGTCTCGCTCACCCTGACTTGCGGCGAGGTCGTCGACGTCACGGGCCCCAGCGGCGCGGGCAAGACGACACTGCTGCGCGCACTCGCTCGCCTCATGCCGCAGGGTTCGGGCGCGTTGTTCCTCGGGGGCGTATCCGCCAGTGAGATGGGTCCGCAGCGCTGGCGTTCGCGTGTCGCGCTGCTGCCGCAGAAGCCCGTGATCGTCGCGGGGGACATCGCGGAGAACCTCACGTTGCCGTGGCGCCTCAAGGCGCGCGACGCGTCCTCGCTCCCCGACGCGAACCGGCTGCGATCCGCGCTCGACGAGATCGGCCTCGCCGACGTGGCGCTTGAGCGCGATGCCGCGCGGCTGTCTCTGGGGCAACAGGCCCGGGTGGCGCTCACGAGGGTGCTGCTCACGCGCCCGGCGCTCACGAGGGTGCTGCTCACGCGCCCGGACGTCTTGTTGCTCGACGAGCCGGACGCGGCGCTCGACAAGGCGAGCTCCGCCGCGCTCGCGGCGACGCTGCGCGCGTTCGCCGAGGATGGCGGCGGCATCGTGCGCTCACGGCACCGCGACGACGACGGCCTTGCGATGCGCCGGCTCGCGCTCGCTGCCGGACGACTCACGGAGGAGGCACGACCGTGAGCGGCGCGGGGACTGGCGGCGTCATCGTCATCGGCTGGGTGGAGCTCGCTCTCGCGACCGGCTTCATCCTCGTAGCGGGAGCCGTCGCGATCGGGGAGCCGTCGCGATCGCGCTGCGTCTCGGGGTCACGAAGAGTCTCTGGATCGCCACGGCGCGAACGTACGCCCAGCTGCTCTTGCTCGGCCTCGTGCTGGGTTGGGTCTTCCGCGTCGATTCGCCGTGGGTCGTGCTCGGCATCATGCTCATCATGATCACGGTGGCGACCCTCACCGTCGCGCGCCGCGCGCCCGATGCGCCCAGGGGCTCGCACCGGCGAGTGTTCGCCTCGATGACGCTGACCGGCTTCACGATCACGTTCGCCGTGACCGCGCTCGTCGTGCACGTCGAGCCGTGGTACCTGCCGCGCTACGTCATCCCGATCGCCGGCATGATCATCGGCAACTCGATGAGCGGCATGGCGCTCGCACTCGAACGCTGCTTCGCGGACCTCGACTCACGGGAGGACGAGATTCTCGCGCTCACGGCGCTTGGCGCCACTCCGTGGGAGGCTGCGCAGGACTCGGTGCGCGCGGCGATCCGCGCCGGCATGATCCCGGGCATCAACACGCTCTCTGCCGCCGGCATCGTCTTCATCCCCGGCATGATGGCCGGACAGGTGCTCGCCGGCGCCGATCCCATGGTCGCGGCGCCGTACCAGATCGTCGTGATGATGATGATCGCAGCTGCCGACGTGCTCGGCAGTACCATGCTCGTGATGCTGTCGTACCGCCGCCGCTTCACCGCTGACGGCGTGTACCTCGAGCGCAGCATGCGAACGGACGCTCGCTGAGCTACGATACGGCCCGACGCACCTGCCCGGAGGAGGGGCATGACCGGGTTCGAACTCTATCTGAAGCGCAACTCAGCGAAGATCGACGCGTACCTCGCGACGTTCTTCGCCGACGGCACGCACGCGGACATGAAGCGCTACCTCTACGGCCCGCTCGCCCAGTTCAGTGCGAACGCCGGCAAGCGCCACCGCCCGCTGATCTGTCTGCTCGCCTGCGAGGCGGTGGGAGGCGACCCGGACCGGGCCCGAGCGTCGGCCGCCGCCGTCGAGCACTTCCACACCGCTGCCCTCATCCACGACGACCTCGAAGACTCGTCGCTCACCCGTCGTGGTGAGCCGTGCCTGCACATGCGAGAGGGCGACGGGCTCGCGATCAACGCGGGCGACCTCGCGCTGTCGCTCGTGACGGGTGCGGTGGTCGACGACCCCGCGCTCGACGACGCTACGAAGCTGCGCGTGCTCAAGGAGCTCGTCGACATGACGACCCGTACCATCGAGGGGCAGGCGCTCGACATAGGGTGGGCGCGCGACGACCGCTTCGACCTCACCGTCGACGACTACCTCGTGATGGCGAACCACAAGACCGCGTACTACTCAGGAGCGGTGCCGCTTGCGGTGGGCGCGATCATCGGCGGCGGCACCGAGGCGCAGGTAGAGGCGCTTCGCGCCTTCGGCATGGCGGCGGGCCTTGCGTTCCAGATACAGGACGACGTGCTGAATCTGGTGGGCAAGAAGGAGTCCGTGGGCAAGGACTTCCGAAGCGACATCACCGAGGGCAAGCGCACGCTCGTGGCGATACACGCACTGCAGCACTCGCCCGAGCGCGACCGGCTGCTCGAGATCCTGTCGGCGCGCGAGACGGACGAGGGAGTGCTCGCGGAGGCGGTTGAGATCATGGAGGCGGCGGGGTCCATCAGCCATGCGAACGACTACGCCCGCGACCTCGTGGTGGGCGCGCAGAGGGAGCTGGACGCAGAGCTGCCGAAGAGCAAGGCGAAGGGGTTGCTGCTGTCGATGGCGGACTTCTTCGTGAAGAGAAGCTCGTAGGGGACCTGGGGTCCGCGCAGCGCGCGAGGGCCACCTTCCGGGGATGCACGGATGCGCGGCCTATGGGGCGATTGACCGACATTCTCATACGGTACATACTACTTACGGACTGTATGTTTCGTATGAACGGAGCCTGCGGTGTGCGCATCAATCGCTGGTGCATCTCCGTACACGACCGCCGTCAAGGGTCTGGCTGATGTCGATCCGGCGTCGCACTCGACGGATGAGTTCCTCGATCGTCTCGGCGCGGTGCTCGATGAAGTGCCGGCACTGGCCGACCGCAGGTGGGAACTCATTCTCGCGATGGAGAGCATGCTCTCAACCGAGGAGCGCATCCCAAATGCGTCGAGTGCACTGGGAAAGCTCATCGCTGACGTACGTGTCGAACAGTCGCTCAAGGCTGAGGCTCGGCGCTCCGTGCTCGCAGAGCCCATGCTCACCGCCGAGGCGGTTGCGACAGCGCTGGGTTCGCACTCGGTCAATCCGCGGCAGTACGCGAACGCCAAGCGGCGCAAGGGCGTGCTGCTGGGTCTGCCGGTGAAGAACCGCTACGTCTTTCCCGCGTTCCAGGTGGACGCCGAACGGAGCACGATCGTTCCGGGAGTCGCCGAGGTGAACGCACTGCTGATCGCCGCTGAAGATCCGTGGGGCGTCGCATCGTGGTGGTTTTCCGTCAACGGATGGCTTGGCATCGCCGCTGAAGATCCGTGGGGCGTCGCATCGTGGTGGTTTTCCGTCAACGGATGGCTTGGCCGGAAGCGGCCCGTCGACTGCTTGGGGAGCGCGGCGGGCACTGAAGCGGTCGTGACGGCGGCTCGTGCCGAAGTCGCTCCGATCGGCTAGTCCGCGTGCCGGACTATCCGCCTCCCGACGCGCCTCCGAACCGCCCGAAGCTCGGACTTCTCGAGGCAGGCTCCGTGCTCTACCGTGTGCATTCGGCGAAGTTCGCCGCATGCGGCTTCAACCCCTCGCCAGCCGTGTCCGGCGCAGGCGGGCGATTCGACACCGCTGAAGGTACGCCCGCGTACCTGTATGCAGCGCGTTCTCGTCGCACCGCGATAGCCGAGTCGCTTCTTCGCGCGGTACCCTTCGACGCGCGCGGCGTTCGCGCAGTACCGCTCGCGGCGCTTCGGTCGCGCTGCTTGTCGGAGCTCGTCGCCACAGCAGACATCACCTTGGTGTCGCTGCACGGGCCGGGACTCGCGAGGGTTGGCCAGGACACGTGGCTCGTGCGTAGCGACAGCGCCGAATACCCGCGTACTCGGGAGTGGGCGGCCGCCATCATGCGCTGGGCCCCGTCAGCTTCAGGGCTCGAGTGGAGGCCCCGTCACGATGATGACGGCCTTGCCGTCTGCCTGTACGAAGATCGGGTACTCGGGGGCGCACTCGAGGTCGTGCGTACCCTGATGCTCGAGGTTGGCGAGGGCCGGGCGGTCGTGCGTTCCGCGCTTCGCGAGTTCGGATTCGCATCGCCGTAGGTAACGAAGCGCGGCATCGCGCCCCGTCTCGGGTACAACCTCTCCCAGACACCGCACACAAGGAGGTTCTTCATGCACGCCGTCCCCGTCACCGCCCACATCTCGTGGGTCGGAGCCATCGACTGGAACCTGCGCGACTTCCACGGCTTCGAGACTCCTCGCGGCTCCACCTACAACGCCTATCTCGTCACAGGCGCGGAGAAGACCGCGCTCGTGGACACCGTGAAGGCGCTCGTGGACACGGTGAAGGTGCCATTCGTGCCGGAGCTTCTGGCGCGCATAGAGAGCGTGGCGTCGCTTGACTCCATCGACTACATCGTCGTGAACCACGTCGAGCCCGATCACAACGGCGGCCTGCGGCTCGTGATGGAAGCGTGCCCGAACGCGAAGATCGTCGCGAGCGCGGGCGGCGTGCGCGGCATCGCCGAGTACCACGGCAGCGACCTCGGGGCGAGCACCGTGGGCGCGGACGACACGCTCGACCTGGGCGGCGTGACGCTGAAGTTTCTGCCCATGCCCATGGTCCACTGGCCCGATTCGATGTTCACGTACTGCCCCGAACAGAGCTGCCTCATGCCGAACGACGCGTTCGGACAACACCTCGCGTCGTCGGCGCGCTTCGCCGACGAGATAGGACTCGACCTCGTCGTCGAAGAAGCCATCACCTACTACGCGAACATCCTCATGCCGCTCGGCGCGCAGGTGGCCAAGGCGGTCTCGAAGGTCGTCGAGACCGGATGGGTGTGCAAGACGATCGCCCCGAGTCACGGTGTCATCTGGCGCGAGCGCGACATTCCCACGTTGCTGGATACGTACGGCCGCTGCGCCTCAGGCGACACGCTCGACAAGCTCGTCGTGGCGTACGGCACGATGTGGGGCTCGACCGACGTGCTGGCGCGCGAGATCGCCGACGGTGCGACCGCGACCGGCGT
>JBBIJX010000074.1:0-5577 GCA_037445775.1 Actinomycetota bacterium
CGGGATCCTCACTGCGCTCGGCGTCCGCAGGGTTGGGCACGCACCCGACGGCGAGTAGCGCGGCGGCGGCGAGGGTCGCAAGCGCGGCCGCTCTGGGGAGACTCCTCAAAACAGTTCTCGACTTCATGATCACGCCTTTCTCGCGAGAGTGGGCTTGAATCGGCGCAGCAGCAGCGAACTCGTCACGACGCTCACGCTTGAGAGCGCCATGGCCGCACCAGCCAGCTCGGGCTTGAGCAGGCCAAAGGCGGCGATCGGGATGCCGAGCGTGTTGTAGCCGAGCGCCCAGATGAAGTTCTGCTTGATCTTGCGCATTGTCGCGCGCGACAGCTCGATGGCCGTGACGACGTCACGCAGGTCGTTCTTGATGAGCACGATGCCGCCCGTCTCCATCGCGACGTCGGTACCGGCTCCCATCGCGATGCCGACGTCGGCGGAAGCGAGCGCCGGTGTGTCGTTGATGCCGTCGCCGACCATCGCAACGGTCTTGCCGCGCTTCTGCAGCGCCGCGACCTCGTCGGCCTTGTGCTCTGGAAGCACCTCGGCGAGGACGCGGTCAGCGGGAATCCCAGCCTGCGTCGCGATCGCCTCAGCGGTCCGACGGTTGTCCCCCGTGATCATGTAGACCTCGACGCCGATCGACGTCAGCCGAGCGACCGCCTCGGCCGAGTTGTCCTTGAGCGTGTCTGCGACGGCGACAAGCCCCGCTAGCCGCGAACCATCCAGTCCAACGAGCATGACTGTCTTGCCCTCGCCCTCGAGCGCGTGGATGCGCGCCTCGTGCGTTTCGACATCGATTCCCTCGCGCACCATCAGCTTGCGGTTGCCGAACGCGACGTGTGTGTCCTCGACCGTCCCGACCACGCCGTGGCCGGGAACGGCCTCGAAGCCTTCGACGTCACCGAGCGAGATCCCGTCTTCCTTCGCGCGGGCGACAACCGCCTCGGCGAGCGGGTGCTCAGAGTTGCGCTCGAGCGCCGCGGCCAGCGCGAACATGCGCGAGCCGTGCGTCTCGTCCAGCACGACGACGTCTGTCACCACAGGCGTACCGTGCGTGAGCGTGCCGGTCTTGTCGAACACGATGGCGTCGATCTTGTACGCGGTCTCGAGCGCCTCGCCGCTCTTGATCAGGATGCCGTTCTCCGCGCCCTTGCCGGTCCCCACCATGATTGCGGTGGGAGTGGCTAGCCCGAGCGCGCAAGGGCACGCGATCACGACCACCGACGTCCCCACGAGCAGGGCCTTCACGAACGGGTCCATCATCATGTAGAAGTCCGGCGACACGAACTGCGGCACGACGAACAGCCACACGAGGAACGTCACCAGCGCGACAACGAGTACCGCCGGCACGAACAGAGCGCTGATGCGGTCGGCGAATCGCTGGATCGGCGCCTTCGAGCCCTGTGCCTCCTCGACGAGGCGCACGATCTGCGCTAGCGCCGTATCGGCACCGACCTTGGTCGCCCGGAAGCGGAAGCTCCCGAGCTTGTTCATCGTTGCTCCGATGACGGTGTCGCCCGTCACCTTCTCTACCGGTATCGACTCGCCCGTGAGCATGGATTCGTCGACCGCTGAGGCGCCGTCGACGATGACGCCGTCGACGGGGACCTTCTCGCCGGGGCGCACAACGACGAGGTCGCCGACGACGACCTGTTCGACCGGCACGTCGGCCTCCTCGCCACCGCGCACGACACGCGCTGTCTTGGCGGCGAGGCCCATGAGCTTCTTGATCGCGTCGCCGGTCCGACCCTTCGCCCGCGCTTCAAGCAACTTGCCGAGAATCACGAAGGTGATGAGCAACGCGCTCGTCTCGTAAAACACCGGCTCCATGTAGAGCGCCGGGACGAACGTGGCGGCCGCCGAGTAGAAGAACGCGGCCGACGTGCCCACGGCGATGAGCGTGTCCATGTTGCCGGTCTTCTGCTTCAGCGCGCCCCACATGCCATGGTAGAAGCGCGCACCGGCGATGAACTGCACCGGAGTCGCCAGCAGGAACATCAGGTACTTCCCGACAAGCATCGGATCCCATGCGCCGCCGAACACGAATGCGAGCCATTCGGACACCGCGAGTGGCACCGCCATCATGAACGGCGGAACCATCGCGACGAACAGCAGCGGGATCGACAGCGCGAGCGAGAAGGCGAACATGCCCTTCTCGCGTGCGTACGCCTTCGCGGCCGCCTGGGCTGCGACGCCCTCACCCGTGTCGGCGCCCGGCGCCGCCTCGATATTGACGGTCGCGTCGTAGCCGGCGCCGCGCACGGCGGTGATCAGGTCGTCGACGCCCACGACCTCCGGGTCGAACTCCACGGTGCCCGTCTCGGTCGCGAGGTTGACGGATGCGCTCGCGACGCCGGGCATCTTCATGAGCACCTTCTCGATCAGCGTCGAGCATGACGCACAGTGCATGCCCACCAGCGTGAGCGTGACCTTGCCGGATCGCGACGCCGCGGGGGCGGCCGTCGCGGCAAGCGGTGTCGCGGAGTAACCGAGCTTCGCGACCGCCTCGGCGATTCCCCTCGCGTCGATCACCGCTGGGTCGAATCGGGCTACGAGCTTCTCGGTCGCGAGGTTCACGTTCGCGCTCTCGACGCCATCGGTCTTCGGCAGCGCCTTCTCGATTAGCGCCGAGCAGCTGGCACACGTCATGCCGCCCACAGCGAACGTCAGCTCCTCTACGTGCGGCGGAGCGCCGGGCGTCGCCGGCACCTCCGGCTTACTCTCTGCAGAGACTATGTCAGTAGGCACGGTGGCCTCCCTTGTCAGATTCGTTGTCGTATTCGGTCTCGTCGGGGATGTTCCCCGTCGGCATCGTCGTTACCGCACCACGATCTTGCCGAACACCATCCGCATGCCGCAGTAGAACGGATACTCACCCGGCTCGAGAGCGGGAAGCTCGACCGTGCGCGGCCCGGCGGAGAGATCCTCGGAGAAGCCGAGCTCCTCGCTCATGACCTGGGCGGTGCAGCCAGAAGACGCCCCGAAGGTGATCCGCGCGGGGACACCGGCGGTGAGCAAGATGACATTCGGCTGGTAGTAGCCCTGTGAGAGGTCCACGTCGATCGTCTGGATATCGCCCGCGACGGTCGCGGCGCCCTCGGCAGGCTCGCCGGTGATGCCGTTCTCGGTCGGCGCGGTCGAGCCGCAGCACGCGCAGCCCGGCGTAGCGGCGGCGTCGATACCGGCGGCGGCCGGCGCGAACTGTGCGGCGTTCAAACTGCCGGAGTTGCGCGCCTCGGCGAAGCGATACGCGCCGAAGAACGCAGCTACGGCCAGCACGCCTACTATGACGAAGCGCACCGGGCGGTTCTGACTGGCGGTTGAGGTTTGTGACATGAGTCGCACTCCTTTGTCGTTGATCATCTGACCGCGCCACCCACCACTAGACCGACGATGACGGCGGCCCCGATCACGGCGGCGGCGAGGATGAGTTCGGTAGGGCTGAAGCCCAAGACGGTGACGGACGTTCGTGCGGATGCGGTTTCGGCGGAGGCAGCCGGGGCTCGAGCGCTCCGGGTGCCGCGCACGCGGGAGACGTAAAGGGCGCCCGCGACGGCTGCGCCGGCGAGCGCAAGCCACAAGAAAGGCGAGGTTCCCGCAGCGCCGGCGCCTGACACGAGCTGGCCCGACATCATGCCCATCCCGCAGGTAAGCGTGTACGTACCGGCCTTGACCGCCGGCAGCTCAATGGGGGTAACCGAGTTCGGCGCGACATTGACAAGCACGCCGAGCTGCGGGATCGCAACTTGGTCGGAGCATGCGTTGTTCTCACGGCGGTCGACGAGGATCCGCACGGGGGTGTCGGCAGGGACCTGCAGCACCTGCGGGGAGAAGCGCACGTTCTCGATGACAAGCGGGACCTCAGCCACGCCATCGGCGCCTACCGAAACCTCAGCCGCGTCGGTCGTCGGACCGCCCAGCACGGCGATCCGCAGCGTGTTGAAGGTGACGGGCGCCCCAACCAGCATGAGCCCCCGGTTGACGAACACGAGCCCGAAGATGATGACGCCCACGGCGAGCACGCGCATCATGCGCTGCTTCAGCTGCCCCGGTATCAGGGAGCCGGCCGTACCGAACGCAACCATCAGCGGAGCGGTCCCCAGGGCGAACGCGGCCATGCCGAGCGCGCCGGAAGGAGCGCTGCCTGACGCAGCGGCCGTCACCTGGGCCGCCATGAGGGGACCGCAGGGAAGCAAGCCCGTCATCAACCCGAACAGCATCGGCGTGGCGAGCGAACTCTCCCCGGCTTCAGCCTCGACGGCCGACTTGCGGCGCAGTTTCAACAGCACGGTCATCAGGAACTTCGGCGGGCGCGGCGTGAATCGCGCCGCCCACCGGACGCGTCCGGTCATGCCGAGGCCGAGCACGATCATGAACGCGCCCGCGAGGAACATGACGTAGGGACGTATGGCGTCGAAGTCGAGCAGGCTGCCAAGCGCGCCCAGAGCCAGACCCACCGTCATGTAACTGACGACCTTGGCGCCTTGGTAGACGATGTTCGGCGTGATCTTGCGATACCACGGCCCCTTCTCCTCGCACTTCACCGCGTAGGTGAGCACGAGCGGGCCGCACATGGACACGCAATGCAGACTGGTCCCAAGACCCAGGACGAACATCGATATGACGTAGGTGGTGAACACTTGGTGCTCCTTGTGGGTGGTCGGTGACACACACGATGCGTGTCACGAGGGGTCCGAACGGACGCATGCGAACGCGCACCGAACGGACGGTCACAAGGAGCGATATCAGAGCCTGAGCCGTTCCCCCCAGGAAACGCCGGTCTCCGGTGGCGCGTTGACGCCAACGGCCACGACGCGGCTGACTGCAAAGCGGGGCACGAAGGCCGCGACGGCGGCGATAACGGCCCACAGGAGCGCTACGGTGATGGCATCGGAGCCCGACGGTACGATGGCGCTGGGGGCGGCATTGACCACGTATTCGCCGCCACAGTCACCGAACAACCCGGGGACCGAGTGGTGACCCCACGGCATCGCCGAGCCGATGGACATCGAGCAGCCCGTCATGCGACACATGGGCACGACTATGGCGACGACCGCCACGACGATCGCCAGCGTGAGCAGCGCCTTACGGTTGTTCAGAAACGCGCTCATGGACTCCTCGGCCCTCGGCATACCTATGGGCAACAGTGCAAACCCCGTGCCGTGTACGTTCGGGATCCCGCACCAAGAAGCCGCCCATTCGGGCGGCTCCCGGTGACGGCTTATCGTTGAAGTTGCCTCATCCGCGACGCTCGCGGACGACCTCTGCGGCGAGAGCCGAGTGCCTACGGAGAAGTACTCCCGCTAGCGCGGCCATTACTGCGACCGCCAGCAGATGTCCCAGCTCGCCGCCGGTGTAGGGGAGGAACTCCTCTGCCTCGGCAGATGCGGCCTTCTCGGGCTCTTCATCGGTGAATGGGAGGAACGGGTCTTCTTCGACTTCTTCAGCCTCCGGCGGGAGCACTACCGGATCGGAATCGGGCTCTGGCTCCTCGCGGGGCTCCTCGCGGGGCTCCTCACGGGGCTCTTCGCGCGGCTCTTCGCGGGGCTCCTCACGGGGCTCTTCGCGCGGCTCTTC
>JBBIJX010000075.1:0-5498 GCA_037445775.1 Actinomycetota bacterium
TCGTGCCTGAGCTGCCGAAGACCCGCTCCGGCAAGATCATGCGCCGCATCCTGCGCAAGGTCGCTGCCGGCGAGCGCGACATGGACGCGTTCGGTGACATCTCGACGCTCGCAGACCCGAGCATCGTCCAGACGATCCTCGACACCGCGCCGGACAGCTAGGCCTCAGGGAGCGCCTCTCCTTCCGAACCCGGCCCCGGCCCACCGTCACGGCGGGCCGGGGCCGTTCGCGTACAGGATCCGAGGTGGCGGCGCGGGCGCGCGCCGAACGAAGTAACAGAGTGTGACGTCGTCAAGGCGTCAGCGTGGCGTGCGCGCGTGGTAGAATCTCTGCTCGGCGCTCTGGGTGCCGCCGCTATGCAACTTCACGGAAGGACGCGTCTGACATGGCCATGAACGACCTATTCCTGCGCGCCGCACGCCTCGAGCCCACCGAGCGAACCCCGGTGTGGATGATGCGTCAGGCGGGCCGCTATATGGAGGAGTACCGCGCGATCCGAGCGCGGCACGGCTTCCTTGAGATGTGCTACACGCCCGAGCTGGCCGTTGAGGTCACGATGCAGCCGGTAGACCTGATCGGCGTCGACGCCGCGATTCTCTTCTCCGACATTCTCGTCGTATTCCCGGGCATGGGGCTAGATCTCGAGTTCAAGAGCGGCGTCGGCCCCATCATCAACAACCCGGTGCGCTCCGTCGCCGACGTGCGGAAGCTCGGCATCTCGGACCCCATCGACGATACAGGCTACGTGATGGAGGCCATCAAGATCCTGCGCGGCGAACTGGAGCACAAGGTCCCGCTCATCGGATTCGCAGGTGCGCCGTTCACCCTTGCGAGCTACGCGGTCGAAGGCCGCGGTACCCGCGACTACGAGTACTGTAAGGCGCTCATGTGGGGCGAGCCCGAGGCATGGGACCTCCTGATGAGCAAGTTCGCGGACACGGTGACCGCGTATCTATGCGCACAGATCGACGCTGGTGCGCAAACCGTGCAGATGTTCGACTCTTGGGTCGGCTACGTGGCGCCCTGGGACTATGAGCGTTTCGTACTTCCGTACTCGAAGCGAGTGCTTGCCGCAGTCAAGGCGCACGGCGACGCGGTGGTCGAGGGCGGCGTGCCTGTCATCCACTTCGCCAACGGTGCGACGTCGATGATCGATCTCGTACAGCAGGCGGGAGGCGATATCGTCGGCGTCGACTGGCGTCTCGACATGGCGAAAGCCGTCGAGCTCATCAATCCGAACTTCGGCATCCAGGGGAATATAGACCCGGTCGCGCTCTTCGGACCCGA
Organism: Actinomycetota bacterium; assembly: GCA_037445775.1. Classification (GTDB taxonomy): domain Bacteria; phylum Actinomycetota; class Coriobacteriia; order Anaerosomatales; family PHET01; genus JBBUX01. The sequence goes on from JBBIJX010000075.1 coordinate 1,288, forward strand.
CGAGGAGATCGAGCGCCAGGTCGTGCGCATCCTCGAGGCGGTGGGCACGAGGCCGGGACACATCTTCAACCTTGGTCACGGCATCCACAAGACGAGCGATCCGGACAAGGCCCGCACGATGATCCGCTTCGTGCATGAGCACTCCGAGCGCATCCGCTCAGGGGCGTAGTTCGCTGTGGCGAAGACGGGTGTGCTTCTTACCGGCTTCGGCGGACCTGATTCGCTCGACGCCGTCGGGCCATTCATGTGCAACCTGATGGGACGCGAGCCCAGCGATGAGCTCGTCGAACGCGTCTGTCGAAGATACCGGGCTATTGGGGGCTCGTCTCCCTTGCTCGAGATCGCCGGTGACATCGCGCGCAAGCTTCAGAAGAAGCTCTCCGAGGGCGGTCACGACACGCCGGTCGCTGTGGGAATGCGCTATTGGCACCCCTACATCGGCGACGCGTTGGCTCGCCTCAAGGAGGACGGGTACGATCGCGTGGTGGCGGTGTCGCTGTCGCCGTTCGAGAGCTACGTCGCGCATGGCGCGTATCGCAAGGCCATCGATGAGGCGGCAGAGGCGCTGGGCGGACTCGAGGTTGTCGAGGCACCGCTGGTCTCCGAACTCCCGGCCTACTCTTCGTTCTATGCCAGCTCCGCAGCGAGCGCGCTTATGGAACTCGAGCGTAGCGAGGGGGCGATCCTGGTCTTTACGGCGCACAGCTTGCCCGCAGACGAACTCGTAGCGAACGACCCCTACGTCACCGGCATTGAGCGGGTGGCGAACGACGTGGCGACGCAGCTCGGACTATCAGCAGGCGAACCGGGCGTCAGCGAGAAGATGTTCCCTGGCGTCTCGGTGTTCGGCTCGGCGGAGCCGCCTCGCGCGTGGTATGTGGCGTATCAGTCCAAAGGCAACCGTCCCGGTGCCTGGCTAGGCCCTGACCTCGATGACGTCATTCATGCGGCGGCTGCGAACGAGGCAAGCGCTCTCGTCGTGATACCCATCGGCTTTCTCACGGACCATATGGAGACCCTCTACGATCTCGACATCGTCGCTTCGGACCTGGCGTTCGCGGCGGATCTCGACTTCGTACGCGCACCGGTGGCCAGTGACGATGAGGGCGTCGTAAGCGCGATGGCGGAGTCCGTCGCGAAGTTGCTCTAAGACCCGCGGCGCGCCGTCACGCGTCGCGGATCGGCTTCTCTCGAGACAGCGGAGGCACACGCGTGGCGCGAGTGATCATCATAGGTGGCGGTGTCGCGGGTCTTGGCGCGGCCTACAAGGTACGCAGGGCGGCGGAGGCGGGGCACGACGTGTCGTTCGTGCTCGTCGAGAAGGACGCACGGCTCGGTGGCAAGATCTTCACCGACACCGCCAACGACCCCGACGGCGGGCGCTACATCGCGGACGGCGGCTCTGACGCGTTCCTCACCGAGAAGCCTGCAGTGCACCGTGTCGCGCGAGCACTCGGCATCTTCGACGAGGAGACACCTACGCTCGACGAGAACAAGAAGACGTTCATCGTGAAGGACGGACGCCTCGTAGAGATGCCTGACGGCATCATGATGTTCGCGCCAACGAAGATTCTGCCGCTGGCCACGACCTCGCTGTACTCATGGCCGGCAAAGCTGCGCATGGCTGGCGACCTAATCCTGCCCCGCAAGGAGCGGTGGGCGGAAGGTGAGACCGCTCAGGAGCACGACGAGAGCGTCGAGAGCCTCATCGTCCGTCGCATGGGACGAGAGTGTCTCGATCGGCTCGCCGAACCGCTGATAGGAGGCATCAACGGCTCGGACCCGAAAGACATGTCGCTCGCGGCCACCTACCCGATGCTGCTTGAGATGGAGCAGAAGCACGGGTCACTGATCAGAGGCTTCCTCGCCCAGAAGAAGCGGGTCGAGGCGATGAAGAAGAAGTACCCGCCGAAACCGGGTATGCCGAGGCGGACGTTCTTCACGTCGTTTCGCTCAGGACTCCAACGCCTCACCGACGCCTTGGCCGCCGCCGCGGGCACCGAGTCGATCCGCACCGGTGCCGAGGTGGTCGGGCTCGAGCGTACCGGCGGCGGTTCGTGGCGCGTGACGCTGGCGGACGGCGATGTCCTTGACGGGGATGCGGTCATCGTCGCCGCTGAAGCGTGGGCGGCCGCGTCACTGACGGAATCCGCAGACGCACGCGTCTCCGAACTCGTTGGAACGATCCCTTGTGCGTCGTCGGCCACAGTCATCATGGCTTTCGATGCGGAAGCTTGTCCATTCGACAAGCGCTGGCATGGCATCCTCTCGCCGATGGTCGAACATAGGTCGCTCACTGGCGTCTCCCTCATGTCATCGAAGTGGCCGGATCGCGCGCCTCAAGGACGGGTCCTGCTGCGTGGCTTCTTGGGCGGACCTCGCGACCAGGACGTGCTCGAGCGCGACGACGAGGAACTCGTCGCGCTCGCGCACCGTGAGCTGAGCGGACTCATCGGGGTCGCGCCGGACGCCGAACCGCGCTATGCCCGGCTCTTTCGGTGGCCGGGCGGCATGCCGCAGTACACGCTTGGACACCTCGACCGCGTCGACGAGATCGAGGCGCGTTCGGCCGAGGTACGCGGCTTCGCGCTCGCAGGCAACGCGTACCGCGGCGTGGGAGTGCCCAACGCTCTCGAGAGCGGGGAGCGCGCGGTAACGAAGGTGCTCGGTGACTTCGGGATCGAGTTGGCCGAAGATGCTCAGGAGGAACGGCGAGTCTACTAGGGCGTCGCCAGTGCGGCGCGGTCTGCGTTGGCCGGGCGAACGGAATCAGTCGAAGGGACAGCGGGTGAAGAAGGTCATCATCATCGGGGCGGGCGCGGCGGGGTTGGGCGCAGCGCTCAAGGTCCGTCGTGCGGCCCAGGCGGGTCACGAGGTCGACTGTGTCATCATCGAGAAGAGCGGTCGCATAGGCGGGAAGCTCGCGTCCGATGTGGTCGAAGATCCCCACGGAGCCGGCACCTACATCGTGGACGGAGGAAGCGACGCGTTCATATCGGGGAAGCCGGCTATTCCGCGCATCGCGAAGTTGCTCGGTATCGAGAGCGAGATGACGCCGGCGCTCGAAGAGAACAAGCGTACGCTCATCGTCAAGGGGCGGCGCCTCGTCGAGATGCCGGACGGCATCATGATGTTCGCGCCGACCAAGCTCATGCCGTTCGTCACCACGCGGCTCTTCTCGTGGGCGGGCAAGCTTCGGATGGGGCTCGACCTGCTGCTGCCGCGCCGGGAGCGCTGGGCCGACGGAGAAAGGCCGCAAGATCACGACGAGACGCTTGAGAGTCTCATAGTGCGCAGGATGGGACGCGAGTGCCTAGACCGCCTCGCCGAGCCGCTCGTAGGCGGCGTGCACGCTTCTGATCCGAAGCAGATGTCGGTCGCCGCCACGTTCCCGAACTTCCTCGAGATGGAGCAGCAGTACGGCTCGCTCGTCCGCGGCATGCTCGCGGCGCGGAAGAAGGCCGAGGAGATGCGCAAGAAGTACCCGCCCAAGCCGGGAGAGAAGCCCAAGGCGTTCTTCAACACATTCCGGCGGGGGATGCAGCAGCTCACAGACGCCATGGCCGAAGCGGTGGGTACCGAGCGCATCATGCTGGATGCCATGGTGGAGGGTGTCGAACGAGCAGGTGACGGCACGTGGCGTGTCACGCTCGGGGACGGCCGCACGATCGACGGGGACGCGCTGATCGTCGCGACGGAGATCTGGGCATCGGAGACGCTCGTTCGCGCTGTCGACGACCGGATCGCAGATCTGCTCGCCACGGTTGTGTGCACGTCTTCGGCGACGGTTCCGATGGCGTTCGCCGCAGATGATTTCCCGGCAGACACGCGGTGGCACGGCATCCTGTCGCCGACGATAGAGAACCGCCCGCTGCTTGCCGTGACGCTCTCTTCCTCCAAGTGGCCGGAGCGTACGCCCCAAGGGAGAGTCCTGCTGCGCGGGTTCGTGGGCGGTCCGCACAACCAGCGGTTTCTGGAGCGCAGCGACGAGGAGCTAATTGAGACAGTACGTTCGCAGGTGGTGGACCTGCTCGGCATGAAGCCCGATACGAGGCCCGTCTTTGCGACGGTCTATCGATGGGACCGCGGCATGCCGCAGTACACGCTCGGGCACCTTGACCGTGTCGACGAGATCGAGCGACTGACTGCGGAGAACCCGACGCTGGGCCTGGCGGGTGGGGCGTTTCGCGGTGTTGGCATCCCCAACTGCA
>JBBIJX010000076.1:0-5476 GCA_037445775.1 Actinomycetota bacterium
CGAGTTCGCCGAAGCCGCTCAGGTCGGCTGTCTCGACGCGCTCGTTCCGGGAGTGCGGGAGCTCATGACGGTGCGACGACCCGGCCTCGCGCACACCCTGACGGTGGGGGCCCACTGCGTCCGAGCGGCGACGGCGCTTGCTGGACTTCAGCGCGGCGATGGCCCGCTCGCCCGTTCGGCGAGTCTGGTGACCGACGCTGACGCGCTTCTCGTCGCGACGCTGGTACACGACGCCGGGAAGATCGCGCCCGGACCGGGGCACGCCGAACGTGGCGTGCCTGTGGCGGCCGACGTCGCCGACGCGCTCGGCCTGAGCGAGGAGTCACGGCGTACCGCGGGCGAGCTGGTCGCCCACCACCTCACGCTCGTCGAGACGGCGCTACACGAGGACCTGGACGACGAAGAGGTGATACTGCGCTGCGCCGCACGCATCGGACGGCGCGAGCTCATCGCGCCGCTCAACGTGCTCACGGCGGCAGACACGATGGCGACCGGCCCGTCGGCTTGGACGCCGTGGTTCGGGACGATGCTCGCCGAGCTCGTCACCCGGCTCGATGCGGCGCTCTCACCTCACATCGACGGTGCAGGGCTGGTCACGCGCGCCGAGACGGTCCGCGCCGATGCGATCGCACGCGCCGACGGCGACACACCCGCGATCCGCACGTTCCTCGAGGCCGCCCCCACGCGCTACCTGTCGGCCCGCACGCCGGCCGAAGCCGTGGGTGACGCGCGGCTCGTGAGCGGGCTTGCCGCGGTGGCCGACGCGGAGCCGTGCCGCATCGCTGTTGGCGCCGGGCCCACACTCGACACGCACGTCGTCACCGTCGCCGCTCGGGACCGCCCGTTCCTGCTGAGCCGGCTCGCCGGCGCGTTCTCGCTCGCCGGCCTCGACATCCTCGCCTTCGACGCCTACGGAACGACCGGCCGCATCGTGCTCGACACCTTCACCGTCACGTCCGCCACCGCGCGCCCGCTGACACCGGAGGTCTTCGCGCGGCTGGAGCGCCTGCTTGCGGCCGCACTCACGGACCGCTACAAGCTCGCCACAAGACTTGCCGAACGCCGGCGCCACTACCCGCCGCGCGACGACTCCGCGCCTCGCATCGAGATCGCGCCGGGCGGCTGGGACACGACGGTGCGCGTTCGGACGCCCGACCGCCCGGGCCTGCTGCACGATCTCGCTTCCGCGGTCTCGGCCACGGGGCTCGACATCCGTCGAGCCCGCGCGCGGACGATCGAGGGACTTGCGGACGACAGCTTCCATGTCGTCGGTGCCGACGGAGGACCGGTGGACGATCCGGGCGTGCTGGGACACCTCACGATGCGGCTGCGCGAGGCGCTCTGAGCGACGGTCGGGCATACTACTGGGGCAGCGTTCTCAAGCTCCGTCACATACGCCCGGCAACGAACGGGAGCAGCCCATGTCGATCTATACGCGTCGCGGCGATGACGGGACGACGTCGCTCAGGGACGGCACTCGTGCAAGCAAGACCAGTGCTCGTGTCGAGGCCTACGGGACCGTCGACGAGGCGAACAGCGCGGTGGGACTCGCGCGCGTCATCTGCGCGAATGAGACGCTCGAAGAGACGTTGCGCTTCGTGCAGCACCGGTTGTTCAACTGCTCGAGTTCGCTTGCCGCTCCGGTGGAGTCGGCCGACGAGCGCACGCCGACGATCGCCGCCGAAGACGTCACGGTGCTCGAGCAGGCCATCGACCACATCGAGGCCCGGACGCCCGAACTGCACGGCTTCATCATCGAGACGGGGTGCGAGGAGGCGGCTCGACTGTACGCCGCCCGAGCCCTGATGCGCAGGGCGGAGCGGCGCATCGTCGCCCTCGCCGCTGAAGAGCCCCTGCCCGAGCACGTCCTCGCGTTCGTGAACCGCTGCTCGGACTTCCTGTTCGCCGCCGCCCGCTGGGCCAACGTGCTCGCCGGCTGGCCGGAAGAAGCGTGGGATGGTCATGTCGAGCGGCCGCGCTTTGACGACTGACCCAGCCGAACGAGAGGTCGAGGATCCCGCGGCCCGGCCTCAGTAGCGCTCCGCGCCGCTCACCAGCTCGTCGACGACCTTCGGCTCGAGCAGCGTCGACGTGTCGCCGAACGCCTCACGATCCGTCTCGCCTGCCGCGATCTTGCGAAGGATGCGCCGCATGATCTTGCCGCTGCGCGTCTTGGGCAGGTCGGACGCGAACTGGATGTGGTCGGGTGTCGCGATGGGGCCGATAACCTTCCTCACGTGGCCGGTGAGGATCTTTGCCAACTCCTCGCTCGGAGCCTCGCCGGCCCTCAGCACCGCGTACGCGAAGATGCCCTCCCCCTTCACGGGGTGCGGGAACCCAACGACGGCCGCCTCGGTCACGGCCTCGTGCGAGACGAGCGCGCTCTCAACCTCGGCGGTACCCATCCTGTGGCCCGACACGTTGATCACGTCGTCGACTCGGCCGAGCAGCCAGAAGTCGCCGTCGGCGTCGACGCGCGCACCGTCGCCCGTGAAGTAGCGGCCCGGGAAGCGGGAGAAGTAGACGTCGCGCAAACGAGTCTTGTCCGGCGAGTCGCCCCACGTGCCCCGGAGCATCCCCGGCCAAGGCCGCTCGATGACGAGAAGGCCGGACTCGTCGACACCCGCGTCGCTGCCGTCCTCTCGCACGACCTTCGGCTCCACACCAAAGAAGGGCTTGGTCGCGGCCCCCGGCTTGAGCGTCGTCACACCGGGGAGCGGCGTGATGATGAAGCCGCCCGTCTCGGTCTGCCAGTACGTGTCGACGATGGGGCACCGCCCGCCGCCGATCGTGCGGTGGTACCACTCCCAGACCTCCGGGTTGATGGGCTCACCCACGCTGCCAAGTAGTCTCAGGCTCGACAGGTCGTAGCGCTCCGGCCACCCGTCACCATGCCGCATGAGCGCCCGCAGCGCTGTGGGCGCCGTGTAGAACGAGCTCACCCTGAACTTCTCGATGGTGGTCCAGAAGCGTCCCGGGTCGGGATAGGTGGGCACTCCCTCGAACATCAGCGTCGTGGCACCGGCCGCGAGCGGCCCGTAGACGACGTAGCTGTGCCCGGTGACCCATCCGATGTCCGCGGTGCACCAGAAGACGTCCTCATCGCGGTGGTCGAAGACGTCCTCGAACGTCTTCTGCGCGTAAAGCAGGTAGCCCGCGGTCGTGTGCAGGACGCCCTTCGGCGTGCCTGTCGAGCCGCTCGTGTAGAGGATGAACAGCGGGTCTTCGGCGCCCATGCGCTCAGGCTCGGAGCAGCCGCGGACCTCCGGAGCGGTCATCTCCTGGTGCCACCACGTGTCCCGCCTGGGCTCCATGTTCACGGCGCCGGTCCCGCGCTGCACGACGATGCACGACTCGATGGTGGGGCACTCGTAGAGCGCCTCGTCTGCCGAGGACTTCAGCGGCACGAACCGTCCGCCCCTCACGCCCTCATCGGCGGTGATGAGCATCTTGGCGCCGCAGTCCTGGATGCGGCCCCTGAGTGCGCTCGACGAGAACCCCCCGAACACCACCGAGTGGATCGCGCCGATGCGCGCGCACGCTAGCATCGCGATCGCGAGCTCGGGGATCATGGGCATGTACAGCGCGACGCGGTCGCCGCGAGCGATGCCCTTCTTCCTGAGCACGTTCGCGAATTTGCAGACGTCGTGGTGCAGGTGCTGGTAGGTGAAGGTCCGGGTCGAGCCGTCATCGCCCTCCCAGATGATCGCCGCTTTGTTCCTGCGCCATGTGGTCAGGTGCCGGTCCAGGCAGTTCGCCGAGACGTTGAGAGCGCCGTCCGCGAACCACGTGTAGTCGAGCGCGTCGAAGCCTCCTTGAAGCGCCACGCCGGGCGGTGTCGACCACTCCAGTTTCTCGCGCGCGAGCTCGAGCCAGTAGGTGCCGGCCGCGTCGATGCTGCGCCGGTACTCCTCCGCCGTCGCCGTGCCGTCCGAGATGCGCGCGACTGCCGCGAACGCGGGCGGCGGCGGATAGGCATGGGCTGCTTCGCGCGGCACGTCACTCACGGGGTCCTCCACGGGAGAGATGGGCTAGACGGTCAACGGGATACATTCCCCTCGCGGCACCGGTGGCGACAGCAGCAGCGGCTATACTCTCGACGTCAACACCCGATGCCGAACAGACGAGGTCCCGCGATGGCCCAATCCCCTCCCACCGCCGAGGAGAAGTACGCGCTCCTGTGCTCGCGACTAGCCGAGCTGGACAGCGTGCTCGTCGCCTACTCGGGCGGTGTGGACTCGACACTCCTCGCGTTCGCCGCGCGATCCGTGCTGGGAGAGAACACCGCAGCCGTGCTGGCGACGTCAGAGACCTACCCGGAGTCCGAGGTCACAGCCGCCAAGCGGCTCGCGTCACAGCTAGAACTTACGCTCTTCGAGATCGAGACTCACGAACTCAACGACCCTCGCTTCGCCGCGAACTCCCCCGACCGCTGCTACTGGTGCAAGCAGGAGTTGTTCGCCCAGCTAAGGCGCATTGCCAACGAACGCGGGCTCGCGCACGTCGCCGACGGCTCCAACGTCGACGACGCGGACGACTACCGCCCCGGCAGCCGCGCGGCCGCAGAGCTGGGCATCGTGAGCCCTCTCGCCGACGCCGGGATGACGAAGGATGAGATCCGCTCGATCGCCTACGAGCTGGGTCTGCCGAACTGGGACAAGCCATCGATGGCGTGCCTAGCGTCGCGTTTCCCCTACGGCGAGACCGTGACCGCCGCCGGACTGTCACGGGTGGCAGCGGCAGAGGCCGCGTTGCGCCCGCTCGGCCTGGGCCAGTTCCGCGTCCGGTCGCACGGCGACATCGCGCGCGTCGAAGTCGCGCCGGGCGAACTCGACGGCGCGTGGGCGGTCCGTGACGCGATCGTCACGGCCTGCCGACACGCGGGGTTCTCGTACGTTGCGCTAGATCTTGAGGGCTATCGGACCGGCTCTCTGAACGAGGTGCTGGCTGAGGAGTAGCTGCGGACCGTCGGCAGAAAGCGCCGCAAGCGTGGACGCTATGCGCCGATCTCGGCCCGAAGGAAGTCCGGTGCAAACGGGTTCAGAAACCTCAGTCAGCGCGCCGCTCGGACCGCCCCTACTCCATGAGCACCTTCATCGCCGCACGGATTGCATCGGGAAGCCGCTGCTCCAGCCTCTCCGGCCTCAGCATCTCGCACGCGATGAGTCGCGTCGCGTACGGCTTCGCGGCCTCGGTGATGTCGATGTCGGGGTAGAGCGCCCGGGCCACACCCTCCACGGTTACGAGAGCCTTCACGAGCAGTCCGTAGCCGTGAGGAACGCAGACGCGCTCGTCGTCCATGATGCGCAGAAAGCCCATCGCGAACGCGCGGACGTCGCGCGGCGGGTCGGCCAGAGTGCGCGCCATGAGCTCGGCGACGCGCATGCGCACGCGCGGCTGCGCGTTCGCAGGCACCGCGAGGCCCAACTCCGCCGAGTAGCGCAATGCGCGCTCGGCGTCGCCGTACACCGTCGCG
>JBBIJX010000077.1:0-5420 GCA_037445775.1 Actinomycetota bacterium
CCCGTGCGTGAAGCGGTCGAGTTCGGCGTGACCGCGGAAGGTGTCGTCATCACGCAGCGGATGCAAGGTGAGAAGCCGAATCCGGCGCTGATGCTGAGCTCCCAAGTCGACGGGTGTGCGTGGGTGGATGCGTATGCGGCGGCACCGGGCCGGGTGCTGGTGCTTGTGGCCGCCGCCGGCGAGCCGGAGAATCCGCTGGACCCCGAGACCATCGACGCCCTGCGTCAGACCGCGCGCGTCATCGCCGCACGCTCCGACCCCGGCGCGGCCGCTTCGGCGCTCGCCGGGAGGCTGCGCGAACTCGCGCCGGCCAACTCCTCAGTCGACGGGTGGGCGGGGATCTGGACTCCTGGTAACGGCGCGCTCGAGCACGTCGCGTTCGGCACCGCGCACGCACGCCTGATCCTCGCGGACGGTCGCCAGCTGTCCGTCGACGAGGCGCCACCGGCCGGCGCCACACGAAGCACGCCGGGCCCCACGACGTGGTTGCCCTTGGGCGGCGACGTCCTGCACGCGTGGGTGCCGGGGCGGGCTGACATGCGCGTCGAGTGGGTGGCGGCAAGGGGCTGAGGCGCGAGCGCGCTGGGCGGGATGCGACTCAGAACTCCACTCTCTTGACCCGCTCGAACAGCACTCCCGCAGTCGGCGGCTGGCCGACTAGCCGATGCGCTGGATCTCAGCCGAGATGCGCCGCCACAGCTCGTCCCCACGGCGACGGAACCGCCAGACGACGACCGGCCCCATCCGGCGCGTGTAGTCGACACGCTCGTGAACGTAATGACGCAGCGCGGCGATCTCCTGCGGTTCGAGTTCGCGGAGCTTCTGCTCGATCGTCTCGGGAGCCGCCGCGTCAGCGATTCCTCGCAGCCTGGCGGCCACGCTGTCCGGCAGCGACGCGAGCCGGTCCCCGAAGTCCCGCAACCGTTCGCGCGCCGCGTCGAGCGCCAGCGCGGACTGGGTACGCTCGGTGATGTCGAATGCCGCAAACTCGTACTCGAAGGGAATCTCGCGGACGGGCACCCCCGCGAGCACGTGTAGCTCGGTGTAGAGGTACTTGAAGGCGAGCCCGATGATGCCCTCCTTCTCGATGCGGCGCATCGACGTGGGCATCGGCGGGCAGCGCAGGATGCGGAACTTGCCCAACTTCGCCGCGCGCTGGACGTACTCATGGTCCTCCGCGAGCACCACGGTCTCGTCGAATCCTCCGATGCGCTCGTGGAGGTTCCGGCGCACGAGGATGCAAAACCCCGGAGCGTGCGGCTGCACGTACTGCATGAGCTCCAGGTAGAGGTTGGCGGCGTCGCAGGCGAACAGGTTGCCCGGGTCGCGCTCGACCGGTGCGATGCGCCCCGCCGCGACCGCGAGGCCGCGCTCCTCGAACTCCGCGACGGCGAGCTCGATCCAGTCGGACGGAGGCTCGTTGTCGGCGTCGAAGAAGAGGATGAGGTCTGTCGTGGCGACCGTCGCGCCGGCGTTGCGGCCGACTCCGGGTAGCCCGCCGTCCACGACGACGGCACCTGCGGCCTGCGCGATGGCGCGGGTCTCGTCGGTCGAGCCGGCGTCCGCCACGACGACCGCGTCCGGCGGCTTGGCCTGCCGGGCGAGCAGCTCGAGTAGGCGTGGCAGGCGCTCGGCCTCGTTGAGCGCGGGGACGACGACGGTCAGAGTGGGCATGTGGGTACTTCCTGACGGGGTGTGTAGGCCGGTGCCGGATACGTCGGGCGCGCCTAGAACTCGCACCCCTTGAGCCGTTCGAATACCACTCCCGTGCGCGTGAGGAACTCGCGCGGGTCGAAGCAGCGCTCGATGGTGGCGAAGTCGAGCGGGAAGTCGTGGGTGCCGCTCTCAAGGTAGTCGCGGAAGCCTGGCCCCGGCACCGCGTTCTGGATGTCGTCCCAGACCTTCATCGCAGCGGTCTGCACGATCGCGTACGCGTCCTCGCGCGTCATGCCCGCGTCGACGAGCGCAAGCAGCACGCGGCTCGAGTAGATCAGCCCACGCGTCGACTCCAGATTCGCCTGCATGCGCTCTGGGTAGAGCACCATCCCGTCGAGGATCCACTCGAGCTTCGCGAGCAGGTAGTCGAGGGCGATCGTCGAGTCCGCGAGCACCACGCGCTCGGCGCTCGAATGCGAGATGTCGCGTTCGTGCCATAGCGCCACATTGTCGAAGCCCACCTGCGCGTTCGCCTTCACCACACGCGCGAGACCGCAGACCCGCTCGGCGGTGATGGGATTGCGCTTGTGCGGCATCGCGGAGGAACCCTTCTGGCCGGCCGTGAACGGCTCTTCAGCTTCGAGGGTGTCGGACTTCTGCAGCGCGCGGACCTCGGTCGCGATCTCCTCGGCGGTGGCTGCGACGGTCGCGAGCACGGCGAGGAACTGCGCGTGGCGGTCGCGCGGGATGACCTGCGTTGAGAGCGGCTCGGGCATGAGCCCCAGCTTCTCGCACACGTACTCCTCGACGAACGGGTCGATGTTTGAGTAGCTTCCCACGGCGCCCGAGATCGCGCCCACGGCGACGATCTCGCGGGTACGCTCGAGGCGGTCGAGCGCGCGCTTCATCGCCCACGCCCAGCGCCCGAACTTCATGCCCAGAGTCATAGGCTCTGCGTGGATGCCATGGGTGCGGCCAACGCACAGCATGTCGCGCGTCTCGAACGCGCGGCGCTTGGCCGTCTCGCCGATGCGACGGACGTCGGCGATGAGGATGTCGATCGCTTGCGTCATCTGGTAGCAGAGCGCCGTGTCGCCCAGGTCCGAGCTGGTCATGCCGTAGTGCACCCAACGGCTGGGCTTCGGGTCACCCTCGGCGGTGCCTGCGTCGATGTGTTCGGCCATGTTCGTGAGAAACGCGATGACGTCGTGGTTCGTGACCGCCTCAAGCTCGTCGATCCGCTCGACCGAGAAGGCGGCCGCCGCGCGGATGTGCGCGGCCTCCTCGCGCGTGATGCCCGCCTCGCCCAGTTGCGCCTGCGCCTCGCACGCGAGCACCTCGATCTCGCGCCAGATAGCGAACTTGTTCTCAAGCGCCCAGATGGCGGCCATCTCGGGACGGGAGTAGCGAGGGATCATGAGCGGGCCTTTCCAGCGTCGTCGGACTTGGCGAACGTCGCGACTCGTCGGTCAGCGGAGCCGTCGCGCCTCATTGTAGCCGAGTCACGGCTCTGGCCGCCGCTCCCAAGAGAGGCCCTGACTTGGGACCCAAGGCTCACCACAGGTGGGCGTAGGCCGCCTTCAGCAGCAATCCGAGACCCGTCGCCATCAGGATGCTCAAGAGTGTTCCCACGAGGAAGTACTCGGCCAGCGCGCGATTCTTCCACTCCTGTGCACGCACGAGTCCTTTGGCAGCCACGAGGAACCCGATGCCTTCGACACTGCCATATGCGACCAGAATGATTGCAAGAATGCGTTCGAGGTACCCGATGAGCCAGCCGTGCTCCAAGCCCTGTTGATGGCCATCGTCATGCGAGGGCTTGGGGGGTTGTATGCCCTCGCGCTCAAGCACATCGCCAATGATTCTGCCGCTATAGAACGTCCCCACTGTGAAGACCGTGATCGTCAGGTGTACGACGGCCAGGCGGCCAGGGGCGATCTGCCCCGGCAGCAACGCATCGCGCACACTCAAGCTCTGCCCGACGACCACCCAGAGGAGCATGAGCAGCAGCGCGAGCACGCTCACGACTATCCACTCAGCAGACCTGTCGCGCACGAACCGAAATCGCCGGCCCTGCCAGAGCGCCAGCCCGAATGCCGCGACAGTCAATGCGACCGTCCATGCACGCTCATCGGGGAGAATAGCGGCTCCCAGCAGGACCGGTATGTACCATGCGGGCCGCGGCTGCTTCGCCAGCAGCGCCGTACCACCCAGAAGTGAGTACGTGAACACTTGTGCGATCAGGAGCGCCTGTGTCTCAGCGGGCGTCATTGACCATGGTCCCACTGAAGAACAGCTCGATAGCCTCGGACATCGCTCCGCGTGCTCGGGAGTAGGCGCTCCACCCCATCCTGTCCTTGTACTGACTGACGGACTGCTTCGACTTGCCCAGCGCCGCTCCGATCTGCTTGCTGCTGCGCCCCTCGACCAGAAGCTCGTAGACGGGCCACTGCTGGGGCGTGAGCCCGGACTGGTGGTGGAGCAGCAACGACATCAGTCCCGTCAGAATCCTGTCTTGTCGCGGGCCAAGTCCAACGAACGCGATGTCCTCCGATGCATCCAGCGCGTCGCGGGCATTGTGGAATGCCGGTCCGTCGAGAAGATGCGGGTCAGGAGCGTCGGCCGTGTACGTTCCCCCTACTCCAACAGCTTGTCTCACGCCGTGTGGCCTGCACGCAGCAGCGACTCCCAAGATGAGGTCCGGCAAGACCTGCGGGTCATCGACGACAGCGCGATACGCGTCACCCGCGAGTATCCCCATGGGCGTACCAAGATGCCCGTGATACTTGGCGCTAAGTGTGCGCAGTGCTTCATTGAGCTGTTCTTGCAGATGGTAGCGTTGCTCCCGACCCAGCTTCCGAGAGCCCACTATGTCGCCCATGAGCACGATCGTGGCCATTACCCTGCTCCCCGCACTCGATTCCGCCAAGTAAATGTATAGGCGTTTACTTACCAGTAGTCAATCTATACGCATTGACTTTCAGGGAGTCAATCGATAGGTGTTGACCATGCCAAAGTAAACACCGGGGGGCTTACCGGAATCCAACCGCTCATGACAGGCACTGCCGTCTCTCAAGCTTCACCGGCACTTTCAATGCCGTGGTCACTGGCCTCGCCACTCCCACGTATCCGCCTTGACGCGCTCGTAGTTCGCGTCGAGCTCGGGACCCATGAGCACGAGCGTAGCGATCCGGCGCGCCATCTCTGTAACGTACCGAGCCTCATCGACCTTGAGGTCGCGCCCCAACAGAGCGCGCTCGCGGTAGCTGAGCCACTTCTTGATGACCTGGTAGCCGCCGATGGTGTAGCGCCACACCGCCGAAGGAACGCAGCGCCACACCGCCGAAGGAACGCAGCGCCAATACGCCACCTCGTTGAGGTAGACGTCGAAGCCGGGCAGAATAGCAGGAGGACCCTACCGGTCTGCGCCCGGGAGTGCCGTTCGCAGACCCACGCTGGCACGCGCCCCGCTACACTCGGCGGTATGAATCACCTCACCCGACACATGCTGCTCGCACTCGGCTGGCTGTTCTTGGGCATCGGCGCCGTGGGCATCGCCGTACCGGTGCTCCCCACCGCGCCGTTCGTGCTGCTCGCCGCCGCGTGCTTCCTCCGGAGTTCCGAGCGCCTCCACGCGTGGCTCGTGAACCACCCGCGCTTCGGCTGCCACATCGAGGACTACCTCGCCGGGCGGGGTCTGCGTGCAAGGACCAAGGCGGTCGCGCTCTCGACGCTCTGGGCCAGCGTGTTGGCGAGCGCGTACT
>JBBIJX010000078.1:0-5246 GCA_037445775.1 Actinomycetota bacterium
AGCGCCGCACGTGCTGTGCGCTCGCAGGCTCGATGCCCACGATCACGATGTTCGTCGTGCCGTAATCCGGTTCGAGCGGCAGCGCTACGTTGCGGCGGAGCACCGGGGTGGCGGCCGCGATGCCGCGGACGCGCTCGACGGAGTGCACGAGCCGCGGCTCGAACAACGAGCCCGACGCGTTCTCGACGGTGAGGTCGACCTCTCCCACAGAGGCGAGCATCGACTTCTGCATCGCCTCCATCATCCCTGGCAGAACGCCGTTGAGCCCGAAGATCAGCATGACGCCAAGCACGATGGCGAGCGTCGTGAGCAGCGTCCGGAGCTTCCGTCCGGCGAGGTAGCGGCTCGCGAGCGTCAGCTCCACGCTCACAGGAGGCCCACCTTCTCCATCGCGTCTCGCGCGGATTCCATCGTCGTAACCGGCGTATCGTCGACGATGCGCCCGTCACGCATGAACACGATGCGGCCGGCGTGGGCGGCGATACGGGCGTCGTGTGTGACCATGAGGATCGCCCTGCCCCACTGTTCGGACACCTGTTTGAGCAGCAGCGCGATGTCCGTGCTGCTCTTGCTGTCGAGGTTGCCGGTGGGCTCGTCCGCGAGCACGAGCGCCGGTTCGGTGACGAGCGCGCGGGCCACGGCGACGCGCTGCTGCTGGCCCCCGGAGAGCTGGTCCGGCCGGCTCGTAAGGCGGTCCTCAAGCCCCAGGCGAGTGAGCCATTCCCGGGCGTGCGCCCGGGCGTCGCCGCTGCTCATGCCCTCGAGCAGGAGCGGGAGCGCCGCGTTCTCGACGGCGTCGAGCACGGGGATGAGGTTGAAGAACTGGAAGACGAATCCGATACGCTCGCGCCTGAGCCGCGTGACCTCGTCGTCGGACATGCGCGATATTTCGCTGCCGTCGATCTCGACGCTCCCGGATGTGGGCGTGTCAAGTCCACCGATGAGGTTGAGCAGCGTTGACTTGCCACAGCCGGACGGTCCCATCACGGCGACGAACTCCCCTGGCGCGATCGAGAGGTCGACCGCATCGAGCGCGGTGACCGCTGTCTCGCCGGACCCGTAGACCTTCGTCAGCCCTCGCGTCTCGATGATCGCCACGGCGACGCCTCCCGTCGGACGGCCGAGGGCCCGGAGCGGTCCGGCCGCCTCGCGGCCAATCGAAGCTGTCGCACTGTAGTTTCCACCCGGAGCGGGTGCCGTGTCACGAGTAGGGAAGTGTGACGTATCTCACACAGCGGGGCGGAACCTGTTAGTATGTCTGAACCAACCTTAGGCCGTGCGCGGCCGCTTGGGAGTGCCCGTGTAGACATCGGCTCGGGAGGTCAGCGTCATGCGTCACGTTCGTCGCTTGCACATCACTTCACTCCTTCTGTGTTCGTTGATCGTCGCCCTCATGGTGATCGCCGTCCCACTTGCCGGCGCCGCACCGCGCGGCGCCGAGCGCGTGATTGTCACGATGCGCCCCGGCGCATCGGCAGAGGTTGCCGCCGTGCGGCTCAGTGCGAAGGGCGTCAGTCGCGTGAAGACGCTTCCCGCCGCCAACGCGGTGGTCGTCGAGGCCACGCCCGCCGAGCAGCGCGCACTGGCCACGGACCCCGATGTCGCCGCAGTCGAGGCTGACGTCGAGTACGCGATTGCGGTGAAGCCGTCCAGCGTCAGCGCAGGCGGCGGCAAGAACACCCAGGTGTTGCCGTGGGGTGTCGACCGCATCGATGCCGAGCTCGTGTGGCCGCTCACGGTCGCCTCAGGCGTTCGCGTGGCCGTGATCGATACGGGCATCGACACGACCCACTCCGACCTTGCGGGCAACGTCGCGGGCGGCTACAGCGCGGTGTCCTACACCGCAAGCTACAAGGATGACAACGGTCATGGCACGCACGTCGCAGGCACCGTCGGCGCGCTCAACAACAGGGTCGGTGTTGTAGGAGTCTCGCCCGGCACGTCACTTCTGGGCGTGAAGGTGCTCGACTCGGCTGGACGCGGTTGGGTCTCCGACATCATCGCCGGCATCGACTGGTCGATCGCCAACGGCGCTCGCGTGATCAACATGAGCCTGGGTGGCCCGACGTACGTCGCGGCGTTCCAGGCGGCGATCGACCGTGCGAACGCGGCCGGAGTCGTCGTGGTCGCCGCAGCGGGCAACAGCGGAGTCACCGACAACAGTATTCAGTACCCGGGCGCCTACAACGGCGTCACTGCGGTGGGTGCTACCGATCGCACCAACGTCATCGCGCCGTTCTCGACTCGTGGCCCGCAGGTGGATCTCGCGGCCCCGGGCGTCGGTGTCAACTCGACGTACTGGACCTCGCTTCGCGGCTCCGGCTACGCGGAGCTCAACGGTACGTCCATGGCTGCCCCGCATGTCGCCGGCGCTGCCGCGCTCGTCCTGTCGACGCCGGTGGCCGCGTGGGATGCGGACGCCGACGGTTCGTGGGACTCCGACGAGGTCGAGGCCAGGCTCAAGGCGACCGCGACCGACCTTGGTGACCCCGGCGCGGACTCGCTCTACGGCGCCGGGCTCGTGAGCGCGTACGCGGCGACTCGGTAGGATCGCGCCGACCGGTTCCCGCTCCGGGACTTAGCCGAATACCGCGTCGTTCCAGCGCCGCATCAGTTCGCGCGTGACCGGTCCGGGCTTCGCGTCGCCGACTGCCGTGTCGTCGATGGCCACGATCGGGACGACGCCGCGCGTCGTCGAGGTGAGGAAGACCTCGTCAGACGCGAGCGCCTCCTCCACGGTGATGTCGTGCGAGACGATCTCGTGGTCGGACCGGGCCAAGTCCAGCACGAATGCGCCGACGGTCCCGTGGAGAACTCCCGTCATCGGTGCGACGATACGTCCGTCCCGGACGAAGTAGACGCTCGCGCTCGCCGCTTCCGAGACGAGACCGCGCTCGTGGTAAAGGACGTCGAGCGCCCCTGCGGCGTCGGCGCGCGGGCGGTGCGCGAGCATCGTCAGGTAGTTCGTCGTCTTCGCCACGGGAAGCTCGCGGAAGTGCTGTTGGAGCACGAGCTTCGCGCCCTGCTCGTAGATGGTCGAGGGCGGCTCGGGGAAGGGGTGGACCAGGATGAAGAACGTCGGCGAGCCGGCGTCGTAGCGCATCCCGTCCGGTGACACGCCCCCGGTGAGTACGAGGCGCACAGTGGCCTCGGCGTGCCCGTTGAGGTCGAGCAGCTCGTCGATGACGCGCGTGATCTCGGCGTCGTCGACGGGAATGGCGAGTCCGAGTTCGCTCGCCGAACGATGGAAACGCTCGAGGTGTTCGGCGAGCAGGAACGGGCGCCCCCGCACCGTGCGGAGCAGATCGAAGATCGCGTAGCCGCGCAGCAGCCCGATGTCGAACGGTGAGATCGCGGCCTCGTGGGCCGGGAGGATCCGGCCGTTGAGATAGATGTGTGGCGTATGCATGGGGCTGTTCTACCACATCGCGCCGGTTGGTACCGAACGGACTGCACTCGCTACAATGACGTTGAAGGGTTGGTGATGCAGATGCCGCTCGCGACTTACCGCACGGCCGACGGCACGGT
Source organism: Actinomycetota bacterium (assembly GCA_037445775.1). Classification (GTDB taxonomy): domain Bacteria; phylum Actinomycetota; class Coriobacteriia; order Anaerosomatales; family PHET01; genus JBBUX01. The sequence goes on from JBBIJX010000078.1 coordinate 3,529, forward strand.
CAAGACGATCGAGTGGGACGAAGGGCGCTTCGTGGTCGACGGGGCGGAACTCGCGCTCGCCGACTTGCTGGCGTGGGACGCTGCGGGGTCGCTCTCCTGGGTTTCGCCGGAGACACAGGCGTGGGCCCGCTCGCTGGCGCCGCAGCTTGACTCCCAGGAGCCGGTTCCGGCCCAGACCCAGGCGCAGGCCGCCGCTGCCGCCCAGCCTGATGCCCGGCTCGCGCTGCTCGCCGACATCCTTGCAACGTTCGCCCAGTACCCGGGATACACCGCGCAGTACGGGACGGACACCGACATCACCATCGACAACAAGGTGGCCCAAGCGAACTGGGGCACGGGCAAGAAGCGCATCGACTACACGGCCCACCTCAAGGCCATCGAGGCTGAGCGGGTGGTCTACTTCTTCGAGATGCTGAAGGAACAGGGCTCGGGGCTCAGCTTCGGCGGGTTCGAATCCGAGTCCTACACCACGATCGGCAAGAAGCGCTCGGGAACTACGAAGGAGATCGTCATGGGACCCGGCGGCGTCGCGATGGATGCGACGTGGGACTATGGTCAGACCCGTGCGATCGTCGAGTCTGTGTGCGTGCGGCATGGTTGGGTACTCAAGGTGGTCTTGAGGCCCGGGAGCGCGAAGTACTGACTGAGCCGATAAGGACCGGAGGCCAGGATGAGCGAACAGGACCCGAACGCCCCGCAGTACACGCCACCGCCCGCCGCCGCGCCACCACCTCCGCCTGCCCCCGCCGCCGCGCCGCCACCTCCGCCTGCGCCTCAGCCGGTCGCTGCGCCACCCGCTTACACCACCGCGCCACCGCCACCACCCGCGCCCCGGAAGCGGCCGGTGTGGCTCATCGTCGTGATCGCCGCGGTGTTGCTGATCTGCCTGCCCGCGCTCTGTGTCGGCTCGTTCGCGGTGTCGGCGGCTCGACAGTCCGCGCAGACGCGCGAAGCGGTCGAGCAGGCCGAGTCACACTACTCGGCCGCGACTGACGCTCTCGAGAAGGCGTCGGGGTCGCTATCGGAGTACGGCGAGAGCGGCGAGGGCTCCGACATGCAGGAGGCCGAGGCGTCCATCCGGGCAGCACGCGACAAGCTCGCGGCCGCACGCGTGGCGATCGAGCCGCTCGACGCCTCTGAGGGTAGGGACGCCTATCTGGCCTCGCTGGACGCGGCGACCGAGGCGCTCGAAGGAATCGAGCGGCTCCTGGGCGCTGTCCGTATCCTCACCCAGCTCTCGGGTCAGCTCGAGTCAGGAATGGAGTCCGTGAAGGCCGCCGACGAGCGGCTCGATGACGCGATCGACGCGGGCAACGACGAGAAGTACGCCGCGATGAAGAGCAAGGCCACAGCCGCGTCGGCACGCTATGCGACCGCCATCGCAATCGTCGAAGCCGCGCACAAGCTCGACACCGCCGCGGGGCTCGACGTACTCGTCGACTACATCAAGCTTCGCAAGAAGCAGGCGGATCTCTCCGTGAAGATGGCGGCTGACGGCACGGCCGGCCGGGTCGCGGCGTACAACAAGAAGGTCGCCGAACAGAAGAAGCTAGACGCCCAAGCGAAGAAGGCGGGCGAACCGGCGATGGTGAGCGATCCCGAGTGGCTCGCTAAGCGCGTGGGCGCCGACGAGGCCGCCTTCCAAGAGGCGGGGGAGAAGGCGGACGCGCTGCGGAAACAGGCGCTCGAAGCGTTCGGGTTTGATGTCGAATAGGAGG
>JBBIJX010000079.1:0-4648 GCA_037445775.1 Actinomycetota bacterium
GCGGAAGGGGGGGGGAGCGTCATGCGTACCGTGTTCATGGGCACCCCAGCGTTCGCGACGTACTCCCTCTCGGCCCTTGCGGATGCGCACGAGGTTGCTTGCGTCTACACGCGTCCTGATGCGGTGATGCGTCGCGGCAATACGCCTGAGCCGTCGCCGGTGAAAGTTGAGGCGCTTGCGCGTGGGTTGCGCGTTCGCGAAACGGCGGGTCTCCGTGACCCTGCGCTCGTCACGGAGCTGCGCAGTCTGAAACCCGATGTTGTGGTGGTGGCTGCGTACGGGGCCATCCTTCCCCGGAACATCCTTGAGATTCCCGTGTTGGGTTGCATCAACGTCCATGCGTCGCTCTTGCCCCGCTGGCGCGGCGCTGCACCGATCCAGCACGCCATCCTCGCGGGAGACACCATCACCGGCGTGACGATCATGCGCATGGAAGAGGGACTCGACACTGGACCGTACTGCGCTTCGGCACGCGTGAGCGTTGGTGAGAAGGGCGCCCAGGAGCTGACGGACGAACTCGGCGCGCTCGGCGCCGACCTGCTCGTGGCGACATTGCCGAGCATCGCAACCCGCAAGTGCGTTTGGGCTGCCCAGGACGAAGAGGCAGTCACCTACGCGCCGAAGATCACCAAAGGCGACGTTGCACTCGCCCCCGAGCTCGAGGTCGCGGACTTCACGCGTCGCGTCCGTGCGTCGACTTCAAGTGCGCGTTCAAGGATCTCCATCGCTGGACGGGCCGCCACCGTTCTTTCCGCGCGTCCGGTACCTTCGGCGATCCTTGCACCAGGCGGCGTCGCCGCAGGCGTGCACGGCCTTGTGGTCGGCTGCGCTGATGGCTCTGTTGCACTTGAACTGGTGCGACCTGACGGGAAGCAGACGATGGACGGCCACGCTTGGTCACATGGACTCAGAATCGACGATCGGTCGACGTGGAGTGGAGCCTCGTGACCGAAGTGGCGCGCTCTCGCGTGCTGGCCCGAGAGGTCGTGACACGTGTCCGAGAGCGCGACGCGTTCGCTCACGAGACCATGAACGCCGTGCTCCACTCACGTGAGCTGGAAGAACGCGACGCGGCCTTCGCGACCCGTCTGGCGCTTGGAACCGTGAGCTGCCGTGGAACACTCGATGACGCGGTTGGGCTATACCTTGAACCGGGCAGGGTCCTTGAGCCGCGCGTGAGCGACGCCCTCGCGCTGACCGCGTATGAGTTGTTGTTCATGCGCACTCCGTCCCGGGCGGCCGTGAGTCAGGGAGTGGAACTCGTCAAGGGCGTGCGTCCGCCTGCGGCGCGGCTTGCAAACGCGGTTCTGCGGCGGTTGGCGTGTGACGCCACGTCGTTTCCTTGGGGCGATGACACGAGCGATATCGACATCGCGGCGCGACGGTACGGGCACCCCGCATGGCTCGCCAGGTTGCTTGAAGATGAACTGGGGGGCGCCCGCGCCCGCGCCGTCATGGCGGCGAACAATGAGCCGGCTCCGCTCTATCTGGCTCTCATGCCCTTCCGAGTCTCCGTCGCAGAGACGATTGACACGCTCGTGCGGGAGGGCTGCGAGCCCTGTGTCGCGCAACCGGACGGTTGTGTCGTGGCTCGGGACGCTGCGCGGACGGTCCGCTCATCGGTGCTCTCAGAGGGTCACGCGATCGTCGTCGACGCGGGCGCCCAGCTCGCCGCTGCGTGCGTGCCGCTCGCTGATCACTCGTCCGTGGTGGAGATAGGCGCCGGGCGGGGCGGAAAGAGCCTGTTGATGGCGGCACGCGCGGCCCGCCTCGGTATCGAGGTCGATTTCACCGCCGTAGACACGCATGCATTCAAGCTCGATCGGCTGGCGGAGGCGGTGCGCCTCGTGGGAGCGCCTGAGGTACGCACGGTTGTGGCCGACGCGACCGACACTCGCTCGCCCGGCATGCCAGAGATGTCGAGCGCCGACGCGGTCCTCGTTGACGCGCCGTGTTCCGGACTCGGGACCCTTCGACGCCACCCCGACCGTCGCTGGCGCGCGAGCGCTTCTGATCTCGATGCACTCTCGGAACTTGCGGGCCGCCTGCTCGCAACCGGTGCCTCTCTTGTGAGGCCCGGGGGATTCGTGGTGTACTCAACGTGCACAATCACACGTCGTGAGAACGACGACGTGGTCGAGGCGTTTCTTCGCTCCGAGGCGGGTGGGCGGTTTCGAGTCGAATCGCTTTCCGACGAGATTCCGCGTGAGTGGGTGCGGTTCGTTGTTCCATCCGGGTATTGCGCGTCCGTGCCTGAGATCGACGGCCCCGATGGCCACTTCATCGCACGGCTCGTTCGAGTGGAGTGAATCGAGAGTCATCGGAGTTGAGGGGAGCTGTCTGTGCGCACGACGCGGATCGTCGAGATGCTCGAAGTCACCGAGGCCGCCGCGCTTGCCGCGGGGCGCTGGATGGGCAAAGGCGACAAGCACGCTGCCGACGACGCCGCTGTCGAGGCCATGAGATCCGCGTTCGACCAGATCGACATCGCCGGGTCTGTCGTCATCGGCGAGGGAGAGCGGGACGAGGCGCCCATGCTCTTCATCGGCGAGCGCGTCGGGCGCGGCGGTGAGGAGATCGACATCGCCGTCGACCCCCTCGAGGGCACGAATCTGACCGCCCACGGACAGCCCAACTCCCTCGCGGTGCTCGCATTCGGGCCGAAGGGGAGTCTGCTCCACGCGCCTGACACCTATATGAACAAGATCGCCGTAGGCCCCGCAGCCGCAGACGCCGTTCACATCGACGCCACTCCGACGGACAATATCCGCGCCGTGGCCTCAGCCTTGGGGCGCTCTGTAGAGGACATAGTCGTGTGTGTGCTTGACCGTGAGCGCCACGTCGACCTCATCGCTGAGATCCGGGCCGCCGGCGCTCGCATACGCCTGATCTCCGACGGCGACGTTTTCGGCGCAGTGGCGACGGCGATAGAGGGCACCGGAATCCACCTCTACCTGGGCATCGGCGCCGCACCCGAAGGCGTCTTGGCGTGTGCCGCGATGAAGTGCATCGGCGGCACTTTCATGGGGCGATTCGCGTGGCGCAGCGACGAAGAGAAGAGACGCGCCGTCGACATGGGAACGTGCAACATCGACGGCGTGCTGGATATGGACTGTCTCGTGAACACCGATGAAGCTGCGTTCATTGCGACCGGCGTTACCGACGGCGAGCTGCTGCGTGGCGTCCGCTACTTCGGCCAGGGTTCTCGCACGCACTCCATTGCTATGGACAGCAAGACTCGCACGGTACGCTTCATCGAGACGGTCTACCGCACAAGCGCCGAGAACTTCTGGGTGCGGATGGCCTGACGGTTTCTCACGATTGCGAGCGCTCCTGCCCCGCCCGAGGCGCGCTTTGATCAGTGAAGGCCCCGCAGCGCGGGGCCTTCACTGATCAGGGTCGGGTTCGGCCGGCTACTCGGCGGCAGGACAAGAGGCGCACTTCTCAGAAGACGCGCTCTTGGCCGGGCATGACCCGGTGTCCTCCACGGCGCGCGGCCGGTAGTCGGTGCTGTGGAATCCTGCACCTTTGAAGGCGACGCCCACGGGGGTGAAGACCCGTCTGGCGTCAGCACCGCAAGCAGGACACGACGGACTCTCGGTCGAGCCCATCGGACGGCTGACTTCGAACGTATCTGAACAGCACGTACAGCGGTAGTCGTAAGTGGGCATGTGTGATGTGCCTTTCGCCCGGTTCGTGGAGGTCGTGTGAGATGCCAGAGCAGATTACTTGCCGAGTCTACGTGACACAAGTGTCGCATTCGAGTCCGACGCTATACTGGCTTGGATATGGACGAGTCCACTAACACGCCTGCAACGGGCACCGAAGACTGGCTTCTCGATCTTCGCGACGTCGCCGTCGAGGTGCGCGTACCCACCGTGTCGGCGGTCGTGCCGACACCCCCGCTCGATCGCGAGCGGCCCAACCGGAGGCCGATCGTCGCGGGATGGGTTTGGATCGCCGCAGGTGCGGGTCTGCTTGTCTGCGCGCTCGTCGTCGGATCAGCCTTCCTTGTACGCTCCCGGACTGGGGTTGTCGTACCCGGTGTCGTTGGACTACAGACCGGCGTCGCTCGGATCACCTTGCAGCGCGTCGGTCTGGAGCTGGAAGTGAGCGAAGAGCGCTTTGACCAGTCTCCCAAGGGCAGCGTGCTGTCCCAGACGCCGCAGGCAGGCACCAAGCTCGAACGAGGAGAGCCTGTGATGGTGGTGGTATCGGCGGGGACCGAAGAGATCGTGATGCCCGACGTCGTCGGCGACGGTCTAGCTCTTGCAACGGGTTCGCTCGCCGGCTTCGGTCTTTCGATTCAGGTTGAGTACGTGCTGTCAGACGACGCAAGCGACACAGTATTGAGCACGATTCCGGCCGCCGGGGTCCGTCTGCGCACGGGCGACACCGTGCGCCTGACTGTCGCATCCCGCCGCCAGGACTCCACCCAGTTACGCCCGTTCCGCATGGACGGTGTCACCGTGATCATCGACCCCGCCCCGCTGCCGCGCCCGATGGACCGAGACATCGTCATCGAGATCAGCCGACGTCTCGAAGCCCTGCTTGAGGCATCGGGTGCGACGACTGTGCTCCTGCGTAGCGCGCTCGATACAGCGTCACCTGATGCCGCCCGTGCTGACAGAGCTGCAGACGCTTCCGG
>JBBIJX010000080.1:0-4435 GCA_037445775.1 Actinomycetota bacterium
GTTAGCCTTGGGCGTCGTCGGGTCCGGCTCGCGGTTGACCTTTGCCACGGCCTTGATAACGACGAAGAGCGCGATGGCGACCGCCAGGAAGTTGATGATCGCGTTGACGACCATGCCCCAGCCGAACTCCACCCCAGCGACGGTGACTACCTCCGCTGTCAGGTCGATGCCGCCCAGAATCACGCCCAGAAGCGGCGTGAAGAACCCTTCGACGATGGCCGTGATGATCGCGTTGAACGCGGCGCCCATGACGACACCGACGGCAAGCGCGATCGCGTTGCCCTTGAGGGCGAACTCCTTGAACTCCGCAAGCATGTATGCCCCTCCCTCCCCGGTCGCGCCGCGCCAGCGGCACCGTGACAGTTGTTACCCCTCGCTGATTCGCTTCTAGCACCGATACTCGCGTGCTGACTGGACGCGTCGCACGCAGCAAACGCGAGCGCGCTCAGAGCCTCGCCGGGGTGCCCACGGGTATCACGTACAGCGGTGTCTCGTCCTCGGCCGCGCCGATCACGCGCCGCACGGCCCCGTCGGCGAACGCCCCGACCGGCACACCGCCCAGGCCGAGATGCACAGCCGCGAGCAGGAGGTTCTGCGCGGCGTGACCTGCCTCAAGGTGCACGTAGCGCTCGGCGCGGCGCCCGTACTTGGCAGCCGTGCGCGCGTAGACTCCGGTGATCACAAAGACCACAGGGGCCTCGGCGATGAACATCTGCGCCAAGGCGGCGGCGGACAGCGCACGACGCACGTCGTCGCCGCTGATCTCCCGGAGCTCGTCGCGATCGGGGACGTAGCGGCTCACACCCTGCGCCGTCACGGCGTACAGCTCGAGGGGGTAGAGCGCCCCAGCCGACGGGACCGCCCGGAACCCGGACGCGGGAGCGGTCACCCCCTGGGCGGCCCACATCATCAGTGCGATGTCTTCGCTCTCAACGGGATCCGCCGCGAACTCGCGCACCGAGCGACGGCGCTCGATCGCGCCGAGCAGGGCGTCTGTCGCGCGGGCCTCACGTGGGCCGGACGGCGCGACGGTGCCCACGGTCGTCTCGCCGCCGCCACCGGCGCCGGGATCGTCGTCCCCGCGCGACACGCACCCCGACAGGAGCACAGCCAGCGCGAGGAGAAACGTGCGACGGTCGGGCATCTCGTACACCCCCTCGCCGAGCGGCGCGTACAGGTTTGCCACGCAGCCGTGCCACTTGTATTCCCACACCGCTCTTGCCGCCGCCGCATGAGTGACACCGCGCGTCGTCCCACACCATCGCAGCAAGCCCAAGTCACGAAGCGGTCAGCCGCGCGGTGCCCGTCCCGGATCTGAGCCTCCGCAGCCGACCGACCGAGCGTGTCAGCGCGACGGAAACACAGCGAGCTGCACAACCGCGAGCACGATCGCGACGATTGGCACCACGTACCAGATGCCGCCAAACGGCAACGTCGCGAGCCAGCCGAAACCGATGCCGGCTGCGGCTATGCCCCCGACCAACGGCCCACGATGCCCACCGGAGGCGCGTCTGACCGCCTCGGCGGTGATAGCGCCCCAGATGATGCCCGCGAAGATCCCGAAGGGCATTGCGCCGAAGACGACGGCACCCATGACGCCGCATACGAATGCGACGACCGACGCCATGAAGGCCTGTCGCAGTTTGACGTACCGGAGCTGACCCTTCTTCGCGCGTGCGTGCTCGGGGCACTTGTAGCCCACTGGCGTGAGCACCATCTCCTTGGGGCAGATGGGGATACCACACTCGGTACAGGTCAGCTCGGTCTCGACATCGAGGTGGTACGTGCAACGAGCCACACGGTCTCCTCACAAAGACTTCACGACCGAATCAGTGTATCGCCTACACTCATCGGATGAAGGTGTCCCGCAGGACGGCGGTATCTCCCAGCGCGGCTTACGCTGCGAGAGGCACACGGGCGCACGCCGAAGGGGCGCTGCCTGTCTGCCCCTCGCGTGTCGTGGCCTGGGACGCTCTCAGGGTGTTCGCGATAGCGACCGTGGTGGCCATCCACTGCTTCATGCCGCTTCGAGGGATGTTGCCGGCCGGATCGGTCCCGCTCGTGATCGACGACGTGCTGCACTACGCGGTACCTCTGTTCGTCTTCATCTCCGGGGCGCTCGTTTGGGGCCGCCCATGGTCTTCGACGCCCGGTGCCTATCGGCGGTTCGTCACAGGACGGCTCACCCAGATCGGGCTTCCGTACACCGCGTGGGCGATCGTCTACCTCGGCGCGCTGCTCGCAACGGCCAGCGACCCTGTCGCGCAGATCACGAGGGCCGGAGGGCTCCTGCTCACCGGGCACGTGTGGTACCATTTGTACTTCGTGCCGATGCTGCTCACCTTCTACCTGATCACGCCGCTGGCATCACGAGCGATCCGCGCGAAGCCCGAGCTTCTGCTCGTCGTCATCTACGTGCTGCGCATCGCACTGTGGCCATCGCTCTCCCTTTGGTTGCGTGAGACCGCTCCGGCACTCGTCTGGTCTTACGCGACGCATCTCGCCACCCACCTCCCTCACATGGCACTGGGCGCGTGGTTCGCGGTGCGTCAGCACCGGCTGCCCTCCGCGCTCAGGCGTCTGTGGCCCCTGGTCCTCGGCGCGGGCCTCATCGCTGTGACGCTTCTCGCGGTCGGCGCCACGGCCGAATGGCCTGCGGCGCTGCGCCGTCTCGTCTATCCCCTCGGCATGGCCGCCACCATCCTCGGACTGGTACTCGGCGGCTTCGCGCTCGAACCGCGGACGCACCGGGTGGCGCCACAGATCGCGCGAGCCGCCGCCCTCTCGTTCGGCGTCTACTTGGTGCATCCCCTATGGCTGCTCGCGCTCGAGAGCCTGGTGACCGCAGCCGGGCTCGACACCGCATGGCTGTCGTGGTGGGCCGTGCCGGCGGCATGTCTGCTCGTGGGATCGGCGAGCCTGGCGAGCGCCTCGCTGCTTGCCGATACTCCAGCGACAGACTGGCTCGTGGGCGGCCGCGGACGCAGCACACGGGAACCCATGGCACGAGGCCCGGCCATCGCGGCCGTTCGCGCCGGTGATAGAATCGCGGAGAGTCCTCGCGGGGTCTTATCTCATGCCGGATCCCCTGCGGCGATTGAGTGCTCGAAAGGAACAAGATGACACGTCCGATCGCAGACACGCCGCTTGTCGGAGTCATCATGGGCTCCACGTCAGACTGGGAGACGATGCGCCACGCCGCTGAGGTGCTCGAGCGCTTCGATATCGCATACGAGACGAGAGTCGTCTCGGCGCACCGCACGCCTCGGCTCCTTGCGCAGTACGCCGAATCGGCCGCCGAACGAGGGCTCGAGGTCGTGATCGCGGGCGCCGGCGGGGCGGCGCACCTCCCCGGGATGACGGCGGCGATGACGCCGGTCCCGGTGCTCGGAGTCCCGATTCAGAGCGCCGCCCTGAGCGGCATCGACTCCCTGCTATCCATCGCCCAGATGCCCGCGGGCATTCCCGTGGGCACCCTGGCCATAGGCAAGGCGGGAGCGACGAACGCGGCACTGCTTGCGGTCGCCATCCTGGCGAACACCCGCCCCGGGTTGCGGGCCGCCCTCGACGAGTTTCGCGAGAAGCAGACCTCCGACGTACTCGCCCACTCCGACCCGCGGACAGATTCGTGATCGTAGGAATCCTCGGCGGTGGGCAGCTCGCACGGATGCTCGCGCTGGCCGGGGTTCCGCTGGGCATCGAGACGGTCGTCGTCGACCCGTCGCCCAGCCCGTGCGCAGCCCTGGTCGCTCGACACGTGGCCGCCCCGTACGACGACGCCGAGGCGCTCGACCGGCTGTCCGGGCTTTGCGACGTGGTCACCTGCGACTTCGAGAACGTCCCGGCGGCGGCCCTGGAGCGCGTCGCACGCACGACCCGCGTGTACCCCGGCGCGCGCTCGCTCGCCGTGCTGCAGGACCGGCTGACCGAGAAGACCTGCTTCTCCGAGCTGGGCATCCCCACGCCCAGATTCCATCCGGCTACGTCTCCCGGGGAGCTGCGGGATGCCATCGAGAGCATCGGCATGCCCTGTGTGGTCAAGTCGCGCCGGTTCGGATACGACGGCAAAGGCCAGGCGGTGATCGACCGGCATGAGGATGTCGATCGGGCCGACGAGCTTCTCGCCGCATCGTCCGTGATCGTCGAGAGCTTCATCCCGTTCGAGCATGAGGTGGCGCTGGTCGCAGCACGCTCGACCTCCGGAGAGCACGTCTACTACCCGCTGGTCGAGTCGCACCATGTGGACGGGATCCTGCGCTGGGTGGTGCCGATCGATGCACCGGAACTGCAACAGCAGGCAGAACAGTACGCTGGCCGGCTGCTCGATGAGCTCGGTCATGTGGGCGCACTGGGCTTCGAGTTCTTCCGCACGTCCGACGGGCTGCTCGCGAACGAAGCCGCACCCCGCGTGCACAACACCGGCCATTGGACCATA
>JBBIJX010000081.1:0-4305 GCA_037445775.1 Actinomycetota bacterium
CGAACGCGCCGCATCGATGTCGTCCCGGTCTGCCCTGTCTCGATACGGCCCGCCGTGACAGATGAGGTTGTACCCGTCGACGATGAGGGCGCGCCGTGTCATGAGCCGCATGCCCTCCTGCGCAGCCACTCGTACGCGATGGCGGTCGTGGCCTGCGCGACGTTGAGCGAACCCACAGCCCCTGCGCCAGGCAACCTCACCAGGAAGTCGCACGTCTCCTCTGTGAGACGTGCAAGCCCTTGCCCTTCCGAGCCCATCACGAGCACGATGCGCCCAGCGAGCGGTGCTTCCCAGACGGTCTGTTGGGCATCGGCGGACGCACCGGCGATCCAGAACCCGGCCTCCTTGAGCTGCTCGAGCGCACGCACGAGGTTGGTCTCGCGGACGAGCGGGATGTGCGCGAGCGCGCCGGCTGCCGCCTTCCACGTAGCGGGAGTGATCGCCGCGCTGCGCCGCTCCGGCACGAGCACCGCGGCAGCACCCACGACTTCGGCGGTTCGGACGACCGCACCGAGATTGCCCGGATCGGTCACGCGGTCAAGAGCGATGATGAGCGCCTCATCCTCGGCGGAGCAGCGTTCGACCAGAGCGCGCAGCGGCGTGTAGGCGAAGGCGGGTGCGCCAGCGATCACACCTTGGTGCGCACCGCGCTCGCTGATGCGATCCAGCTCCCTGCGCTCGACATGCTCGACGACGACGCCCCTCTCGCGCGCGAGCAGCTCGATCTCAGCGACGCTGCGGTCGACTTTCACGCCCCGTGCGATGAGCAGCCGGTCGAGCGGCATGCCGGCACGGAGCGCCTCTATGACAGCGTTTCGGCCTTCGAGTTGCACAGCATCATCCGTCGTAGTTGACGCGCGCACCCTGTGCCGTGTCCTCGATCCTGATCCCGAGCCGGGACAGCCCGTCGCGGACACCGTCGGCGAGCATCCAGTTCCTCTCGGTGCGAGCCGCCTCGCGCGCCGCAAGCAGAGCGTGTACGGCCTCGTGCGCGTCGCCGCCCTCGTAGCCGGCGAGATCGAGCGCCAGAGCCACCACCGCTTGCGGATACCGTCCCTGACGCCCTTCGGGCACGTGTATGCCCAGCACGCTAAGGAGCTCGACGACGGTCGACTCCGCCTGGCCGATCGCGAGCTTGTCCTCGACACACAGGTCCACCTGATAATCGGACAGGAAGATGTTGGCGGCCTTCGCGAGCTCAAACACGGCAGCGAGCGCCGCGGCGGTGTTGAAGTCGTCGTCCATCTCGTGCTCGAACTTCGCCCGCGCGGTATCGACGTGCAGCTTCAGGCCGGTGCAGACCTCCGCCGGCGCGCCCGTCCCTTGGTCCGACAGCGTGCGTGCCCACCGCAGGTTGCGCACGATGTTTGCGAGACGGTCGTAGGCGTGGATCGTCTCGTCGAGGCGCGTGTCAGAGAAGTCGAGCGGACTGCGGTAGTGCGTCTGCAGCATGAGAAGGCGGATCACGCTCGGGTCGTACGTGGCGAGCACGTCCTTGAGGAGCATGAAGTTCCCGAGCGACTTGCTCATCTTCTCCTCGTTGATCTGGAGCATCCCGCCGTGCAACCAGTAGCGCACGAACTGCGTGCCCGTCGCGGCCTCCGATTGCGCAAGCTCGTTCTCGTGGTGCGGGAAGATGAGGTCCGCTCCGCCGCCGTGGATGTCGAACGGGAGCCCCAGCTCGATCTCGCTCATCACGCTGCACTCGATGTGCCAGCCGGGCCGCCCCTCGCCCCACGGGCTCGGCCAGTGCGGCTCCCCAGGCTTGGCGGATTTCCACAGCGCGAAGTCGAGCGGGTCGGCTTTGCGCTCGTCGACCTCGATACGGGCACCCGAGCGCATCTCGTCGACGTCACGCCCCGAAAGCTCGCCGTAGCCGGGGAAGCTGCGGACCGAGAAGTAGACGTCGCCGCCGGCGACGTAGGCGTGGCCACGCTCGATGAGACGCTCGATCATCTCGATCATCTGCGGGATCGTATCGGTGCACATGGGGCGCACGGTGGGGTCGGAGACCCCCAGCGCACGCATGCCCGCGATGAACGCCTGCGTGTACTCCTGCGCCACCTCGGCGGCCGTCCGGCCCTCTTCGTTCGCGCGATTGATGATCTTGTCGTCGACATCGGTGACGTTCTGCACGAACGTGACGTCGAGGCCCTTCCACTCGAGGTAGCGCCTGATCACGTCGAACGACAAGAACGTGCGGGCGTTGCCGATGTGGATGTGGTTGTAGACCGTGGGTCCGCAGACATACATCGAGACCCGTCCCGGCTCGCGCGGCTCGAACTCCTCCTTGCGCCGGGTCAGCGTGTTGTAGACGCGCATCGCTCTCCTTCGTCGCGCTGTGGCAACGCTAGATCTGCCAGAACCACCCGCCGGTCTCGAACACGATCGGTTCGGAGTCCGGCTCGACCTCGTCCTCTCCGGCGGACACGCCGGGCGCAACAGCGAACGGCGGTGTGCCGGATCCTAGGACCGTCCCTTCGTCGCGCGACAGGCGGGTATCAAGCTTGTCGATCCGCCGTGTCAGGCAGCGGAACATCTCCACCACGGGGTCGGGGAGGTCCTCGTGATGCAGGTCGATGGCCTCGACGCGCTCCCCTGCGCGTACCACGACGCGTCCCGGGATGCCGACGGCGGTGCTGTTCGGCGGAACATCGTCGATGACTACCGCGCCCGCGCCCACCTTGCTGCCGCGACCGACGGTGATGTCACCGAGCACCGCAGCTCCGACGCCCACGACGACACAGTCCTCGAGCGTCGGGTGGCGCTTCCCCGTCTCCTTGCCAGTGCCACCGAGCGTCACCCCTTGGTAGAGCGTCACGTCATCCCCGATGATCGTCGTCTCTCCGATCACGACCCCCATCCCGTGATCGATGAAGAAGCGAGCCCCGATGGTCGCGCCCGGATGTATCTCGATACCGGTGAAGAACCGCGTCACCTGCGAGAGCCAGCGCGCGAGCCCTCGACGCCGCCGCTTCCACAGCCAGTGATTGAGCCGGTGCGACCACAGGGCGTGCAGTCCGGGGTAGTTGAACAGGACCGACGCGGTCGATGTCGCAGCAGGGTCCCGCTCCCTGACCGCGCGTATGTCCTCAGAGATTCGTCCGCTCATGGCTCCGGTCCCTTTGCAGGTTCGAGCCTCGGACGGCCGACCCGCGCCAAACAGTCTATCAGGAGATAGTGGAAGGACGAGGCACCTCAGCGCGGTGCGAGCAGCGCCACGGCGTACGCGCCGATACCCTCTTGACGGCCCTCGAAGCCCAGCCCCTCGGTCGTGGTCGCCTTGACTCCCACAGAGTCGACGCCCACTCCGAGCGCTCGGGCGAGGTTCTCGCGCATCAGATCCCGGTGCTTCGAGACTCGAGGTGCCTCGAGCACGAGCACGGTGTCGACATCGAGCACGCGCATGCCGTGTTCGCCCACGAGTCCGGCGACGCTTGCGAGGAGCTCGAGCGAGTCTGCCCCGCGGTAGGCGGGATCTGTGTCAGGGAAGTGCTGTCCGATGTCTCCGAGCCTGAGCGCACCCAGCACGGCGTCCGCGACCGCGTGCGCGAGGACGTCGGCGTCCGAGTGGCCCTGCAGGCCGCGGTCGTGTTCGATACGGACGCCCCCAAGTACCAACTCTCGCCCTTCGGCGAACGCGTGCACGTCGTAGCCGACTCCAATGCGCATCACGCCACCGCCCCGTCGTGTCGCCGCGCCAAGACCCACTCCGCATAGACGAGATCCTCAGGCGCGGTGATCTTGATGTTGTCGGCCGGGCCCTCAAAGACCTGAACGATACCGCCGATGCGCTCCACGAGCGACGCGTCGTCGGTGCCCTCGTACCCGTCCGCCCGTGCCGCCGCATGAGCCGCACGCAGCCGCGCGGTGTCGAACGCCTGCGGGGTCTGCACAGCCCATAGCGTACTGCGGTCCGGCGTTTCGACGACGCGGTCTCCGGATACCACCTTGACCGTATCGGTGACCGGGTGCCCGACAACGACCCCGTCGGCGCCGCTGCGTCCGAGAAGGTCGACCGCCTCGTCGACGACAGCGGGGGTCGCGAGCGGGCGGGCGCCATCGTGGACTACCACGGCTCTCACGTCGTGGCCGAGCGCGTCGAGCCCCGCCAGCACTGACCCGCGGCGCGTGTCTCCGCCCGCGACGACGCGGACTTCACACCCGTGCTCCCTTGCCTGTGAACACGCCGCCTCGAACTCATCGATCCTGCCGGGGTCACAAACGAGCACCACCCGGCCCACCGATCGTGCCTCGCATACGGCGTCGAGAGCCCAGCCCACGACCGGCCTACCGGCCAGTTCG
>JBBIJX010000082.1:0-4064 GCA_037445775.1 Actinomycetota bacterium
ACGACGCCGACGTCCGCGCAACACTCCGCAACGGGACCGGAGCGCAGACCGTCGTCGCCTGTGAGAACCTCATCGGCTGTGATGGCCCGCGCTCGACCGTGCGGCGCTCACTCGGCGTCGGGAGCGCGGCCAACTACGTCACCCTCCAGGACTTCTGCCGCGTCGAGGGCGACATCGAGCCGTACTTCGACTGCATCTACCTGCGTGACGTGGGCGATTCGTTCGGCTATGCCTACGTCGTTCCCAAAGGTGACGTCGCGATCGTGGGTGGCGTCTTCTATCCGAAGACCAAGCGCCCGCACGAGAAGCAGTCGCAGGTGCTGTCTCGGCTGCGCCAACGGCTCCCGCTCGGCGAGTCAGTCAAACGTGAGGCCTGGGCCGCAGTCTCGGTACGTCATCGCGATGACGTGGTGCCCGGTGCCGGACGCGTGCTGCTCGCGGGCGAAGCCGGAGGTTTCATGTCCCCTACGAGCGGTGAGGGAATCTCGTACGCGCTCAACACCGGCAGACTCGCGGGCCGCGCCGTTGCGCGCAGCCATCCCACAGGCGCGCTCGCAGCATACCGCGGCGACATGAGCCACATCGCCTCAAACATCACGCGGAAACTCAAGTGGCTGCCGTTCATGGAGTCGCGCGCCGGGAAGTACGTCGCCGGCTGGGTCCCGACGCCGCTCGTTTCGCAAGTCACCAAGGGACTCTGACCGGCCGCACGCCCTCAGCGTGGCCGGTTGAGGAACATCTTACTGGGCGTCGCGTCGTGCTGGCCGCGGTATTTGCTGCCCAGCTCGTGATGTCCGTAGGGGCGATCTACCGGCGTCGTCATCCGTGAGAATGAGATCTGGCCGATCTTCATACCGGGCGAGAGCAAGATGGGCAGGTTCGCGACGTTGCTGAGTTCGAGCGTCAGCCGCCCGTCCCAGCCCGGATCGACGTACCCTGCGGTCGAGTGGATCAGCAGGCCGAGGCGACCCAGCGAACTCTTGCCCTCGAGCCTGCCCACGATCTCGTCTGACAGGGCGATCCGCTCGATGGTGGTGCCAAGCACGAACTCCCCAGGATGCAGCACGAAGGGCTCCTCGACCGACGCGCGCACGTGCTCGGTCAACCCTGGCTGTTCACGGCCCGGGTCGATGTAGGGGTAGCGGGAGTTCCTGAAGACCTGGAAGCCGTCCCCAAGGTGCAGGTCGACGCTCGACGGCTGGATATCATCGGGGTCGAGCGGGTCCACGACGATAGTGCCGGCCGCAATCTCCAGCTTGATCGTCCTGTCAGAGAGGACCATGGCGAGCCTCCTCACGTGACCGGCCGACGCCTGCACAGGCGCCGGCCGGGGGCATCCGGGTCATGCCGCGCATCGTCTCCGCTATGCGCACTTGCTGAAGCCGCAGCTCCTGCATACCGCACAGCCGCTCTCATGCTCAAGCGAGCCGCCACACTCAGGGCAGGCACCCGACAGGTTGTCGAGCGCGTTCGTATGCTTGGACACCACCGTGCCGACATGCCCGGTGTCCATGAACTGGATCGCATGCTCCATCACGATGCCGACCGCGTCAGCGCATGAGAGCACCTTCCCGCCCTCGGCCCACGACGGGGAAGGGCACCGGATCCCGCGCAGGTGCTTCACGAGAGCCTCGGGGTCCACGCCAGCGCGCAAAGAGACTGAGATCATCCTAGACAGAGCCTCCGATTGCGACGCGGCGCACCCGCCGGACTTGCCCATCTGGGTGAACACTTCGCACATGCCGAACTCGTCCCAGTTGACGGTGACGTAGAGGTTGCCGCATCCGGTATGGATCTTCTCGGTGCGCCCGGCGGTTATCGAGGGACGCTCACGCGGCTCGAGGTCCCCGGGGCGCGCATGGATCGTCTCACCCGGCGCGTCGGCACGCGCGGTCTTGCCGGTCGACAGCACCTGGCCTGCCTTGGAGCCGTCTCGGTAGATGGTGACGCCTTTCACCCCGAGCTGGTAGGCCAGGTCGTAGACTGTTCGCACATCCTCCGGCGTGGCCTCGTTGCCGAAGTTCACTGTCTTGGAGACGGCATTGTCGCAGTACTTCTGGAACGCCGCCTGCATCCGGATGTGCCAGTCCGGCGCGATGTCGTGCGCAGTGACGAATACCCGGCGCACGTCTTCGGGAACGTCCTCGATGTCGTGAACCGATCCGTGCTCAGCAATAAGCGCCATGAGCTCGCGGCTGTAGAAGCCGCGCTTCACCGCGATCTCCTCGAAGAGGGGATTCACCTCGACGAGTCGATCGTTGTCCATGACCGTCCGTATGTAGGAGACCGCGAACAGGGGCTCCACGCCTGACGAGCAGTTGGCGATGATCGACAGGGTGCCCGTCGGAGCGATTGTCGTGACCGTGGCGTTGCGAATCGGTCCGCCATCGGGCGTGTCGTATATCGAGCCCGCGAAGTTCGGAAAGGAGCCTCGCTCCGCGGCAAGCGCTCGTGAAGCGGACTTCGCCTCGGCGTCGATGAAGCCCATGACCTTCTGGCCAAGGGCCACGCCGTCCTCACTGTCGTAGGCGATGTCGAGCTTGATGAGCAGATCGGCCCAGCCCATGACGCCAAGGCCCACCTTGCGGTTGCCCCGGGCCAGCTCGTCGATCTGAGGCAGCGGGTAGTTGTTGACCTCGATCACGTCGTCGAGAAAGCGGATCCCGCGGTGCACGACGTCAGCCAAGCGCTCCCAGTCCACATCGGGACCCGCGTCGGTCAGACGCATCATGCGTCCGAGGTTGATCGAGCCCAGGTTGCATGCCTCGTAGGGCAGCAGCGGCTGCTCTCCGCATGGATTCGTGGATTCGATCTCACCAAGCAGCGGCGTGGGATTGTCGCGATTCACGCGGTCGATGAAGATGATGCCCGGGTCGCCCGTCGCCCACGCCATCTCGACGATGAGGTCGTAGACCTCGCGCGCGACAAGTTCACCCTCGACCTCGCGCGTGCGCGGATTGTAGAGGTTGTAGGACGTGCCCGCTTTGACGGCCTCCATGAACTCCTCGGTCAACGCGACCGAGATGTTGAAGTTCGCGAAGTCACCGTCCGCTTTGCACTTGATGAAGCCGAGGATGTCCGGGTGGTCGATCCTGAGCACGCCCATGTTCGCCCCGCGCCGGGTGCCGCCTTGCTTGACGGCTTCGGTAGCCTGATTGAAGACGCGCATGAACGACACCGGACCACTCGACACACCCTGTGTCGACTTGACGCTGTCTCCGGCCGGACGAAGCCGTGAGAACGAGAAGCCCGTCCCGCCACCGGACTTATGGATGAGCGCGGTGTCGCGCACGGCCCCGAAGATAGACTCCATCGAGTCCTCGACCGGCAGGACGAAGCACGCGGAAAGCTGCTGGAGCTCACGCCCGGCGTTCATCAGCGTGGGTGAGTTCGGAAGGAACTCGAGCGACGTCATCAGTTCGTAGAAGTCGCGCGCGACTTCGGCGACCCGTGCGTCGTCAGCGCCCCATGTGCGCTCCGCCGACGCGATGTTCTCCGCAACGCGGGCGAACAAGTCGCTCGGGCGCTCAAGTACCTCGCCCTGCTCACTCCGGCGCAGATAGCGCTTCTCAAGCACCTTGAGCGAGTTGGGACTCAGCACCTCGTCGACGGTGCGCGCGTACCCGGCGTCAACGGCCTCGGACATAGCGAAGTCCCCTCTCGGAAAACACAGTTTGCGGATTCTGCGTGGTGTCACGCCCCGTCGTTCGCGACGGTCGCATACACCATATCTAGCGGCCAGTTCAGCGTATGCAACCACATATTGTGTGTCAACGCTTCCCCGACGAACGGCATGATGCGTCTGCCGTGCGGCGTCGTGGACCGGAAGTGCGGCACCCGGAGACGCGTTCGTCAGACGCTAGTGCTGGCGCACGCGGGGTCGACACGCGTCCGGCCGGTCCAGAAGGACGCATGAGGCCGCCACCGCAAGAGGAGGTGGCGGCCTCATATGGGATCCAATCAAGCTAGACTGCGTATTCCGGTCGAAGCCGAACACTGTAACGCCGTGAAGCCGAACACCATTACGGGGCAAGCCGAACACCGTAACGCTCGAAGCCGAACAC
>JBBIJX010000083.1:0-4055 GCA_037445775.1 Actinomycetota bacterium
CAGCATCAGCTGTACGGTTCCCGCGCTCACCGGCCTGCGGCTCCCGCTGGCGCACAGGGATGCCCGACACGACGATCCGGTCCCAGGCAAGGCCACGGACGACCAGCTCCTCGCGAACATCCTTCGATGCAACGAAGTAGAGGCCTGTCGCCGGGTGAAGCCACGCGGCGCGCGCGTCGAACTCCGGAAGCACCGTGGCGGCGAGGAACCCGAGTTCCGAAGAGACGTCCGCGCTGACGCCGCCCGCAGGCGCGAACGTCGACACGACGGCATCGGGCGCGCTGGCGCGGAGGTACTCGGCCAAGCGTGCACTGGCCCCCGTAGCGAGTCCATGCACGACCGGGTCCTCGGGCAGGTGCTCCAGCGCGTCGTCGAGCGTGCCGACGAGAGAGGGGAAGAACCGCTCGCTTCGCTGATAGGCGAATCGAGCGAGAACGTTCAGCTCGGGTGCGAACGTCTCAAGGAAGTCGACGACGGCGACCGTGCCCTGCGGATCGAGCAGGCGCCAAGCGTGAGCGATCGCGTCGGCGACGCCGGCGTGACATCCACCGATCGACGCCGACAGCACGACGAGCGCGCCACCCCGCCCATTGCGACGCATCACCGCGTGCCGACGCGATGCTTCACAAGCGACACGGTCGTGCCGCCGCCCTCGGGCTCGCTGAACTCGACGCGGTCCATCAGTGCTCGCATGAAGTCGACGCCACGCCCGCTCGACTCATAGAGCTCACGCTTCTTCCGTGACAGCCCGTCGAAGCCCGGACCGTTGTCGGTCACGGCCAGTACGATACGATCGTCGTATGCGCTGACATGCACCTCGATATGCGCGGACCCCTTACGCGGCACTCCGTGGCGTATCGCGTTGGCCAATGCCTCGCCCAGCGCCACCTTGATGTCGAAGAGCGCGGACTCGGGCATGCCGAGATCAGCGAGCATGGCACAGACGTCCTCGCGCGCGCCCGCGAGACGATCAGGATCCGGCGTCACCTCGATCGACTGAGTCCACGTCGGCTCACTGACAGGTTCACCGAGCTCAAGACCCTCGAGCGCGGACGCGAGATTGGCAGACGTCGCAATGGTGCTCGCGACTGATATGAGCCCCGAGATCTCCAGGATGCGGCTCACATCGCGGTTGGCGCCTGCGAGCACCAGCCGACCGCTTGCCGGCCTCAGCCGGTGATTCAACCAGACGAGCAGGCCGAGCGCCGAGCTGTCGGCGTAGTCCACCGCAGTGAGGTCCAGAACGAGGTTCGCACACCCGGCATCGAGGGCGCCGTCCAGATCCTTGCGCAGCTCGGGTACGACGGACATGTCGATGTCGCCGGACAGCCGCACCACACACGCCCGAGGGCCGAAGTCGTAGTGCTTCTCGAATGGTGTCACGTACCCGTCACCCCGCCTGCGCAAGACCTTCTTGGTCCGTCCGGCCACGCACGGTCACGACGAGCACCGCGACGTCGTCCCTTAAGTCGCCCCGCGCGAACTGTGTGACCGAGTCAACCACGAGTCGGGCGTCATCGCACGCTGCGCCATCCGCGGTGAGGAGCGACGCGAGCCGTTCCTCGCCGAAGAAGGTATTCCCCTGACGCGCCTCCGTGACACCGTCGGTGTATAGCAGGAGCTTGTCTCCGACTGCGAACGCGGCGACGCACTCCTCGTATTCGGCCTCCCGGGCGGCGCCCAGGATCGGTCCCGTGGGACCCAGGCGCTCGACCGTCCCGTCGGTTCGCCGCACCAGTGTTGGAGGGTGTCCCCCGTTCGCCCACTCGATGCAGGAGCGCTTCGGGTCGTAGCGTCCCACCCAGAGTGTCACGATGTCGCTCGGGTCCCCGGCGTCGGCGGTGATCCTGTTGATTTCGCCCGTCACCTGCGCGGGCGAGAGCCCTGCGGCAACCAATGCCCTCAGCGAGTACTTGATCGTCGAGGTCTTGGTCGCGGCTTGGATGCCCTTGCCGCAGACATCAGCGATGGCCAGCCATAACGCGCCGTCCGGACCTCTGAACAGGTCGAAGTAGTCGCCCCCTATCTCGGCCTCGCCGCCCGCCGGCGCGTAGACGCTCCCCACTTCGAGTTCGGGGTACTCCGGCAGCTCATCAGGCAGGATCGAATCCTGCAGCACTCTCGCGACCTCATGCTCGCGGCTGTAGAGCCGCGCGGTGTCGATTGCCAGAGCCGCCTGTGATGCGAAGGTCTGCAGGACGTTCATCTCCTCGTCGCCGAACGCGTCACGCTGCCCAGAAAGGACCATGAGCACCCCGATCGGACGCCCGCGGGCCAACAACGGCACGGCGAGCATCGAATGCAGACTGAGGTCCGCAGCGCTCTCCGCGATCCCATCCGCGACCGAGGCCAGATCGCGGATCACGACCGGCTGACTAGACTGGAACACACGGCCTGGGAGGTCTTCTCCGGGCTCCAACTCCAAGCTGACCAAGCGGGCCGGTACCTCCCCGCGGACCATCGCCGTACCTAGCGTGCGTCGGCGCGCGTCGTATGACCACAGTACGACCGCGTCCGCAGACAGGATCTTCTGTACGACATCGAGAACGCGATTGAGCACGACATTCACCTGGAGCGAGGAGGCGACCGCTTGGCTGATCTTGAAGATCGTCTCGAGGTTCGTCGCGCGGACGAGCGCGCGTTCGTAGAAGTACGCGTTGTCGAGCGCGAGCTCGATCTCATCGACCACGGCGCGTGCCACCTCGATACCGGCGGCGTCGGGCCGCTCCGGCAACACGGCGAGTAGTGCCGCGCCGTGATCGGTCTCGAGGCCCACGGGCATGACGAGGAGGTCCCGGCCGTCGTAGGCTTCGAGCATGCGGTCGGCCTCTTCGTCCGCGCCCTGCCTCAGCACCACGGCGTCCTCACTGCCTTCAAGCACGCGCAGTGCGAGCGAGCGAAGGTGGTCGCGATCGCCTGAGGGATCGTCCGGCAAACCGAGCGCACCGCGGTCGACCAGCGCGATATGCACCATGCGGGCACCGAAGAACTCCTTGATGATCTCTTCGACCGAGATGAGCGCTGTGTCGAGCGAGTCGGGACGCACCAGCCGCTCCGCAACGCCTCGCAGGACCTCAGCGATGCGCCGAGCCTCGCTCTCGTCCTCGAAGAGGCGAGACGTCTGCACCGCGACCGCGGCTTGCGCCGAGAACGTGCGAACCATCTCGCGCTCCGCATCGCTCACCTCGTCGGATGACTCTCGCAGGACCACGACGATACCCAGCGGGTCGTGCCCAGCCACGAGCGGCGCCGCGAGAATCGTGGTCACGCTTCCCGCAAGCCCAGGCAGTTCGCGGGCGAACTCCTCTTTGGCGCCCTTCAAAGTGACCGGTCCGGCGCTATCGAGTGCCTGACTCAGCCAGCCTCCATCGGACATGTCGATCGCAGTGACACCCGTGACGTTCGCTCCATGCGTTCGTGCAGGCACGAGACGTTCGTGCTCTTCGTCGACGAGGTAGATCGCCGCAGAACACTGACCGACGATGTGCTCCATCGACATCAGGATCCCATCGAGCACCTGATCGAGGCGCGAGGTGCTCGCGAGCAGCTGGGAAAGGTCATGAAGAGCGTTGAGCCGCAGTGCGACCTGGTTGAACGCGTCGGCCACCTGCCCGATCTCGTCGTCACCTCCAACGGAGAGCGGTTTGACGTACGCGCCGGCTGCCGCGCTCCGGGCGGTGCGTTCGAGATCTCGCAACGGCCCGACCATCCGCGTCGTGACCGTCCAGAGGAGCACGGCTGCGGCAAGCCCGCCGAACACGAGAACCCCCAAAGGTGCCGCGACGGTGCGCAACGTGGCGAGGAGATCCGCCTCCGTAGGCTCGGCTGCGACCACCCGCCAAGCGAGGTCACCGGCGGTCTGCACATCGAAGTAGAACCCTCGATACCATCGGCCTAGCGCGTCTCGGAGCGCGACTCGGCCGAGCCCTTCGGCCTCCGGGCTCCAGCGGGCGCTCTCCACGCCCAGCCCGGCGCTGCCGCCGGCCGAGGCCACGAGCCTGCCACCGTCGAGAAGCACCGCAACCCGGCCCTCGCGATCGCGGACGGCGCGCTCG
>JBBIJX010000084.1:0-4024 GCA_037445775.1 Actinomycetota bacterium
CGAGATCCCACCGCGCTTCGCCGGTCGCTCGCCCGTGCATCCTGAGGCCAGCGAGGGACGTCTCGACACCGGGCAGTGGCAACGTGCGCAGGGACTTGCCGAGGACGTGCGCCGCTACGGCGCGTGGATGCGCGAGCAGGCGCGGGAGCGCATCGGGCACCTGTACCCGAAGGTGACGCTGCCAGCCGGGCACGGCGGCGGTGAGGCGACGGTCATCGCCTGGCTGTGGGCGCGCACGGTGCGCTGCCCCAACCCGGCGTGCGGCGCCGAGATGCCGCTCGTGCGCTCGTTCTGGCTCTCGAAGAAGAAGGGCAAGCAGGCGTGGGTCGAGCCCGTCGTGGACCGCGCTGCAAAGATCGTGCGCTTCGAGGTGCGCACCGGCGATGGTGTGCCGCAGGAGGGGACCGTCGAGCGCCGTGGCGCGCGCTGCGTCGTGTGCGACTCCCCTGTGCCGTTCGACCACGTGCGCGCCGAGGGCCGCGCCGGACGCATGGGCGCGCGTCTCATGGCGATCGTGGCCGAGGGCACACGCGGGCGGGTGTACCTGGAGCCGAGCGACGAGCACGTGCGCGTCGCGGAGAGTGCCGAGCCGACGTGGCGGCCGGACACGGCGCTACCGCACAACCCGCGTGACTTCAAGACGCCGAACTACGGCATGACCACTTTCGGCGACCTGTTCACGCTGCGGCAGCTCGTCGCGCTCACCACCTTCTCCGACCTCGTGGGCGAGGCGCGCGAGCGCGTGCTCGCCGACGCCATCGCCGCCCGCCTGCCTGACGACGGGACCCCGCTCGAGGACGGCGGCTCCGGCGCCACCGCCTACGCTGACGCGGTGGCGACTTACCTAGCGTTTGCGGTGGACAGGAGCGCTGATGGATGGTCAAGCCTTACGAGCTGGCGCGACGCGGTCGAGGCAACTCGCGGCACCTTTGCGAGGCAGGCACTTCCGATGGTATGGGACTACGCCGAAGCGAATCCGTTCAGCAGCTCCTGTGGAAACTGGATTGACGCAGGCGTCACATGGATTGAGAAGGCGTTGGCATCCGTGCAGCCAGTCGCACCGGGTGAAGCGCGACAGGCGGATGCGGCTGCATGCATCCAGATTGGCGACCGTCCGCTCATATCCACCGACCCTCCCTACTACGACAACATTGGCTACGCTGATCTTTCTGACTTCTTCTACGTGTGGACCCGCCGTTCGATTGGCGGCGTCTACCCGCAGCTCATGAGTACGCTGCTCGTGCCGAAGTCGCAGGAACTGGTCGCCACGCCGTATCGCTTCGACGGCAGCAAGAAGAAGGCGCAGGAGTTCTTCGAGCGTGGCCTTGGTTCTGCCTTCGAACGCATGCGTGACGCGCACGACGCGCGTTTCCCGCTGACCGTCTACTACGCGTTCAAACAGTCGGAGACCGATGGCGGCGACGCGGCGATTGCGTCCACCGGCTGGGAGACGATGCTCGAGGGTCTGCTCGCCGCGGGCTTCTCAGTGCTCGGCACGTGGCCGATGCGCAGTGAACGCGAAGGTCGGACAATCTCCGTTGGTACCAACGCCCTCGCCTCCTCCATCGTCCTCGTCTGCCGCCCGCGGGATGCGAACGCCTCGATGGGCACACGCGGCGAGTTCCTGCGGGCGCTTCGCGACACTCTGCCCGCCGCCCTTCGCGCCCTTCAGCACGGCAGCATCGCGCCGGTCGACCTCGCGCAGGCGGCGATCGGGCCGGGCATGGCGGTCTTCTCGGCGTACTCCAAGGTCGTCGAGTCCGACGGGAGCCGCATGAGCGTGCGCACCGCGCTCGGCATCATCAACACCGTGCTCGATGAGGTGCTCGCGGAGCAGGAGGGCGAGTTCGACGCGGCGAGCCGCTGGGCGATCGCGTGGTTCGAGCAGAACGGGTACGAGACCGGCGCCTACGGGGTGGCGGAGGTGCTCGCCAAGGCCAAGGCGATTTCCGTGGATGCGCTCGCTCGGGACGGGTTCGTGGCGGCCGCCGCCGGGAAGGTGCGGCTGCTGCGGCGCGAGGAGCTGGCCGAGGACTGGGACCCGGCCACCGACAAGCACCTGACCGTGTGGGAGATCACGCAGTACCTCGTTCGCGCGCTCGAGGAGCGCGGCGAGGCCGCCGCCGCTGAGCTGCTGCACGCCGTGGGGCCGTCGCTCGGCGAGATCGCGCGCGACCTCGCGTACCGGCTCTACTCGCTGTGCGAGCGCAAGAGCTGGGCGAAGGACGCCATGCCCTACAACGCGCTCGTCGTGGCGTGGCCCGAGATCGTGCGGCTGGCGGCAGCAGGGCCAGGGGCGGCTGGACCCGCGCAAGGCACGCTGGAGCTATAGCCGCACGGGGGTTTGACAAGTTAGACAGGGTTTATCGTCAGAAGATAAACTACGTCTAAGTTGTCAAAGGAGGATGGATGGATGGACCCACGTACCAACCCATACGCACCCGGCGCTGGCACCAAGCCCCCGGCGCTCGTCGGACGTGACGAGCAGGCCGCTTCCTTTGACGTGCTGCTGGAACGACTCGAGAACGGATACTCCGAGCAGTCGATGATCATCACGGGGCTTCGTGGCGTGGGCAAGACCGTGCTCCTCGACGTCTTCCGCGAGAAGGCAGAGGCTCGCAAGTGGGCGACCATCGAGTGGGAAGTCGAGAAGAATGCGCCCTTCGAGCACAAGATGGCGGTTCAAGCCCGGCGTGCGCTGGTGCAGATCGCTCCCAAAGCGACGTGGGGAGAGAAGCTGCGTGGTGCGGCATCAGTCCTCAAATCCTTCTCGTTGACCTTCAGCCCCGACGGTAGCATCACAGCGGGGCTGGATGTGGATGCGAAAGCTGGTGCCGGGGACAGCGGCGCTCTCGCGGACGACCTCGGCGACCTGTTCGTCGCGCTCGGCGAGGCTGCCCGCGAACATGAAGTCGGCGTCGTCTTCCTGATGGACGAGATTCAGTATCTCGAAGCGAAGGAGCTAGAGGCTCTCATCGCCGCTCTGCACCGCTGCGCCCGCCGCTCGCTCCCACTCACTCTCGTTGGAGCGGGACTCCCCCAGATTCCCCGTCTCGCTGGGGAGGCCAAGTCCTATAGCGAGCGCCTATTCCGGTTCCCGCGTATCGGCGCACTGGCGCCTGAGTTCGCCCGCGATGCACTCGC
Organism: Actinomycetota bacterium; assembly: GCA_037445775.1. Classification (GTDB taxonomy): domain Bacteria; phylum Actinomycetota; class Coriobacteriia; order Anaerosomatales; family PHET01; genus JBBUX01. Next base: position 3,145 of record JBBIJX010000084.1, read on the forward strand.
CCTGCCTGCCAGGAGTCAAGGTGTCGAGTTCGATGCCGCGGCCCTGGACCACATCGTGCGATACACAGAGGGCTACCCGTACTTCCTCCAGGAGTACGGCAAGGTGGTGTGGGATGAATCGTCCCAGTCGCCAATCACCCTCGCGGATGTCAAGGCGGTGCAACCGCTCGTTGAGGCGAAGCTCGATGAGAGCTTCTTCCGCGTTCGCGCCGAGCGCACGACTGATCTTGAGTTGCGATACCTGCATGCAATGGCGGCGCTGGGACCGGAGCCGCATCGTGCATCCGAGGTGGCTTCGGCAATCGGAAGGAGTAGCCCGCAGGCAGGACCTGTGCGGTCTCGTCTCATCGAGAAGGGCCTGCTCTACACCCCGAGTCATGGGCTCGCCGGATTCACGGTTCCCCAGTTCGACAGATACATGCTCCGCGCCCACCCCGACCTGTCCACGAGAGAGGACGACTAGATGGCACTCAGCAACCGCGATCGCGTGGGCAAGGGGCTCGACCTGCTCGGGACCGGCCTTCGCCCGTTCTTCATGCGTGAGATGCACGCGGCTCTCGGCGATGCATGGGCGGAGCAGGCCGCGGCCGGCGCGAAGGAGGGCTCCTCGGCAGCGGAGTTCCGCGACGTCTACGTGCTTCTGAAGGCGATGTGGGACTACTGGCACCAGGTCTTCGGCAAGGTGCTGGGACAAGCCGAGCGGACGCTGGTGAGCGAGCTTCGCGATGTACGCAACCGCTGGGCGCACAATGCGCCGTTCTCGGCGGACGACGCGTATCGGGCGCTCGACAGCGTGCACCGGCTTCTGCAGGCGGTCTCGGCCCAGGAGGCGGTCGAGGCGGACCACATGAAGCAGGAGATTCTGCGAGTGCGCTTCGCG
>JBBIJX010000085.1:0-3832 GCA_037445775.1 Actinomycetota bacterium
CCGCCCGCAACGACGATCGCGGCCGTCTGCAAAGACGAAGGCGTCATGCCGAGAGTTCGGACGATGCGGCCCCCTGGGCTGCGGGCCGAGCGAATATCATCCGCCCCGCCGCCGACTGCAGCACCGACGTGACCTCGAGATCTGCCTCGGTGCCGATCAGGTCGCGCCCGTCCTGCGCCACGATCATCGTGCCGTCTTCGAGATAGCCGACTCCCTGACCGCTCTCCTTGCCGGGCTTCACGATCCGCACGCGCATCGGGTCCCCGGGCAGAAACGCCGGCCGGAGCGCCGAGGCCGCCTCGTTGAGGTTCATCACTTCGATGCCGCGCACGCGAGCGACCTGGGTCAGGTTGTGGTCCACCGTGACGACCACGGCATCGGTATCCCCGGCCAAGCGCATGAGTTTGTCATCGACGCCGGGCGACTCCGGATAGTCGACCTCGAGCACCTCGACCGAGCGCTCTGAAGGCAGAGTCGCCAGCAGGTCAAGACCGCGCCGCCCGCGCGCCCTGCGCGTATCGTCGGCAGAGTCCGCGAGTGTCTGCAGCTCCCCGAGCACGAACCGTGGCACGCGAACGTCATTGGGAAGGAATCCTGCGGCGCGGAGCTCGAGGAAGCGGCCATCGATGACGACGCTGGTGTCGAGCACCGTAAGTCGCTGCGCGGAATCCTCCTCGCTCGCGGCAAGCCCTGGGAACAGCATCCTGAACTCTCGTCTCCGAGTCAGCGCCACGCCTACGCCAAGGTACGCGCAGACGAACATCAGCAGCACTGTAGCCGAGATGGCCAGCCACGGAGGCTCGAGCAATCTGAAAGGTTGCGCGGCAAGGAAGGCGACCAGTAGGCCGACGACGAGCCCTACGGTTCCCAGGATGATGTCGGCACCGGCAACGGTGGCCAGGCGCGCTTCAGTTCGGCTCCACAGCGCGGCGAGCTCGCGACCGACGATGCCGCCGAGGACGAACCCTGATGCTCCACCCAGAATGATGAGAACGAAGATGACGTAGGTGGGGTCGAGCCCGAGTTCCGTCTGCCAGTCGGCGACGCGCGTGACCACATACCCGCCGAGCAACCCCGACGCCGAGAAGACGAACCGGGTGATTGCTTCAATCATGGCTCTGCGCGGACGGCTGCGATCGAGCCGCCTCGCACTCACCTCCCTTCACTGCGTCCGAACGGACGCACGGCGACCGTGAGCGAATCGTAGCAGAGCGCGAAGGTTCCCCGCTCAGACCGAGACGTGCGCCTTTACGCGCGCGAGGCCCTCGACGATAGCGCGCGCCCGCCGCTCCCCGACTCCGTCGACAGCGTCGAGCTCGCCGGGTGTCGCCCGAACGATCGCCGGCAGAGTGCCGAAGCGCGTAACGATGCGGCCCACCACGGACACGGGTAGCGCCGGAATCTGTGCGAGCACCCGATGTCCGCGCGACCGCAGGTGCTGTTCAGCTTGCTCCGCCGCGGTCAGCCCCAACTCCTCGGCGATGACGCCCGGTTCGAGCAGCCGCTCCGACGGCAGTTCGCCGAGCCGTTCTCTGATGGCGTTCACGCGACGCGTGCCGGAGTCGTCGGCATAGTCACGCAAGACAAGTCCGTACTGATCGGCCGCCCCGGCTGTCAGTTCGTCTGACTGCATTGCGACGAGCCGTCCGTCCGTCCCAAGCTGCAGGATGTAGCGTCCGACTTCCCGCGCCACGCGCATGAGGATCTCGAAGCGCGCGATCACCTCGGTGAGGTCACCGAGAGTCACGAGGTCGTCGAACTCGAGCAGCGTCAGACGCTCGAGCAACTCGTCGAGGCGGTGGCGGTAGTTCTGCAGCGTCTGGATGGCCTGATTCGCCTTTGCGAGCAGCACCTCGGTCTCCTCGAGCTGCATCCGTCGGCCCATCAGGTAGAGATTCACCGTGTTGCGGCGGCCCGAGATGGCGATGGCGAGCGCGTTGGTCTGGCGGCTGAGACGCTCAGCGGTCCGGTGTCGCATTCCCGTCTCGGACGTGGGCAGCGAGGGGTCCGGCACGAGGTGCGCGTTGGCCCGCAGGATGCGCTCGCACTCTTCGTCAAGCAGGATCGCGCCGTCCATCTTCGACAGCTCGAACAGCGCCTGCGGCGTCAGTGTGCTGTCGATTCCGAACCCGCCGTTGCAGACCGGGTCGATCTCGGTGATGTCGCCCACGACGAGCAACGCGCCCATGCGAGCTGAGATGATCATGTCGAGCGCCTCGCGCAACCGGGTTCCCGGCGCGACCTTGCGCAGCTCGGTGGCCATCGCCTCCTGGATCGTGCGCGTGTCCATGGTGTCCGCCCTCATGACGCTGTCGCCCGTCATGGTCGATTCTGCCAGACGTGCGCGACCCGGGGAACCACCTCGAAGCCCGAGCACCCCTTTGGGCCGCCTCACAGCAGAAGCGCGATCGCCTCCTCGACGTTCGCGACCCGCTCGAACGATCCCGAATCGGCGGATGCCGAGGCGCCTCCCACGACATGCGTGAGCCCGAAGCGTTCCGCCTCGCGAGTGCGCGCCGATGCGTGCGACACCGCACGCACGTGCCCGGTAAGCCCGATCTCGCCAAAGAGCGCGACGTCAGCCGGGAGCGCCCGGTCGCGGAGCGCCGACACGAGTGCGAGTGCGAGCGGCAGGTCGACCGCAGGCTCGGAGACCCTGAAGCCGCCCGCGATCGAGGCGAGAACGTCCTGACCGGCGAATGACACGCCCCCGCGGCGCTCGAGTACCGCGAGCACCTGGAGCAGACGCGACGCGTCGATGCCGGTGGCAAGACGCCGGGGCGCGGGCAGGAAGCTGGGCGTAACGAGGGCCTGGACCTCGACGAGAAGCGGTCTCGAACCCTCCACTGCGGCCATGACCGCCGAGCCGGCGACCGCCTCGGCGCGCTCCGCCAGCAGCGCGGCGGACGGTGACTCAACGCCAACAAGCCCGGACCCGGTCATCTCGAAGATGCCGACCTCGCTCACGGACCCGAATCGGTTCTTGACCGCACGCACGATGCGGAACGCATGATCGCGGTCGCCTTCGAAGTACAGCACGGCATCGACCATGTGCTCGAGTACCCGCGGACCAGCGATGGCGCCGTCCTTCGTCACGTGGCCTACGATGAGGATGGGGATGCCCAGGCCCTTGGCGATCCTTGTGAGTCGCGCCGTACAGGCGCGCACCTGCCCCACGCTGCCCGGCGCTCCCTCGAGATCGGGGTCGAAGGCGGTCTGGATGGAGTCGAGAATGAGCGCGCCGAACGACCCGGCCCGGATGGCGTCCTCAACACCCGCGACGTCAAGCTCGGGCAGCAGGGTCACGCGCTCTGATGATGCCCCTATCCGCTGCGCGCGCATCCCTACCTGTTGCGGCGACTCCTCCCCGCAGACGTAGAGCACGCCGACGCCAGAGCGCGCGAGCGCGTCGGCGACCTGCAGGAGCAGCGTCGACTTCCCGATGCCCGGCTCGCCGCCCAGCAGTACGACGGAACCGGCGACGAGTCCTCCGCCCAAAACGAGATCGAGCTCCGGCACGCCGGTGGGCGTGCGCGCGGCCTCGATCGAGCCCGCTTCAGGAAGCGCTATAGCCTCAACCGTAGGCCGGGAGCGATTCGTACCGCCTGCCGACGAAGGCCGCTCGACCTCCTCGACGAAAGTGCCGAACTCGCCGCACTCGCCGCACCGGCCCATCCAGCGCGGCGAAGCCGCCCCGCAGGTCTGGCAGCGCCACGCGGTGCGCAACCGGGCACTCACGCGAGTCAGGTGCCCGTCGCGCCACCGGCGCTCTTGCCGCCCCGGGAGCGGCTCCGCGTCCGCGGAGCCCGCGGCTTGGAGACCGGAAGAGCAC
>JBBIJX010000086.1:0-3588 GCA_037445775.1 Actinomycetota bacterium
ACAACGACCTGACGAACCGCCGGATGCGGGCCCGCATGTCCGGTGGTGTGGGAGGCGGGTCGGGCGACCCGGCCCGCCTACCCGATTCAGGCCGCTGGGGAAGAAACGCCCTAGGAGGTGTGAGCGTGGAGAACGTCGTCGTGGGCACCTGCAGCTGGACGGACAAGACGATGGCCGAGCGCTGGTATCCGCGAGGCGTTTCGACGCCCGAGGCTCGCCTCCGCCACTACGCCGCGCGCTACGACGCCGTCGAGATCGACTCGTCGTTCTACGCGATTCCAAAGCCGGAGTACGCCGTCGCATGGGTCGACCGAACGCCGCCCGCCTTCATCTTCCATGTGAAGGCCTACGGGATGATGACCGGGCACGAGGTCGATGCCCGTGCGCTCCATCCGGACCTGCGCGACGCCGGGTACCGCTACGAGCTCACGCCGCGCGGCCGGGTGCGTCGGCCCGAGGAGCGTATGGTCGAGCACAGCTTCGAGCTCTTCTGTGAGGCGATAGCGCCGCTTGTCACCGCCGGCAAGATGGGGGGCGTGCTTCTCCAGTACCCGCCGTGGGCGACGGCGGAGGATCGGACGCATCGCGAGCGCAACCTTGCGGAAGTGGAACGCGCTGCCGCGCTGCTCGACCCGCTGCCGGTCTTCGTGGAGTTCCGGCACGCGAGCTGGGCAGAGCGCGCGAACCTCGAGCGGGCCCGTTCGCTGCTCGCGAAACGCGATCTGACGCTCGTCGCTGTCGATGCCCCGCAGGTTCCCGGACGCACGTCGATGCCACCGGTTGTGGCGGCGACAGGACGCTGGGGCTACGTGCGCCTCCACGGCCGGAACCTCGAGACGTGGTCCGCTCGCACCGCGTCGGCGGCGGAGCGCTTCGACTACCTCTACACGCTCGAGGAACTCGCGGAGTGGCGCGAGCGTGTTGCGGATCTCGCGCACGAGACTGAGCGCACGTGGGTCATGTTCAACAACTGCAAATACGACTACGCGCCGCGCAACGCACGCGAGATGGCCGAGATCCTCGGGCCGCTCGTTGCCCCTCGACGTGGCGGCGCGGCCACCGGCGAGCCGGTGGACTACGACGCGCCGGTTCCGGACGAGCCGTCAGTCGGCGAGCAGCTCGGGCTCGACTTGTAGGCAAGGCGCAGGCCGAGCCCGAGGAACCGCGCGGGTCTGAGTTCCTCCACGAAACGGTATCATCATGCGTGACGTCTGCATCCCGGGAGGGGCACCGGTGCGCCTGCTGCGCAATATCTTCCGTCGAAAACTGCGCGCGTTCCTCACGATCTTCGGCATCTCCATCGGCGTGTTCGCGCTCGTCGTGATGGGCGCGCTCGCCGAGAAGCTGACGTTGCTCGTGGACGGGGGCGTCAAGTACTACGCGGACAAGGTCGTCGTGAGCGGCGACACGCAGTTCGCGGGCCTCTACTCCACGCCGCTCAAGGCGAGCCTCTTGCGCGACATCGAACACGTCTCGGGCGTAACACGTGCTTCCGCGAGTGTGTCCGCCCTGCTCGACGAGGAGATACCCGCCGTGAGCATGGGCAACATCGCGACAATCCAGGCCGAGGACGGGCGGGCGAGGGGTTACGAGACGTTCGTCACGAAGGTCGCGCAAGGCCGCGAGCTCAAGAACTCCGACGTGGGCAAGGTCGTGCTCGGATCTGACGTCGTGAAGAAGCTCAACGGCGCGGTGGGCGGCCACGTCAAGATCCGTGGCGAGCGCTACGAGGTCATCGGCGTCATGGACAAGACGCTCACGGCGCCGGACAACGCCGTGTTGTTGACGATGCAAGATGCGCGCTCCATCGTTCACGCGGACCTGCCCGACGCCGTGCGTGACGGCGTGAATCCGGACACCATCGTCTCGAGCTTCGCTGTATACCTCGAGGACGGCGAGCGGCCTGAAGTGGTCGCGCGCCGTCTTGAGCGCCAAATCGACGGCATCGACGCGATGACGCCTCTCGACTTCGAACGGCAGGTCAAGCAGCCGCTCGCGATCTTCACGTCGATCATCTACGCGATCGCGCTCGTGTCGCTGCTCGTGGGCGGCCTATCGGTCGTGAACACGATGACCATGGCGGTCTCGGAGCGCACGCGCGAGATCGGGGTGCGCAAGGCGATCGGAGCCTCGAACGGCCAGATCATGCGTCAGTTCATCGCCGAGTCCGCGGTGATCGGCCTGATTGGCGGGATCGCCGGGCTGCTGTTCGGCCTCACGATCGTGACCTTGGGCAACGCCGCCGGCGAAGCGAGCGGCAACGTGCTCTTCCTCATGACGAACCGGCTCACGGTGGGCGCGCTCTTGTTCGCGGTGGGGCTCGGTACGGTGAGCGGTCTCTATCCGGCATGGCACGCGGCGAACCTCAACCCCGTGGAGGCGTTGCGCTATGAGTAGCGAGCGCGCGGACGCGGTCGTCGAGACGCTGTACGGCGGTGTGGCGGATGAAGCCGCAGGTGCAGCCTACATCATCCAGGTCCGCGAACTCGTCAAGCGCTACCAGCTGGGGCGCGACAACTTCGTGGACGCGCTGCGCGGCGCTACGCTCGACATCCGGCGCGGCGAGATGGCGGCGATCATGGGGCCCAGCGGGTCGGGCAAGTCGACACTCATGCACATCGCGGGCTGTCTCGACATCGCGGATGGTGGCGAAGTGTGGCTCAACGGCCGCCGCGTGGACACGCTGCCCGCGCGGCAGTTGGTGAACGTCCGCAGGCGCGAGATCGGCTTCATCTTTCAGGGGTTCAACCTGATTCCCACGCTCAGTGCGGAGGCGAACGTCGCGCTCGCCGCCGAATACGCGGGCCACAGCAGGGGAGCGGCGCTCGAGAGGGCGCGCGAGCTGCTCGGGCTCGTGGGGCTCAGCGACCGCATGCGGCATGCCCCGAGCGAGCTCTCGGGCGGCCAGCAACAGCGCGTGGCCATTGCCCGCGCGCTCGTCAACGACCCCGGCATCGTCATGGGCGACGAGCCCACGGGCGACCTCGACACCGCCACGAGCGCCGAGGTCGTGGAGATGATGCGAACCGTCAACCGTGAGCGGGGCACGACGTTTCTGATCGTCACCCACAACCCCGAGGTCGCCGAGGCGTGCGACCGCGTCATCCGCATGCGCGACGGCGTCGTGATCGATGACGGCGACGGCACGCCGCCGGGCGCGTAGGGGTCGCGTGCGGGGCGGCACGCTATGGCCGCGCCCCTTCCGTATAATCCAGGTAGGTATCGCTCGGCGCGGTATCACGCGCTCTTGATGCGCTACTGTCCACCGCGCTCCACGAGGGGGGACCGTGCCAGCACGCCTTGAGGACCTGACTCCCGGCACCCGAGTCTCGGGCATAGTCCCTGGCGCGACGATCGAAGTCGTCCAGGCCTCTTGGCACGGCACATCTGCGCTGACCCTCACATACCGCACCCAAGACGGCGGTGTGGCCGAGCAACTCGTCTACCGCGACATGGAGCCACGGCTCGCCGTCGAGCAGGCGTCTCGCCTCTTCTCCTTCACCGCGGACCCAGCGCTCTTCCGCCTTGCCGCCGAGGCGAAGCGCATCCAGCTCGCCTACCTCTTCGACCCCATGCTCGCGGTCAGCA
>JBBIJX010000087.1:0-3579 GCA_037445775.1 Actinomycetota bacterium
CGGCCGTCGCGTCACAGGCCGCCGTCGGCGTGTGGGTGGCGCTGCTCGGCGCGACCGCGGCCGCTACGTGGCTCTGGCCGGCCGCCTGGGCTGACTCGGCCGCCTCGGCGGCGTTCGACCTTCCGTCCGCGTGGTCGAGCCTGCGGCCGCTCCTGTTGGCCGTCGTGCTGGCCGCCGCTGCCGCGCGGTTCGGCCGGCTCGACGTGCGCTCCGAACGCGGCCTGGTTCCGCCGGGCGATATCGTCCGCGTGCTCGGGGACGCGCTCACGACGCTGTTCTCGGCTCGCAAGCAGGGCTCCCGGGCTGTCCGTGACCGCCCGGGCACGAGCCCGGCGCGAAAGCGGCTGCGACAACTCGAGGGCGACCTCATGCGCTGGCACGCCGCCGCCGCCTCGTTCGTGGCGATCGCGCTCGTGCTCGTGGCGATCGCGGCGGTCACCCGCTAGGGTGTACTGACCGCCGGGCGAGATCGGGGGTGTCGGGATGGGACGCGGAACGGCTGCTGAGCGGCTGCGGGTGCCGGACGCGACCGTCGAGTGGCTGCTCGGCGAGGACAACCCGGCGGTCGCGGTCCTCACGCGCAGGAACCTGCTCGGCGAGTCCGACTCTGCCGAGACACGCGCGCTCTGGACCCAGCGGAACGAGTACCCGGCGGTCGTCGGCATCCTGGCCGCGATGCGCGACGACGGGTCGTGGGACGTCCCATCGCGCGACTACCAGAAGTACCGCGGCACACTGTGGCAGATGGTCTTCCTCGGCGAACTCATGGCGGACGGGTCCGACGAGCGCGTGCGCCGAGCCGCCGACCATACGTTCTCGCGGCAGCTGTCCGACGGGTCGTGGAGCGCGACCGGGCGCGCCGACGGGTCGATCGGGTGCCTCACCGCGAACGTGGGCCGGGGTCTCGCGGCGCTCGGCTACGAGCGGGACGAACGTGTCGCGCGAGCGCTCGGCTACCTGGTCGACGTTTACCGCGAGCTCGGTGTCGTGAACTGCCGCCAGTCGAGCGGCTACCAGCTCAACGGGTACTGCCACATGCTCGCGCCGAAGATCCTGCTGTTCCTCGGCGTCGTGCCCGAGAACCTGTGGCCGGACGGGGCCGCCGATCTGCGCGACGCGTGCGTCGAACGGTTGCGGGACAAGCAGGTGCTCAGGTGCCTTCCGGAGGAGTCGCGCGAGTTCCAGGACATCCTGTGGTCGGTGCCGTCGGCCGAGCGGCACGGCCTCCGCGAACGCTTCCTGGCCGAGCACCCGACGCTCCACTACAAGGACAAGCCGGGCTGGACGCGCTTCGGCTTCCCGCGGTCGTACAACTCCGACGCGCTCGAGGCGCTGCTCGCGCTCGCGGGTGTGGGGGAGCGGCCGCGGGAGGAGTACCATCGCGCGATCGAGCTCGTTCGCGCGCAGGCCGATAGCGAGATGCGCTGGGCGATGCGCAATACGCTGAACGGCAAGATGCACGCCGACGTGGAGGCGAAAGGTCAGCCGAGCAAATGGCTGACGCTTCGGGCGCTGCGGGTGTTGGCATGGACCGAGGGCGGGGTCTGAGGGTAGCGGTTCGTTGCCCCGGCCGTTCGGCCTCGGTATACTGCGCTATTGCCGCTTCCGGCGTGCCGGGAGCGCCGCCTCGCGGAGAGGTGGCAGAGTGGTTGAATGCGGCGGTCTCGAAAACCGTTTAGCGGGTATCCCCCGCTACGAGGGTTCGAATCCCTCCCTCTCCGCCATGTGATGTCTCAGGACATCGTGGACAGATGTGTCACGTCATCGTGGACACATCCGGGTTCCCGATAGCCTGATAGATCTTGGTCGGATCGAGGGTGAGATGCCGCAGCATCTCACCCTCGTCCGTCAGTATGCGGACATCGAGACCCGCCACGAGCATGATCACCTCCTTGCCTCTGTGCACACGCCCCACACCGATGTGGTGGAGCCTGCCTGCGTGGCGGAGTGTCACGGCTCCGCCGCCATCGATCCGGTCACGCCTGACGCGCGTCCCTTTGGGCACGTCGAGTCCGATCCCTGTCGGGCGTGCTTTGTCTCTCGCCTCGAAAGCGGTCTTCGGCGTCATGCGTCCACGTGCCCGGTGCGGTCGCACCTCGTTGTAGTAGGCGACGAAGGTGTCGATCTGCGCCTGCAGCGTCTTGAGGTCGTCTGCCGCTTCCTGCTTGGAGAGGTAACCCTTGAGCGTCTGGTGGAAGCGTTCGACCTTTCCGCAGGTCTGGGGGTGGTAGGGGCGCGAGTGGTGGAAAGCGATGCCTCGTGAGAGCAGCTCGGCCTCCACGATGTTGGACCCGCCCCGGTGCCAGGCGGTGTAGACGCACCCGTTGTCGGTGAGAAGCGATGCGGGATAGTCCCAGGTGGCGGCGGCGGACTCGAAGACACGCAGCACGTCGGGGGCGCGGACGACATGCATCGCCTCACTCGCGGTGATGAGGCGCGAGTGGTCGTCCAAGAAGTTCAGGATCTCGACGTCACGGCCGCTAGCGAGCCTCCAGTGGGTCACGTCCGACTGCCAGCGCTCGTTGGGGAGCATCGCCTCGAATCGCGTCCACGAGCTCCTCGGCCGCTTGTGCGGCTCAGGGGTGATGAACCCTCGGCGTTTCAGCACCCGCCAGATCGTGGAGACGGACGGGACATGCGCAAGCCCCTGCTCGATCAGGTGGAAGTGGATCGTGACCGCTCCCGCATCGAAGCCCGACGAGACGAGCTCGAGCCTGATCCGCACGATCGCCTCCTCGACCTCAGGAGGTGTGCGGTTCGGGATGTGAGAGGGCGCCCGCGAGCGGGGAGCGAGCGCTTCGTAGCCGCCGTCTTGGAACCGGGCGACCATCTTTCCCACCCAGCTCTTCGAGACCCCGTGGGCCGCCGCCACCTCACGGTAGCTGCGGCCTTCGGTGAGCACTGCCTCCACGACGTAGCGCGCCAGATCCATCGCAAACACCCCTTGCCGAAGTGTCCACGATGTCCCGACACATGCGTCCACGATGTGGTGAACTCACACACTGTCAGCCCGACCAGCTACTCACCGGGCGGTCATGACGACTGTGCCTGGGCACTGAACGGGGCGGCCTCGAGCCGCCCCGTTCGCGCATCGGGGTCTCATCCCGTCGTGCAAGCGATCGGGGTCGCCGGTCACGTCTTCGGCGGAAGCGGCACGAGGATCGACGTCCGAGCCGTGTACGCCTCGTAGTCGTCCTGGCCACCCCACGTCTCGTTGGCGCGTCGCTCAAGCAGCGGAACACCGCTCACGCGGGTGATCAGCAGGAACACAAAGACGGGGGAGATGAGCGTGACGAGTTGCCAGCCGGACAGCGCGGGAAGCGCGATGAGCGCGACTCCCAGCCACAGCGTGATCTCCCCGAAGTAGTTGGGATGCCGCGACCACGACCACAGTCCCGTTGAGATGAAGCGGCCCTTGTTGGCGGGGTCGGAGCGGAATCGGCTCTTCTGCAGATCGGCCACGACCTCGATGCCGAAGCCGAGCAGCCAGATCACGATGCCCACAACCGTGAGTGCGTCGATCGGCGCGCGGCCTGCCGAGGTGATCGCGGTCCATGCGGCGCCAGCTGTCAGCGTGAC
>JBBIJX010000088.1:0-3522 GCA_037445775.1 Actinomycetota bacterium
CACGTAGGCGGTGAAGAGCGTCATCCACCCCCCGGCTGATAATGACGTCCTCGCGACGCTCGACGTGGCCTCGACGTGCGCTTGGGCAGCTGCACCGGCGCTCCACAGCATCACGACGGGGGCCGCGCCGCCCAGAAGCGTGACCGCCACTCCACGCACGCGGTCGGAGAGCGGGCTTGCCGCGAGCGCGCCCGCAGCCGCCCAGGCCGCTACGAGCACCCATCCCCACCCGCCTAGGCCCGTGAAGAGTGAGAGTGGCTCGCCGGCGACCACGCGGTTGGGGTTGAAAGCGATGCCGTGCGAGACGAAGGCCGCCACGACGCCGAGCGCTGCCCCGGCGATCGCGACGACCTTCGCGCGTTCCCGCAACGTGCCGGCGACCTCTGCCACGTGCTGCCTCCGGCCTCGGTTCGGTCCCTCTACTTGAGGAACCCGTTCGACTTCAGGTACTCCTCGGCGACCGCCTTGCCCGCTTCGCCATCGACCGCCACGCGCTTGTTGAGCTCTTGGAGCTTCTCCATCGTGAGCGACGCGAAGACCGGCGCGAGGATGCTGTCGATCTCAGGGTACGCGTCGATGACCGCCTGGCGGAAGACGGGTGCGGGTGCGTAGACCGGCGGGACGTTCTTTGAGTCCGCCAGCACGACGAGGCCCTGCTCGGCGAGGCCACCGTCGGTCGCGTAGACCTCGGCTACGTTCACACCGTCGGTACCTTCGACGAGCGCCTTGATGAACTGCGCGGTCACACCGCTCGACAGCCCGATCTTCTGCTTGTCGCTGAGCGTGAAGCCGTACGCCTTCTCGTAGGCCGGAAGGCCGGCGGGAGTGTCCATCCACGATTGGTCGCCGATGAGTTTGACCTCGCCGCCCTCGTTCACGTACGCGGCGAACTCCTCCATCGTCGTGATCTTGTTCGCGTCTGAGAACGCGCGTGTCACGGCGAGGTACTCGCTGTTGTTCGCCGGTGAGGGGGTGAGCCACGCGACGCCGTTGGCCGCGTCCTTCTCCTTGATGGTCTCATAGCCTCTCACAGGGTCGCTCCACAGCGGGTCGCCTTCGGGGCCGGTGTAGTACTGCCCGGAGCCGGTGTAGTCGACGGTCGCGTCGACGTCTCCCGCGAGCAGCGCCTTGCGTACGACGTCGGGCGTGCCGAACTTCGTCTTGTCGACGGCCTTGATGCCGTTGACCTCGAGCATCCGGATGATCATCGAGCCCAGCACGACACCTTCGGAGTCGAGCAGCGAGGCGACCTTGACCTCCGGCCCGTCCTTAATCTCGACCTCGATGCCGCCCGTGGTCTTGTCTTCGGGCTGGCCGCATCCCGCGATGAGCAGGGTCGTGGCGAGCGCAACGGCGAGCGCCGCGCGCAGGCGGTTCTTCCTCATCGTAGTCCTCCCTCAGGTAGAGCTGTCGTCGGTCCTTCTGCCCCCAGCGCGACCGAAACGCTCGGTGCGACTGTACCCGAACTTGCACGGGCGCTGTCGGGGCTGGCGTAAGAATAGCAGATTGTGATAGATTGCATGAAGTTTGAGTTATACCTGCCGAACAGGACCGCCATGCCGCGACCGCTCACCACCGCTCCTGCTCCCGCGCCGACGCTGACGCCGCTTTCACGTGCCGAGGAGGCGGAGTTCGCCGCCGCCGCCCACTACGAGGCCGGCTACCACTGCGCGGAGTCCGTGGTGAAAGCGGTCAACGACGCGCTCGGCAACCCGCTGCCGCCCAAGGTCTTCGGGGTCGCCTCCGGCTTCTGCGAGGGGCTCGGCGGGTCGCGGTGTCTGTGCGGCGCGCTCGCCGGCGGCGTCATGGCGCTCGGGCTCGCGACCGGACGCGGCGGCCCCCACGATGCGTGGGAGCCATCCTACTACGCGACGGCTGAACTCCGTCGCCGCTGGATCGACGACCAGGACGCCGAGACGTGCGACGAGGTCGTCAGGCGCATCGGCGGCATGCATCTGCCCGAGCGTTGGGCGCACTGCACGATGCTCGTGGGGCGCACCGCTCGCTGGGTCATCGAGCTCATCGAGGAGCGCGAGGCCGGCGAGGCCGGCGGACCGGGCGGCACGGGGGCCTAAGGCAGCTCGCGCAGGACTGCGGCGAATGCCGCGACGGTGAGCGTGCGGGGCCGCGTGAGCCGGAGTCCGAGCAGGTGCGCGTCACCACTCACGAGCGCCGCCGCGCCGGACGAGACCGCGAGCGCCACGAGGTAGTCGTCGGAGGGATCGGGCGAGACCGGCTCTACCTGCGTTGGGTCCGCCACCGCGAGCGCCGAGCGCTCCAGCCACGTCAGGAAGTCAGCGATGTCCTCCGAACTCACCCACGCGGCGAATCTGTCGCGCGCGAGCACGCCGGCGAGCTCTTCGCGCAGTCGGGGGCAGATCACGGCCTCGAATCGCGCGTCTGACAGCGCGCTGAGAACCTCGGCGCACGCGCCGTCCGGCGCGAGCAGGCCTGCCACGTAGACGTTGGTGTCGAGGACGATGCGCAGCATGCGTCACACCGGACGGAAGCGGTGCACCTCGTCGACGGCAAGCCGCATCGCCTCATCGTCTGTGAGGCCGGTGCGGCTCCAGATGCGCTCGAGGACGCCGGATCCCAGATAGGACTTCAGCGCCTCCTCGACGATCTCGTAGTCACGTTTGCCGGCGCGCGCCGCCGCGATCCGCGCATCGCGCAGGACCTCTTCGTCAACGTAGATCGTCGTCTTCTTCTTCGCCATGCTCGTCAGTGTAGCGTCATTCCGTCATTCCGTCACTACGCATCGCACCCGAATCACCCCAACGCCCCCAACGCGCTACCCTGTGCTCATGTCCGGCCTGGAACAGACCGCCCGCACGACCGTGAGCGACCACGCGTTGCTGCCCGGCGGCGCCCCCGTGCTCGCCATGGTGTCGGGCGGTGGCGACTCAGTGGCGTTGCTTCACCTGCTTGCGAGCGGTGTTTTCGGCGAGCTTCCGCTGCGGGTGCTCCACGTCAATCACATGCTCAGGGGCGATGAGGCGAACGCTGACGAGGCGTTCGTCGTCCGCCTGTGCGAGAAGCTGGGCGTGTCGTGCCACGCCGTTCGCTACGACGTCTCGGCGTTCGCCGCCGAACACGGCCTGAACCTCGAAGACGCCGGGCGCCGCGTGCGCTACCGGTTCGCCGACGCCGAGCTCGATGCGTGGTGCGAGACGCTACGCACGGCATCCGGCGCTGGGCGCATCGCACTCGCTCACACCCGGGACGACCGGGTCGAGACGTTCTTCATGCGCGCCATCGCCGGTGCGGGCAGCGGCGCGCTCGCCTCGATCGCGCGGCAGCGGGGCCGCGTCGTCCGCCCGCTTATCGACTGCGACCGCGAAGACGTGCGCGCATACCTCGCCGAACACGCGCTTGAATGGCGGGAGGACGCGACCAACAGCGACACGGCGCGAACCCGCGCCCTCGTCCGCGCGAGGCTCGTGCCGGTGGCCGCCGAGCTCAACCCCGCCTTCCGCGTCTCGCTCGCGCGTACCATGGACCTCCTCGGCGGCGACGACG
>JBBIJX010000089.1:0-3439 GCA_037445775.1 Actinomycetota bacterium
GGTGATGGTGTCTCCCGCGAGGATGGCGTGCTGGATCGGTGCAGCGCCGCGCCAGCGGGGCAAGAGCGACGCATGGACGTTGATGCAACCCAACACGGGAATCTCAAGGATGTTCCGGGGAAGGATTGCCCCGTACGCAGCCACCACCACAACATCGGATTTCAGACTGCGCAGCTCCGTGACGAGCGCAGGGTCACGGAGACCCGCCGTTTCGCGAACGCGCAACCCACGCGCAAGCGCCTCAACTTTCACCGGCGACGGCTCAGGCGTATTGCCGCGACGCATCACCGCATCTGGACGCGTGTAGACGCAAGCAACCTCGTGCGCATCCGCAAGGGCCGAGAGGGAGTACGTCGCGAACGCTGGGGTGCCCATGAACACGGTACGCATGACGCTCCCCCCTTCCGCTTCGCCTCGCTTCGCGTCCTCTACCGTTCAGATGCTTGTCTCACCCGGCCGCGCGCCGGCCTGTACGGCTTCGTGGTAGCGTCGCAGTGCGGCCTTGCGCTCCTCGAGCGACGCACGATCGATGATCCGCACCCCGTCCAGATGGTCGATCTCGTGCTGGAGCAGGCGCGCATGAAGTCCCTCGGCCTCGATGCGTACGGGCTCTCCTTGAAGCGACAGCGCCTCGCAGGTCACTCGGCACGCGCGCTCGATGGGGATCGCGATGCCGGGGAAGGACAGACAGCCCTCGTCGTCTAACTCGCACTCCTCGCTCTGGGCTACCACGACGGGGTTGCACAGCGCCACCGGGGAGGGCGCATCGGCGTTGAGATCGTAGACGATCACACGCTTCAATACCCCTACTTGCGTGGCAGCCAGGCCGATGCCCGAAGCGTCGTACATGGCTCCCAGCATCGTCTTGGCGAGTTTCACCAAGTCTGCATCCGTTGAGGGGTCGACCTCCTCAGCGCGTTGCGTCAGGACGGGATTGGGGTGAGTGAGCACGTCCATGCTGGGAGGCTCCGTACGGTGTCAGCGGCGATTAGACCGGACTGGCGTGTCACAGTCCCTGCACACATCATACCAATGGCCCGCACCTAGGCTATGCACCGGGATCCCGCTCGCGTCTCACATCAGATCCAAGGGGTCGATGTCGGCAGACACCGTTACGGCCTGCACTCGTTCCACTCTGCGGAGAGCTTGAGCGACCAGCGCGGACACGTCGTGATCCACGGGCGCCCGAACCAGCACATGCCATCGCCAGACACCTCTGACACGAGCAAGTGGGGCAGGGCTCGCGCCCAGCACCCGCACCCCGTTGGCGGCATGCACGCGCAACTCGTCGGCGACGCGGGCGGCATGCGTCCGCACCGCACGCTCGTCGCGACCTCTGACCAGCACGTTCGCAAGCCGCCCGAAGGGCGGGTAACCCAACCCGGCACGTGCCGCGAGCTCTGCGTCGTGGATCACGCTCGGATCATGAGATGCGACGGCCTGCAGAACGGCGTGGCTGGGCCAGTACGTCTGGATGACGACGCGCCCCGGTTCGCTGCCTCGGCCCGCGCGCCCTGCGACCTGTTCGAGCAGCTGATACGTGCGCTCCGCGGAGCGGAAGTCCGGGATGTTGAGCGTGATGTCGGCGCTCAGCACGCCAACAAGAGTGACATCAGGGTAGTCGAGTCCCTTCGCTATCATTTGAGTGCCCAGCAGGACACCGGAGTCCAGCGCTTCAAACGCCGCAAGCTGCCGCTCGTGTCCCCCCTTGCCGCGCGTGGTGTCCGCATCCATCCGAACGACCGGCCACCCGGGAAAGTGCGCCGCCAGTTCGCTCTCAACCCGCTGGGTCCCGGCACCAAACTGCCTCAAGTAGGGGCTACCGCATGCGGGACACGTCGCAGGCACCGGGCGCGTCGCGGAGCAGTGATGGCACGCGAGGCGCGCACCTACCTCGTGATACGTCATAGAAGTCGTGCACGAGTCGCACCGCGGCACGAAGCCGCACTCTCTGCACAACAGAAACGCCGCGAATCCGCGCCGGTTCAAGAAGAGCAACGCCTTCTGGCCTTCGGCGCGAACGTGCAGAAGCTCACCAGTGAGCGCGCGCGAGAACATGCTGCGGTTGCCGGCCGAGAACTCGGCTGCCAAGTCGACGACAATCACCTCTGGCAGCGGGTTTGACGTCGCACGCTGCGGAAGACGGACGTGCCGCCACTTCCCGCTCTGGCACCGCTCAAGCGTCTCCAGCGACGGAGTCGCGCTTCCCAGCACGAGTGTGGCGCCATACTCGGCACAGAGGTTCTCCGCCACCGCACGGGCGTGATACCTCGGCGACGAGCCCTGCTTGTAGGAGGGCTCATGCTCCTCGTCGATGACCACAAGCCCCACATCCATCATGGGCGCGAACAACGCCGAGCGAGCTCCCACCACGACGCGAGCGTCACCGCTGCGCACGAGCTGCCACTGGTCGAAACGCTCACCTACGGACAGGCGCGAGTGCAGAACTGCGACCGCGTCGCCGAATCGCGCGCGGAAGCGGCCAACGGTCTGCGGGGTGAGCGAGATCTCAGGCACGAGAACGCACGCCGAGCGTCCCGCCGCGAGCACGCTGTCAATCGCCTGCAGGTAGACCTCCGTCTTGCCCGAGCCGGTGACACCGTCGAGTACGACAACGCCACCACCCGCGCCGCAACACTCCTTGATCACGTCGAGCGCGAACCGCTGATCGCTCGTGAGTTCGAGTGCGCGGGACCGGACGCCCGGACCGGATACGGATCCGCGCACGCGCCTTCGACGCTCCACGACGACCGCCCCGGCACGCTCAAGCGCCGATATCGTCCGGTCGACCGAACCGAGGTCTGCCACGAGTTCCGCGACACGGACCGGGCCTGCGGCCAGCGCGTCTAGCACCGCCCGTTGAAGCGTCGCGCGGGGACGGGGAACGAAGGCTGGGCTGGACAGCGAGAGCGAGACCCAGCGGTCGTCGACCTGACCGACTGCGGCAGATCTGAGCTCCCATACCGTCTCCCCGGATTCTGCTACCCGCCTCACAGCTCGCGGGGTTCCACCAGGCGGGGTGAACAGACGCACCGCTTCACTGAGTGGGGCGACGTATTCTCGAGCGAGCCACTGCGCGACGCGGGCACCCTGCGGCCTGAAGTGCTCACGGGCAAGCAGTGCGAGCACTGGTTGAAGTCGTCCCTTGTACGCCGACTTGCCGCCGACGCCCACGACGTATCCTACCGCCTGCCGGTGACCGAACTCGACGAGCACGCACGATCCTACGTCCACTTCGTCGAGTCCGTCCGGAATCGAGTAGTCGAACGGAGTCTCTATGGCGCGGCTCGGGATATCCACTATGACGTGTGCTACGCGCACTGGTGCTGCTCCTTGTGGCGTTGGGGCGCTGCCATCAGCATAACCGTGGCCGCCGACACGTCGATCGCGCCGGCGGCCACGGGTCCAGGCCTGTGATGTCTGTCGTTTGCTCAGTCGG
>JBBIJX010000090.1:0-3425 GCA_037445775.1 Actinomycetota bacterium
CTCGCGGGGGCGGACATGGTCCGGCAGCATGCTGTTCGTGATCCACAACCCGGCTCTCGCAAGCGCCCGGTAGTGATCCGGTGACTCATAGACGACGATGACCGCGCGCCGGAGCTCCTCAAGGGCGTCGTCTCCGAAGTCGCGCGTCAGATCCAGCCCAGGCGCCACGCTCTGGCCGGCCTCGACTCCGCGGACATCGAAGCCGCCCGCATCGGCCAGCGCCTGCGCGACTCCCGCGCGAAGGGTCCATACGAGCTCGTAGCCCTCGTACGCGGGATCCGCCAGTATCTGAAGGTAGAGCGCTCGTGGTCCGCATGCGTAGCTACGGCCGCCGTAGGCCTGGAAGACAGCGGAGCGGGGCTCAACGGCCACGCGCGCCGTCATGCGGACATACGAGCGCCGTCGGGAGCTGATCACGCTCTTGCGCGCGATGTTCAGCAGCCACCGGTTCTTGCGGCCCGACGAGACCAGCACGTCGGACGCCTTCATCATGGCGCCCCTGACGAACCGCCTAAGCATCCTGAACCCGCTTGTTCGGCATGAGGTCAAGTATGCACGTCGCGATGCGCTCGGTGCAGGTGCCGTCGCGCACCACCGCGAACCGCTCGTTGAGCGATTGCGTGACGTTAGCGGAGAAGTGCCGTTCGGTGATCTTGGCAACGATGTCTGAGATGCCGGTGGACGACATGGTGGGGAACTCCGAGAGCGGATCGACGTTGAGCCCGGGCTCGAGGGCGAAGTCGTCGTGATCGTAGACGTAGAAGTAGACCGGCAGACCGAGGACGCTCGCCTCGCACGCGACGCCGGAGTAGTCGGTGATGACCACATCGCACGCTGGCAGCAAGTCAGTGACGTCGATGCCGGTCGCGTCGACCACGGTGTCGGCCTCAAGTCCCGATGGGCGCGCGTGGTGGGGCTTGAGGACCAGCGTGTGCGGCGTGCCGGCGAACGCTTGGACGACGCGGTCCATGGCGCTCGTCCCGTCGGCGCGGAACGTGGGTGCGTAGAGCACGGTGAGCCCGGACCCATGTGAGAGGCCCGGCAGACGTCGTCTCAGCGCCGCGGTAGCCTCCGCCCTGTTCGCCTCCTGAGACATCCGGAGCAGATGGTCCACTCGCGGGAGGCCCAGCGGTAGCACGTGATCCTCGGGTACGCCGAACGCCTCCGCATACGCGGGGATGGCGGCAGGCCCGCCGCAGAGGACCCGGTCGTAGTTGCGATGCATGCGCATCGCACGGGCGAGCGACGCGTCGCGGCCACCGCGCACGCCGACAGCCTGCAGTCCGATACGCTTGAACGCAACGAGCGCGTGCCATATCTGGACCACCCTGAGACCGTCTCCGTGATCGAGCAGGCTAACGGGGATGCAGTAGCCGTCGACGACGCAGACCG
The DNA here is from genome assembly GCA_037445775.1 of Actinomycetota bacterium. GTDB lineage: Bacteria > Actinomycetota > Coriobacteriia > Anaerosomatales > PHET01 > JBBUX01. Next base: position 1,393 of record JBBIJX010000090.1, read on the forward strand.
TCGCCGTGGCGAGGTGCGCCATCTGCGCGAGCACCTCGCCGAGGTAGACCACGCGCCCGAAGAACCCGCCGGGGATGCGTCGGCACCGTACGACTATCTCGATGGACGCATCGCGACTCTCGATCTCTTCTACGAGCATCAGGAAGTCGCGCGGCGGCGAATCTGCCTGCCGGCTGAACAGCACGATCTTTCGCCTTCGCGGCGCGAGCCTCATTAGCGCGTAGAGCGCCTGGGCCATGAGCCGGGCGGTTCCGATGAGAAGTCGCTTCACGGGATGACGATACCGCGACCTACGCGTTGCGTGCGCGTTTGCGGTCCTTCTCGTTGAGGAGCCGTTTGCGGAGCCGGACACTCTTCGGTGTCACCTCTACGAGCTCATCGTCCTCGATGTACTCGAGCGCCTCCTCGAGCGTGAAGGTGAGCGGCGGCGCCAGGGTGATGCCCTTGTCGGACCCGGCCGCGCGCATGTTCGTCAGCTGCTTCGCCTTGGCGACGTTGACCACAAGGTCGCCGCTCTTGGCGTGCTCGCCCACCAACATGCCCTCGTAGCACATGGCGCCGGGACCCACGAACAACCTGCCGCGCTGCTGTAGCGCATCGAGCGCATACGCTATCGACTTCGCCGTCTCGAGCGCGATAAGCGACCCGTTCTGCCGGCCGCCGAGCTCTCCTCGATACGGCCCGTACTCCGAGAAGTGATGGAAGAGCGTCGCCTCACCCCGCGTTGCGTTCAGGATGCGCGTCCGAAGCCCCATCACACCACGCGAAGGAATCCTGAACTCGAGGTGCACGTGGTCGTCGCGCTGCACCATGTCGGTCATCTCGCCGCCGGACGAACCGAAGATCTCGATCACCTTGCCGGCGTAGCCGCTCGGGACGTCGACGACCGCCTGCTCGACAGGCTCAAGCTTGGCGCCGCTCTCGTCTACCTTCAGAATCACCCGCGGCCGGCCTACTTGGAACTCGTAGCCCTCGCGCCTCATCGTCTCCATGAGAACGGACAGGTGCAGCACGCCCCGGCCGGCGACCTCCATACCCGTCTTGTCGTCTGTCTCGCGGATGTTCATGGAGATGTTGGATTCGGCCTCTCGGAGCAGACGCTCCTTCAGCTGACGGCCGCCGACGATGTCGCCCTCCTGGCCCACGAGCGGGCTCGTCGAGGCCTCGAAGACCACGGACATCGTCGGTTCCTCGACGTGGATAGGCGCAAGCGAGACGGGGTCGATGCGGCAGGTGAACATGTCGCCGATCTCAGCGTCCTCGACGCCGACGACGGCGACGATGTCACCCGCATGCACGGACTCGACCTCGACCCGGCCCATTCCTTCGAACGTGAGCAGCTGTTTGACGTTGGCCTGATAGCGGCTGCCGTCGTTCTTGATGACCATGATGCGTTCGCCGCTCGAGAGCGTGCCCGAGAAGATGCGCCCGATGCCGATACGGCCCACGAAGTTCGAGTAGTCGATCGTGCAGACCTGCAGAGCGACCGGCCCGTCCGGGTCGACATCCGGCGCCGGGATGGAATCGACGATCGCATCGAGCAGCGGCAGCATGTCGGCGTTCGAGTCGTCGGGCTCCGTGCGCGCATATCCGTTGACTGCACTCGTGTAGATGACCGGGAAGTCGAGCTGCTCGTCGTTCGCCCCAAGCTCCAGCATCAGCTCGAAGACCTCGTCGATCACCTCGTGGGGGCGGGCGCCGGGCCGGTCGATCTTGTTCACGACCACGAGCGGCTTGAGCCCGTGCTCGAGCGCGTGGCGCAGCACGAAGCGCGTCTGCGGCATCGTCCCCTCGAAGGCGTCGACGATGAGCAGGCAGCCGTCGGCCATCTTGAGCACCCGCTCGACCTCGCCACCGAAGTCTGCGTGTCCCGGCGTGTCGATCACGTTGATCTTGACGTCACGGTATCTGACCGAGATGTTCTTCGCCAGGATCGTTATCCCGCGCTCCCGCTCCTGGTCGTTGCTGTCGAGGACACGCTCCGCGACCTCCTGGTTCTCGCGAAAGACGTGCGTGGTCTGCAGCAACCGGTC
>JBBIJX010000091.1:0-3389 GCA_037445775.1 Actinomycetota bacterium
GGCATCGTGCTCATCAAGAACGACCTGCGTGACGTCGTCACGGCCATCGAGCTGTCGCGCGCGACAATGCGCAAGATCAAGCAGAACTTCATCTGGGCGCTCGGCTACAACACGCTCGGCATCCCGGTCGCTGCCTTTGGCCTGCTCAAGCCCGAGCTGGCTGGTGCGGCCATGGCGCTCTCAAGCGTGAGCGTCGTGACGAGTTCGCTGCTGTTGCGCCGATTCAAGCCCACTCTCGCGAGAAAGGCGTGATCATGAAGTCGAGAACTGTTTTGTGGAGTCTCCCCAGAGCGGCCGCGCTTGCGACCCTCGCCGCCGCCGCGCTACTCGCCGTCGGGTGCGTGCCCAACCCTGCGGACGCCGAGCGCAGTGAGGATCCCGAGATCTGGGGCTACGTCGCGTCGGCCGACAGCGCCCGACTGTATGTGAACCCGGACCAAGTGGGCGCCACCGAGCTCGTCGTGGACCGCGTGCTTGCCCCCCAGGACGCGTGGGTCGTCGTGCATCTCGATGACAACGGCAAGCCCGGCATGCGCGTCGGCCTTGAGCCGATCAAGAAGGGTGAGTCGACGAACGTCAAGGTCGCACTTGAAGAGGTCGGCACGCCGAAGGTCATTGTCGCGATCCATGCGGACCGAGGGACACCCGGCGAGTTCGACTTCGACATGATGGCGCCTACGATGAGCCCTGACCGTCCGTACTTCGTCGACGGTAAGGAGCTTGCGGCCGAGGTCGAGGTGCGCCGTTTCGGTGTCGAGACGCCATCGGGTAGTGCTGCGGTCGAGGTGGATGACCAGCTCGGAGCGATCGGTTCGCTCACGGTGAAGCGAGCGCTCTCGCCGGCGGACGCGTGGATCGTCGTGCACCTCGATGACGACGGCGCGCCAGGCGAGCGCGTGGGATTGCTGCGGATTCCGGCTGGTGAGAGCAGTGACGTCGTAGTCGACCTGTACCCGCTACCACTCACAAGTACACTGTTCGTCGCGATTCATGCGGACGAGGGAGCGTCAGGCGTCTTCGAGTTCGACATGATGGACAAGGTGAACAGTCCCGACCAGCCGTACTTCGTCGATGGCGAAGAGGTTGCGAAGGCAGCAAGGGTGAAGTAGAGGTTGAGCATCGCCCTCGGGTGTGGCCTGGGTCGAATCCACGTCTCCCGGTCACACCCGAGGCATGCGACGCGGCAGGGGGCGCAGGCGTGAGGATTCTCGTGGTTGGGGCAGCGGGCAGGACGGGGCAGCACGTCGTCGAGCAGGCGCTTGGGCACGGGCACGAGGTGCGTGCGTTCGTACACCGCACGGCGCTCGAGCTTACAGGCCCTCATCTGGAACACGTGAAGGGTGACGTCTGTTCCTTCGACGACGTCGACCGGGCCGTTGCGGGCTGCGATGCGGTCGTCTTCGCCGCGGGCTCCGGCGGGCGGGGCGTCTCGGTGTACTCGGAGGGCTCCGCAAACGTGCTGCACGCCATGGCAGCACACGGCGTCTCTGCGCTGGTCGCGATCAGTGCGGCGGGCGTGTTTGCCCGCTCCGACCCGCGCCTCCCGCTTGCGTTCCGAGCGATGATTGCGACGGTGTTGCGGCCCGTCTACGACGACATGGAGCGCATGGAGCAGCGCGTCGCCGCTTCAGGCGTCGACTGGACCATCGTTCGGCCCGTTGGCCTGTCAGACGGCCCACGGACGGGTCGATACCGGGTCTCGCAGGACGGTTCGATGCTGCCCAAGACGTCGCGTGTAGCGCGCGCAGATGTGGCGGCGCTGGCGTTGAAGGCGATTGAATCGGGCGCATTTGCGCGTCGTACGCTGCTCATCGCGGGATGACGCACTCGTCGCAGGTCAGAGAGTCGGCTCAGACCAATGACGGGTGACGAATCATACCGTTGACGGACGCGTCAGGGCATTCCTGAGTGTGACAATCGTCACACCGTGGGGAATCTGTGACTGAACTCACAAGCGAGCACAGAGTCCACACACCCACGGGAATGCCCAAAGGATCGTCGTCGGGAAGGTCAAGGACTTCGCCGACGAAGGGGCCGGTCTCATGGGTGTTCGACTGAGCCTACCGCACACGGCACGCGTGCGGAGACGAGGGGAGACACCTGATGACCGATCAGACTGCGCGCCGCCTCACGCGGACGCTCTACACCCGAGACAGCATCTTCATGCGCTGCGTGTCAGCGATGCTGACGGTGGTGTTCACGCTGTCGCTCGCCGGGTCCGGCTACGCGGCTGACCCGGAAGTGACGACCGGTGACGTGCCGGTAGCTACGGCAGAGGCGCCTGCGTCTGAGGCCCCTGCAGAGGAGCCGCAGCAGGAGTCGCCGGCAGCGGAGCCCGAGGGCGAGGAGCCGCAGCAGGAGTCGCCGGCAGCGGAGCCCGAACCCGAGCCATCTGTCGAGGTGGCTCCTACGACCACGCAGCCGGAAGGGGCGTCGAAGTCAGAGAAGAAGGACAAGGTCGACTCCAAGGGCGCCGGGCCTGAGAGCGAGGGGGAGGCTCCCCCTCCGATGACGATGAGCGTGGCTAGCGACACGTCTCCCGTCGAATCGCAGTCGCTCGTTCAGCCGGTACTGACCGCCTCAGGCAACCCTGCGCAGGGCACCTACGGCGACTGCTACGCGCCAAGGATCCAAGACGACAAGTCATCGCCGCAGCTTCCGAAAGTCGGGACTTCGCGGACGTACACGTTCTCAATCAGCGGCGTCACGGTCATTGTGACTGTCAGCTTGCGCCAGACCGCGAACGGCCAGGAGTTTGACTTCACCTCCAACTGGCCCGTCACAGCGGTGACCGTCAAGGGCGGCCCTGGGGCATTCCTGTACGACTATCGGCCCAACGGTGTGTATGGCGACACGGGACTGCACGCTCCGGGCAACCAGGGCAGCTCTCCTACCTACGATCCGCCGTGGGCGGGAGTGAGCCATATCGACTTCTACTTCCTGTGTCCCAACAATGTACGGCCCCGGATCGACATCGAGAAGGCGACCAACGGCTCCGACGCCGACAGCCCAACCGGTCCCATGATCCCAGTGGGCGGCTCAGTGACTTGGACCTACAAGGTCACCAACACGGGCAACGTGCCGCTCACAGGTATCGCGGTCTCTGACAACGTGATTGGCCCGATCACCATTCCCAAGACTACCTTGGCGCCCGGGGAGTCGTTCACCGCCACGGCCACCGGTACCGCCACCATCGGTCAATACGCAAACCGCGGAACCGCCACGGGTACCTACGGCCAGACGTCGGTGACGGACTCGGACTGGTCGCACTACTTCGGCACAGACGCCGCGATCGACATCGAGAAGGCGACCAACGGCTCCGACGCCGACAGCCCAACCGGTCCCATGATCCCAGTGGGCGGCTCAGTGACTTGGACCTACAAGGTCAC
>JBBIJX010000092.1:0-3247 GCA_037445775.1 Actinomycetota bacterium
TTCCCGTGAACCACGAAGAAAAGTCCGTTGTAGACGACGTAGTAGGCTGAAGCACCCGCTAGGGACGCGGCCAGCGCACGCCACGATACGAATCCAACGACAGCGAGCACGACGAGCGCCGCGAGAACGATCACCGGGGCGACGCCGCGTGCGCGGGCTGACCGGTCGTAGTCGAGTCGCGCCTCGCGGGTGGACTCAAGGTAGGCATCGAGTACGTCAGGCGGCGTGCTCGCGTCCCACTTGACCGGTGCGGTCGACCCGAGCGGCTCTCTGATGAGCGACGCGAACGCGCTCATGGCGGCCGATCGTTGGTTCGCCGATGCCGCGACACCCGCTGCGGCATCCGTGGCAAGCACGCTCCGGAGCACGACACCCGTCGCGAAGCGTGGGATGGGCATTCCCGCAGCCACCGCCACCGTTGGCGCGACGTCCGCGAGCACCGCCTGCCCTTCGCCGATCCCGAAGCCCGCACCCGCGAATACGCATGGCACCTCGACGGCTTCCGGCTCCCATCCGCCGTGTCCGCCCGTGTCGATATGCCCGTGGTCCGATGTGATGACGAACGCCGTGCCCTCGCCCTGCAGACCCTCGATGAGCCTACGAAGGTCAGCGTCGATCTTCGCCACTGTCTGCGCGTACTCGGAGCTAGCACCTCCAAACGCGTGTCCCGCCTCGTCGACGTCGGGCAGGTGCACGACGGTGAGTCGAGGCGAGACACGTTCGATGAGCTTGAGAGCAGCATCGATGTACGTCGCGCTCATGTACTCCTTCGACCACTCACGGAAGAACGCGGCGTCGGCGCGCGCCGCGGCCGGGTAGAGCGTCGCGATGTCGCTCGGACCGACAACCACGTAGGACAAGCCGCTTCGTTCGGCAGTGTCGAAAATCGACTCGACCGGCGCGGCCCCATCGTGCCAATTCGTGACGACGCCGTGGTAGTCCTGAGTGGTCCCGGTAAGCAGCGTGGTCCAATTCGGGTAGCTCAGCGAGGGCTGCGGAGCCGCGAGGCTGATGCGCGAGCCGTAGCCGCCCATCGAACGGATCGACGACATCGACGCCGCTGCGTCGGCGCGCAGGCCGTCGACGATGATGAAGATGACGCGCTCCGCGACCGGCGGAGTCGCGGCGCTGGCCGGAAGCGGCACCTCCGCGTACGGCGTCGCGTAGCTGACGACACCGTCCCACGCCTGCGAAGCCCTGATGTAGGCGGCGTAGGCGAAGGCTACGCACACTGCTAGAGCGCAGCCGAGCGACAACCATCCTCGCAGGCGTCTCAGCGCGCCTCCCCTCCCCACAGCACCTCGTCCAGTTCGTCAAGCGAACAGATCGACGCTTCGGCGCACCGCTCCTCGGCGCAGTGCCGGTCGATGAGCACAGGCCGCATCCCGACTGACGAGGCACCCAGCACATCCGCGTAGTGGTGATCGCCTACGTGAGCTGCGGAAGCCGGCTCAACGGCGACGGCCTCACACGCCCTCAGGAAGATCCGGGGATCGGGCTTGTGAAGCCCGACATCGGCGGATGCGACGATGACGTCGAAGAGGTGCGACGCGCCGAGCCCCTCGATGAGCCCTGAGAGTCGACGGTCCCAGTTCGAGATCAGGCCTGTCTTGAGACCTCGCCCGCGGATGCGCTCGAGCGCGGGGAGCACGTCGTCGTAGAAGCGCCAGCGCATGGAATCGCCGAATTCGTCGTAGACCCTGCGCGCGATACACTCGGCGCTCACGTCGATGCCGAGTTCCCGGCAGAGCAGGGAGTACATGCCCACCCACACAGCCGACGTCTCCTCCTCGCTCGTCCAGAAGGTGTCGTCGGTGCGGTAGCGGTCCTCGTAGTACTCGTCGACGAGCGGCAGGAAGGCGTCGATTGCGGAGACATCCCGCACATGGCCCTCGTCGGCGAGCACCTCCCGAACAACCTCAGCGACGCTCGGGTACGGCCGCAGCAGCGTGTTTCCCACGTCGAAGAAGACGGCGGCCAGCATGCGCTCTCAGTCGAGCCAGTCGATGAGGTCATGGCGCCTCGCCGAAGGGCGGTCCTGCGTCTCCGCAGAATAGCCGAGCGAGATGATGCCCGCGACCTGGTGATGGGCATCCAGCCCTAGGAGCTCGCCCAGTTCGTCACGGACCCACCAGGCGAACGTCACCATACATGTGCCCAACCCCTCATCGGCCGCCGCCAGCATGAGGTTCTCAACCGCCGCTCCAACAGAGAGCAGCGTGTTCATGTACTCGAGTCCCTCGGCCCCGGAAGGAACCGACACACAGATCACGCACGGAGCATTCCCGAGTGACGAGAACCATTCTCGCGCCTGATCGAGGTTGTCCGCGCCCAGCAGGCCCACATACTCCGAGAGGTGCACAGTCGCCTGCGCGAGTATGGCCCCAACCCGATCGCGGGTCTCCCCGGTCGTCACATGGAAACGCCACGGCTGCATGTTGAACGACGAAGGCGCGAGCGTCGCGGCGTGCAGAACACGCTCGAGCACCTGGCGGTCCACCGGGTCTGGCCGGTAGTCCCGTACGGAACGGCGCGCGTTGACAGTTGCCTCGAACACCATCGCACTCTCCGTTCACTCCCTCAGCGACGCCCTGATCCGTTCGCACACCAGCTTGGCCGCCTCGGGGCGCCCGAGTGACGCGGCCCGCTCAGCCACGTACGCCAGCCGATCCCTGTGACCGGCGAGGTAGCGCACCTTGCCCACGACATCGTCGGCGTCTCGCGCCAATAGCGCCGCCCCGCAGGCGACCAAGAAGTCGACGTTGTGGGTCTCATGCCCGGCCATTTCAGTATAGATGATGAGCGGCGCACCGCACGCAAGCGCTCCAACAAGTTCGGTACTACCCGCACGGGCCACAACGACATCGGCCGCCTTCAGAGCGCTGCTCGCGCTCTGTTCGTCTGGGCACGTGCGGACGAGCTCTCGCGTCTGCGCCATCTCCGCCATGCGGGCGGTGAGCCGGTTGTCTCCCACGGTCGAGACCATGACGCGCACGCCGATGTCCACGAGTCCGGCGACCGATCGCGTCAGCTCCGACATGGACGGAGGCGGGCCGCCGAAGAAGACCGTGAAGCGGTCGGCCGCAGCATCAGCTGTACGGTTCCCGCGCTCACCGGCCTTCGGCTCCCGCTGGCGCACAGGGATGCCCGACACGACGATCCGGTCCCAGGCAAGGCCACGGACGACCAGCTCCTCGCGAACATCCTTCGATGCAACGAAGTAGAGGCCTGTCGCCGGGTGAAGCCA
>JBBIJX010000093.1:0-3214 GCA_037445775.1 Actinomycetota bacterium
GGCGCTAAGCATCAGCGCAGGATGCTTCGCACCCTTCATCCGCGGCGTGATGACAACACCTTCCGCGGTCACGCCGAACTCGACCGTTTCACGCACGGGCGCGCGCGGCGGGGTCGACGCGTTCGAGTGGCCCTCGATGAGCGCCAGGCCCAGCCCGATGAGAGAGGCCACCGCGGCGAGCCATTCGCGCTCCTCCGCGGCGAACTCACGAGGCGACCCCCACTCGAGCGCCAGGGTTCCAAGGCGCTCACCGTGGGCGTCGAGGGGAACGACCGCCCTCGCCTGCGCCGGGAGCTGCTCGCGCCATCGTGCCGCGCCCGTCGACTCGAGTGCTCCGTCGCCGCGATACGCGTCCTCGACGAAGGAAGGAACTGACGAACGGAAGACCTCTGCGGCCTCGGTGATGGCCGCAACACTGACCGGGGGGACGTTGCCCAGGAGCGAGGCGTGCGGGCCTATGAGCGCGACGGAGACGAGGAGAAGGTCATCGGATTCGTCACGGCGCGCGAGGTTCACGGCGCCGCTCTGCGCGCCGAGGGTGTCTGCGAGGAGTTCGAGGGCGCCGCGTGCCAGAAGTGAGGAGTCTTTCGTGGTGGTCAGGATCTCGGCGAGGTCAATCACGAATCGCTCCCGGCTCGCGAGTACGGGGAGCGCAAGCGCGCCGTCTACCGATCCGTCCCTCACGCCGTCTCCCGATGTTCGCGTCCGGATATCGCTCCCCGGGGCAATTGTCGGGCAGGAACGCCGGTCCCGCAACGGGCCGGGCGCCGGGCGGCGTCTACGCGAGGTGGGCGACTGCCGCGCGACGAGGGGTAGGGCCACTGACACGCCTGCGTGGTGTAGCCTGCGTGGCATAGTATCTTCCTAACGACCCCATCACGAACGGAGAACTCCCATGGCCACAGCTCGCGCCCGTCACATCCTCGTGAGCACCGAGGAGCAGTGCAACGACATCAAGCAGCGCATCGCCGAAGGTGAGGATTTCGGGGCGATGGCGCAACAGCACTCCACGTGCCCGTCGGGGCGCAGCGGCGGCGACCTGGGACAGTTCCGCCCCGGCCAGATGGTCCAGGAGTTCAACGACGTGTGCTTCAACGAAGAGGTCGGCGTCGTGCATGGGCCCGTCAAGACGCAGTTCGGCTACCACCTCATCGAAGTGACCGAGCGCGACGAGTAGGCCGCCGCATCCTGGTTTCGGGTGCGCTCCTGACGCCTCAGCTCAGCGGGTACACGTCGACGTCGACGTTCGAGGCCTCGGCCGCCGCATCGAGTTCGCTGCGCCACGCCGAGTGCTCGACACCGGGCGGAACCGCGACAATCGCGCTCATCGTGAAGAGCGTCACTCCGGTCGTGGGCGCATCGGCCGTGCCTGTCTCCATCGCCTCGATGCTGATGCCCATCTGGGACAGGCCGCGCACGATCTCGTGAACGATGCCCTCGTGGTCGGCGCCTTCGACATCGACGCGGAACGTAGCCCACGAGGACTGCTCGATGGAGGCGTTGGATCGCGTCGGGGTCAGCGTCACGTGATAGCCCTGCTCGGCGAGTCCCGAAAGCGCCGCCTCGAGGTCCTGCGTGGATCCGGACGGGATCTCGGCATGCATGAGGATCGCGAACTCACCGCCTAGGCGGGCCATCCGGCTGGTGCCTATGTTGCCGCGCACTGCGAGCAGCGCCTGGGCGACCTCCTCGACGATGCCAACGCGGTCGGGTCCGGTCACGGTGATGACGACATCCGTGCGCATTGCGCATCCCTCCTCGGCGGTTCAGCACATACGTGCGTCGAACCAGCATACCGCTTCAGAGGGTAGATCCGACGTGGCCGCAGAGGAGTCCCGGCGTACGCAGGCGTTCATCAAGGCTCGCGACCTGGCGCAGGACTACGATATGGTTAGGTACGTCGCACGAAGCGGAGGGAGAGGCTCGACTTCCAGAGAGAGACGAAGTGCCGATGACTGACTTGCCCACCGATGATGCGCACACGACCAAGCTCCTTCCCGCCGAAGAGCCTGGAGCCATCGAGCGCGCCGCCCGCGTGCTCCTTGACGGCGGTCTCGTTGCGTTTCCGACTGAGACGGTCTACGGCCTTGGTGCGCTCGGCCTTGATGCCGAGGCAGCCGCATCTATCTTCCTTGCTAAAGGGCGTCCCCGCTTCGACCCGCTGATCCTTCATCTCTCCTGTCCGGAGCAGATCGAGCGGGTCGCTCAGATAGACGAGACGGCGCGGCTGCTGGCGGAGCGCTTCTGGCCGGGCCCGCTCACGCTCGTGGTGCCGAAGAGGCCCGTAGTGCCCGACCTCGTGACGTCAGGCCTGAGTTCGGTGGCCGTGCGCGTTCCCGCACACCCCGTCGCCCACGCACTGCTCGAGGCGGTCAGCCAACCGGTCGCGGCTCCCAGCGCGAATCCGTTCGGAAGGCTCAGCCCGACCACTGCGGCGCACGTCATGGCCGGGCTGGCCGGTCGCATCGATCTGGTCCTCGATGGCGGGCCCACTTTGCGCGGTCTCGAGTCCACGATCGTGAGTGTCGCCGAGGGGGCACCCGTTCTTCTGCGCACGGGGGCCGTAGCCGTGGAGGAGATAGAGGAGTTGCTGGCGATGCGTGTCGAGCGGCGCCTGTCGAGTTCGCGACCCGCCGCACCCGGCCAACTCGACGCGCACTACGCGCCTCGCACCCCGCTCGTCATCTCAGAGGGGCCCGCCGCGTCAGGGGCTCGGGCCGGCCTGGTGACGCTTCGGGGCGACGATGAGGACGGTGAGTGGGAGGCGGTCGAGGTGCTCTCGTCATCGGGAGACCTCACGGAGGCCGCGACGCATCTCTTCGCGGCGCTGCACCGGCTTGATGCGCTCGGGCTTGATGCGATCGTATTCCGGCCGGTGCCCACGGTCGGCCTGGGCGCGGCGATCATGGACCGCGTCCAGCGCGCTGCGGTGCAGACGGCGGTATCGGACGCGTCATCCAGCGGCTGAGGCGCGGTCGCCGCTTCCGCGCCGGGAAGTCCTAGCGTAGCGCCGCCTCGGCGAGCTCGCGCAGGCGAATGAGGCCGGCATCGCGTGACTCGACATCCTTCGTGACCACCGTCGCGTGCCCGACCTTGCGACCCGGCCGCGGCTCCTTGCCGTAGTCGTGGTGGTGCGCCCCTTCGACCGCAAGAACGTCGGCGGGGTCGGGTACTGAGCCGATGAAGTTCACGTTGCCCGCGAATCCGGTCGTCG
>JBBIJX010000094.1:0-3108 GCA_037445775.1 Actinomycetota bacterium
GACGAGCGAACGTGCTGCGCACAGGCGCCGACGTGACGCTCGCCGCGTGCGGCATCATGGTGAGTGAGGCGCTCACGGCCGCCGGTTTGCTCGCCGGCGAGGGCGTCTCCGCCGAGGTCATCGACATCTCAAGCGTCAAACCGCTCGACGTGGACACGCTCGTGGCGAGCGTCGCTAAGACCGGGCGCATTGTGACTTGTGAGGAGCATAGCGTGCTCGGTGGCATGGGCTCCGCGGTCTCGGAGGTGCTGTCCGAGGCGTGTCCGGTACCTACGCGCCGCATCGGCGTGGCCGATGTATTCGGCACCAGCGGCGAGCCGTCGGAGCTCATGGAGCACTTTGGCCTCACGGCGGCCCACATCGCCGAGGCGGCGCGTGAGTTGATTGCCTGAGCACGCGAATACTCCACACGCTCTTCACGCCCCTATGGGACGCCGACAGGACCGACTTTGCTAGACTCTGTGAGGGTATCGTCGCTGCGAATTGGAGCAACCCATTGAGTGACATCACCGACGCGACCAGCGCGCCGCCCGCGGCCGCTGCGGCCGCCGAGACACCCGCACGGACCGGTCCGCTCATGATCGGCATGCGGGCCGTGTCGAAGCACTATACTCCCGACGCGCCTGCGCTCTCCGACGTCGACGTCGACATCCGGGCCGGCGAGTTCGTCTTCATCGTGGGCCACTCGGGCTCGGGCAAGTCGACGTTCATCCGTCTGCTCTTGCGTGAGTTGCTCCCAACGCGCGGACAGATCGTCGTGGCGGGGCAGGACCTCGTGAAGCTGAAGAACTGGAAGGTTCCCTACCTGCGTCGCAACATCGGCTGTGTCTTCCAAGACTTCAAGCTCCTGCCGAACAAGACCGCCTTCGAGAACGTCGCGTTCGCACTCGAGGTCATCGGCAAGTCCAAGCATGTCATCCGCACCCAGGTTCCTGAAGTGCTCAGGCTAGTTGGGCTCGAGGACAAGATCGACAGCTATCCCGACGAGCTCTCCGGCGGCGAGCAGCAGCGGGTGAGCATCGCCCGCGCGTTCGTCAACCGGCCACCGCTCCTGCTCTGCGACGAACCCACGGGCAACCTGGACCCGCAGACGTCGCTCGGCATCATGAAACTGCTCGAGCGAATCAACAAGACCGGCACCACCGTGCTCATCGCTACGCACGACCGTGAGATGGTCGACAACATGCGCCGTCGCGTCATCGCCCTCGAGGGCGGCCGCATCGTCCGCGATCAGGACCGGGGGGTGTACGGCTATGTCGATTAGCGTGGGCTACTTCGTACGCGAGTCCGTCACGAACTTCCGGCGCAACTGGGTCATGTCGCTTGGCGCCGTGATCACCATCTACCTGTCCCTGCTACTCGTGGGCATCTTCATCGCGACGGGTTTCGTCGTCAACAACATCGTCCAGAGCGTCGAGGACAAGGTCACGATCCAGGTGTTCCTCAAGGACGGCGCGGCGACGAGCGACGTCAACGCGCTGCAGCAGTGGATGCTCGCCGACCCGCTCGTCAAGGGTGTGGACTACACGAGCAAGGAAGAGGCGCTCAAGAAGTTCCGCGAGGACATGAAGCAGTCACCCGAGATCATCGACCAACTCGAGGGCAATCCGCTGCCGGCGTCGTTGGACGTGACGCTCAAGGACCCGAGGAGCGTCGAGGAGATGGTGGCCCAGATCAAGAGGAGCGAGCTCTTCTTGAAGGTCGCGGACCGCCCTGACGACCCCGAGGACTCACTCAAGTACGGACAGCAGATCGTCAACAAGCTCTTCGCGTTCACGCGCGTGGTTCGCGTTATCCAGGTCGTGTTCGTCGTGATGCTCGCCGTGGTGAGCCTCATCTTCATCAACAACACGATTCGTCTGGCGATCTACGCGCGCCGCAAGGAGATCGGCATCATGCGCCTCGTGGGCGCGAGCAACTGGTTCATTCGTACGCCGTTCCTGCTGGAAGGCGTCTTGCAGGCACTGATCGGCGCGACCCTCGCGATAGTCTCCGTCGTTGCACTTCAGGCGGCGATCATGCCGCGGCTGAAAGACACACTGTCGTTCCTCGCCGTGTCGCTGTCCGGTACCGCGATGGCCCAGATCGCGCTTGTGCTCGTTCTCGGCGGCATGCTCATCGGTGCAGCTGGCTCGTGGCTTGCAATGTCGCGCTACCTGAAGGTATAGCCGCGGCCCCAGAGCCGACGCACGAAGAGAGGCGCATCCGTGAACCGGTACGTGAAGGTCCTGCTTGGCGTGTCCGTGGGCGTCATCCTGGTCGCGTCGGGTTTCATCGCGGGATTTGCCGTCGCTCGGCTCGACGTCGGCCCCTTGGGCATCCCGGCGATTGCCGCCGCCGAGTCATCGGCGGTGAGCGAGCACGTTGACGAGGCGTACGGGCTGCTGCAGCGAGAGGCGCTGAAGCCGCCTAACGAGACGTCAGCGACCGCCGGCGCGATCCAGGGACTTCTCGAAGGCGTCGGTGACACCTACGGCGCGTACTTCGATCCGCGTCACTACGGCTACTTCAACGAGGAGATGTCGGGCGAGTTCGGCGGCATCGGCGTTTCGCTGGGCGAGCAGGACGGCAACGCCTACGTGGTCGAGGTCTTTCCCGACACGCCTGCGTCCCGTGGCGGCATCAAGCCCGACGACCGGTTCGCGAGCATCGACGGCGTGCGGCGCGACAAGTGGTCAGTCGACGAAGTGGTCAAGCGCGTGCGCGGCAAGGAGGGGACGGACGTCAAACTCGTGATGATCCGCCCCGGCTCCAAGGGTAAGCCGGGCAAGGAGTACGACCTCACGCTCACGCGCGAGATGATCACGTTCCCAAACACGACGAGCGAGATGAAGGACGGTGTGGGCTACATCCGGCTCGCGCAGTTCAACGGCAACGCCACCGACGAGATCTCTCAGGCGGTGAAGTCTCTCGGCAAGAAGGGTGCGAGATCGCTCGTGCTCGACCTGCGCAACAACCCGGGCGGTTCGCTCGAGCAAGCAGTGAGCGTCGCGTCGCTGTTTGTACCGAGCGGGGTCATCGTCCGCGTGGAGGAGCGCGGCAGGCCCGAGGTCGAGCACCGCACGGTGGGCGAGGCCGTGACTGACAAGCCCGTCGTCGTGCTCGTGA
>JBBIJX010000095.1:0-2919 GCA_037445775.1 Actinomycetota bacterium
CTCCCGAACCATTCCGCGGCCGGCCCTGCGAGCCGGCCCACGTCGTCTTCACGGCGGCACGCGTCGCGACGGCGCGTGGCGAGACCGCGGCGTCGATGGCGAACCACTCCTATTCGGCCGCTGTGGGGCTCCTGGATAGGGAGCGGTCATGACGCGCGTGCTGTGCATCCTGGGAAGCCCGCGCGCACACGGCAACTCTGCGCGGCTGCTCGACAAGTTCGCGGACGGGGTTTCGGAGGCGGGCGGAGTACCGGTACGCCTCAGCGTCGCCGAGCTGGCGATCGAATCATGCCGCGGATGCGGGGGCTGCTCCGCGACGGGCGTCTGCGTGGTGCACGATGACATGGATGATGTCTACCGGCTCTTGGACGGCGCGCACGCTATCGCCGTGGCGACGCCGGTCTACTTCGCGACGGTACCGGCGACACTCAAGGTACTCTACGACCGGTGTCAGCCGTACTGGGCGCGACGATACCTCCTGGGCGAACGACCGCGCGCGCACCGTCGGCCCGGCGCGGTACTTGTGGTAGGCGGCGGCGGCGATCCGTACGGCACCGCATGCGCGCTCACGCCCACGAGGAGTGTGTTCGCCGTGCTCGACGTCTCTGTTGACGGAGTGGTCGAGGTGGTGGGCCCGGACGCCTCAGGCGACGTCGAGCGCCATCCGGATGCCATCGCCCGCGCCCGCGAGGCGGGGATCGAACTCACGCGGGCGGCGATCCGAACGGGCGCATGAGCGACCCTTGCGCGCCGCGTTCAGAAGTTGCTCCGTGACCACCTGCTCGTTTGCGCTCGCCGTCGCGGACGGCTAGCATCGAAACTCCCCCTCTGTTACCGGGTGGTTGCCATGTCGTCGACAGAATGAGGCTTTCTGCATGCGGGTTGGGCCGACTCGCTCGGCGGACTCCCATAGGGCACAGCACCTCATCGCAGCACTCGTTCCAGCACTCATCATCACACTGAGCATCACGGGATTCGTGTGGGCACAGAAGGAGGTCACGGTCGTCGTCGACGGCCGCACTTCCCGCGTGCGGACACAAGCCGCATCCGTCGAAGCGCTGCTTGACGAGATAGGAATCGACGTCGATGCGGACGACCTCGTCACCCCGGCGCTCGACACCCCGCTTGGGGACTGCACTTCGGTAGTCGTCCGCCGTTCGATACCGGTCACCGTGAACTTGGACGGCAGGCGTGTCGATATCGACGTCGTTGGCGATACAGTGGCCGATGCGCTCGTGGCCGTCGGCGCGGATCCGGCTTCGAACTCCCAGGTGATCCCACCACCGGAGACGCCGCTTCGAGCGGGCATGACCGTGTCTGTGCCCCACGTGTTCGTGAGAGTCTCGAGTCAAGAGGTAACGGTCGCGGCGCCGGTGCGCTACGAGAAGGACCCGTCACTTCCACGGGGTGTCAGGCGCGTCGTCGCGAGTGGAGAGGCCGGGCGCAAGCTGCTCGTCTATCGCGTGCTGGTGGCTGGCGGCGCCGAGAGCGTCCCTGAACTCGCGAACTCGCGAACGATCAGGCGAGCGGTGCCTCGCATCGTAGCCGTCGGCACCGGGTCGAGGGTTAGGCACGACGCCTCTTCGCGTTCGGCGAGTGCGAAGCCGCCGCGCGAAGGGCGCCGCATGCGTGTGGAGACTACGGCGTATTCGCCGCGTCAGCCGGACCTCGATTTCACGACGGCGACCGGCGCGCGGGCGCGCTACGGCATCATTGCGGTGGATCCGCGGACGATCCCTCTGGGCACTCGCGTCTACGTCCCTGGGTACGGCTACGCGCTTGCGGCCGACACCGGCGGCGCGATCAAGGGCAATCGCATCGACTTGTGCTTCGAAACCGTCCGAGAAGCGATCCGCTGGGGGCGCCGCAGCGTCACGATAATCGTCCTCGACTGACGTGGCCCATTCACCGCTCGCAAATCCGTCCGCGACGCGCGGGGTTCTTGAGGCGCATCAGCTTCACCTGAAGAAACACCTTGGCCAGCACTTTCTCGTCGACGACAACGTAGTGGGCCGCATCATCGCGCTCGCGAACGTCGGTCCGGATGACGTCGTGCTGGAGGTCGGCCCTGGCATCGGCACGCTGACGGTCGCGCTTTGCGCGACCGGGGCGGCCGTCGTCTCCGTAGAGCGCGACGCGACGCTGCGCCCCGCGCTCGCCTCGACGACTTCCGGCCGTTCACGGTTCGCGCTCGTACACGCGGACGCGGTCGCGGTCGCCCGCGACGTCCTCGAGGCCCCGTTCGGCCCGCCGACGGCGTTCGTGGCTAACCTTCCGTACCAGGTTGCGGCGACTGTCGTGCTGCGCTACTTCGAGCTGCTGCCGTCGGTTCGGAGTGCGACTGTGATGGTTCAGGCAGAGGTGGCCGATCGCATGGCGGCGCGGTCGGGCACGAAGGCGTACGGGGCCTACACCGTCAAGCTGGCACTGGAGGCGTGTGTGGCCGGGCGGTTCGCGGTGTCGCCGACGTGCTTCATGCCGCCGCCGCGTGTCGACAGCGCGGTCATCCGGCTTGAGCGCATCTCCGATCCTGTGCCGAACACGCTGCGTCGCTTGGCTGCAACGCTTGCGGACGCCGCGTTCGCCCAGCGCCGCAAGACGCTTCGAAACTCCCTCGGAGCAGCATTGGGAGTGTCCGGCGTAGCTCTCGATGATGCGCTCGCTGCGGCTGGCATCGATGGCGCGGTACGCGCCGAGACGCTGCGCCCGGAGGCGTTCGTCGCGCTCGCTCGCGTTCTGGGGTCCTGAACACGAAGCGCACCGGGAATTCGCTGGAAGAACACGTCGGAAGCCGTGATGCCTCAGAATAAGAGGTACTCGAGGGACTGATTCGTTGCCTCAGAATCAATGTACTCGAGATCGGATGCCTCCACCTCCTCTTTCCATCTCGGGTTCTTGCGGGCATTGAGCTTGTAGAGC
>JBBIJX010000096.1:0-2916 GCA_037445775.1 Actinomycetota bacterium
GAGATCAGGGCGCCCGTTCCGCCGCAATGGCGCGTCTCTGTCAAGCCCATCTTGGCGGCGGGCCTGCCGTTGATGAGTAGGCGCGGCGGGGCAGTTCTCGTGGAAGTCGAACCACCGGCACGCCGGTGCGGCGCGCGGCGCGGATTGCCGAGCGTGCGCCTGAGTGGGTAGCCGGGGAGCACCTGGTGTCGCACGGCCGTTGCGGGGCCGGCAGGCTCGGTTGTTGGGGTGGAGCGGTCTCCTCGGCAGAGCACGGGGATCTCGTGACCGGACTCGGTGCGTACGCCAGCCTTCTTCTCGATCCGGATGTCGGGCGGAAACGGT
The DNA here is from genome assembly GCA_037445775.1 of Actinomycetota bacterium. Taxonomy (GTDB): domain Bacteria; phylum Actinomycetota; class Coriobacteriia; order Anaerosomatales; family PHET01; genus JBBUX01. Next base: position 325 of record JBBIJX010000096.1, read on the forward strand.
GCGTTGGCCAGAATCATGCCTGCGAGCATGCAGTGGGCTTGTTACGGCATCCGGCGCAATCCTATAGTATGTAGGCTATGAACGCCCAGCCGCGCCCCGCTCTCGTTGTGACGTACGAGTATTCTGTGCAACCGGCTGCTCGATTCGACCGCGCTCACCTTCATGCACAGCGCCTACACGTACACGCCCGGGTCCGCGACCGCGTGTTCGCAGAAGGTCGACACCGCCGCCGTTATGCAGGTCCTCGCTGGCGCGCTTCTGGGGCTGTTCTGGGAATCGCTCTCGCAGCGGCCTGCGGATGGCTGGGTCGCAGCTCGTTCTCCTTGGTGGGCTAGGCAGGGCCGTGGCAGACGCGGGACCGTCGAGCCGCATGCGCGGTCTTGTGCTGACCAGGCAGTTTCCCAACGCCGCCGAGAAGCACCGAGGCACGTTCGTGGTCCAGCAGATGATGGCGACGCGCGACGCTGTTCGGTGGCGCGTGATCGCACCGGCCCCGTACGTCCCGCAGATTCTTGCTGGTCGCACCAGGCATCCGGTCGACGTCGGTTGCGAGGACGTCTGCGGGTGGCAGGTCGACCGGCCGCGCTACGTGGTCCTGCCGAGGCGACTCCTCTACTCGACGGTTGGCGCGTCGATGGCGCATGCGTCCCGCGACGCATTTGCTGACGCGGTGCGCCGACATGAGCCGGAGTTCGTCCACGCGCACGAACTGTATCCGAGCGGCGCTGCAGCGATTGCGCTGGCCAGGCAGTTTGACATACCGGTCGTCGTGACCGTACACGGTTCTGATCTCTACACCAACATCACCCGGCCAAAGTGGAAGGCGGCGGTGCGGGATGTGGTGGCGAGCGCTACTCTCACGATCTGCGTGGGAACCAAGCTTGCTGCCGATACGCTAGATGCGCTCAACGCCAATCCCGAGCGCGTTCGCGTCATCCACGACACATACGATGAGCAGGCCTATCGGCTCGTCGAGCGAACCGGGCGACGCGCGAGCGATCGGTTGCGTCTGGTGTCAGTCGGCCGTCTCGTTCCCGAGAAGGGCCATGACGTCTTGCTCGAGTCGCTCGCGGCGCTCGTGTCGGAGGGCCTGGGCCTAAGCCTGGACCTGGTGGGCGCCGGGCCGCTCGAAGCCGACCTTCGCGTCAAAGCGACATCGCTCGGCCTGGCGGACCGCGTGAACTTCCTCGGTTCGCTGTCGGGGGACGCGCTGTGCCATACGCTTGCCCACGCTGACCTCTATGTCCAGCCGTCTCGTCGCGAGGGCTTCGGCCTTGCGCTCGTGGAAGCGATGGCGACGGGCCTACCAGCGGTCGCCACCGCCAGCGGGGGGCCGTCGGAGATCGTGACGTCGGATGTCGGCGCGCTGGTCGCGCCGGGCGACGCTGGTGCGCTCGCCCAGGGTCTGCGGGAGGCCGCAGCGCGGTTGGGCGAGTTCTCCTCGGCGGGGATCGCCGCTCAGGTTCGTGCGCGCTTTGGCAACGCGGTCGTGGGCGAGCGGCTTGTGAGTGCCTACCGCGAGGTCATCGGAGGTGAGTTCGATGGCCGCGGGTGAAGCGCGCCGGGTGGCGATGGTACTCTCGAATGACGCGGCTGCGGATCCGCGCGTCGAGAAGGAGGCCCGGGCGCTCGCTGACGCCAGCTGGGCCGTCACGGTGGTGGCGTGGGACCGCGCGCAGGAACTCCCCGCGCGCGAGCAGCGCGACGGCTTCGATGTGGTGCGGTGCGGCCCGACGGCCCGTCACGGGGGCGGGCTTGGCAACATCGGTGCCTATCGGCGATTCTGGCGGACCGCAGCCGAGCGGGTCTCCGCTATGGCGCCCCGAGTCATCCACTGCCATGACGCCGATACGATCCCGGTCTTCCTCGCTGCGCGCAGGGCGTGTCGGGATGCGCGATTCGTGCTAGACCTGCACGAGCTGTACGCGGAGAGCAGGATGATTCCGCAGCGTGGATGGAAGGGCGCGCTTGCTCGCACAGCGGTGACGCGAGTCGAGGGACGGGGCGTGCGCGAGGCGGACCTCGTGGTCGTGGCCAATCCGGGTCAAGTCGCGCACATCGCTGGACTCGGCGGCCCTCGCATCGGCAGCGACGCCGCCGTTGACGCCGTGCCCCAGTGCCGTGCAGGCGCGCGATTGGTGCTTGTGGAAAACGCGCCGGACCTGCGTCGATTCCCTCGACGCGCCGCGCCGCGAGGTCCCGGCACGCCGATGCGCGTATGTTTCATCGGCCAGAAGCGAAGCGTGGGGCAGCTCGAAGCGCTTATGCGAGCCATCCAGCCCATTTCCGGCGCACACGCATTGCTTGCGGGAGGCGGCACCGCCGCGCCCGACATCGAGCGCCTCGCGATCGAGTACGATCGCGTGGAGACGATCGGCCGCGTGCCCTACGACACGATTCCTGGTCTCTACGCGGGCTGCGATGTTGTGTACGCGGTGTACGACACCACGTACGGGAACTACCGGACTCACTTCCCAGTGAAGGCGATGGAAGGCATGGCGATCGGTGTGCCGGTGATCGTGAGCGAGGGCACGTGGGTGGCCGACTTCGTCGAGCGCGAAGGGGTGGGGGTCGCGGTCCGGCCGTCGGACC
>JBBIJX010000097.1:0-2817 GCA_037445775.1 Actinomycetota bacterium
GTCGCAAGCGTCGTGGCGCCCCCGTTCGCGCGCATCTCGGCGATCACGCTCTCGTAGCATGCGGGGTCCACTACGACAGTCACGCTCTCGAAGTTCTTCGCGGCGCTCCTGAGCATGGACGGCCCGCCGATGTCGATGTTCTCGATGGCGTCTTCCTCGGTCACGCCGTCCTTGGCGACGGTCGCCTCGAACGCATAGAGGTTCACGCAGACGAGGTCGATCATCCCGATGCCGTGCTCGTTTGCAGACGCCATATGCGCGGGTAGGTCGCGGCGCGCGAGCAGTCCGCCGTGCACGCGCGGGTGCAGCGTCTTGACGCGGCCGTCCATCATCTCGGGAAAGCCCGTCAGGTCGTCGATGGAGCGAACCGGCACGCCGGCGTCGGAGAGCGCCTTGGCGGTGCCGCCGGTCGAGACGATCTCGACGCCGAACTCCTGGGTGAGCGTTCGGCAGAACTCAACGACGCCGGTCTTGTCGGTGACGGAAACAAGCGCGCGGCGAATGGGCGAAGACGACATCGATGCGACCCCCTGAGGCGTGGCGCGGGCGAGGAAGTGCCGCCATTGTAGCCGAAGGGAGGTCGGGCTAGCGGACGCCCTTCAGACGCTCGTAGCCGGCGCGCGCGTCGGCCAGGCCGGGCGCGCGCTCCATCGCGCGCCAGTAGCCATCGAGCGCCTCGCGCTTCTTGCCGGTGTGCTCGAGGCCCACGGCGCGCAGATACTGGAGCTCACCGTCCTCGGGGTGCGCCTTGGCCGCGGGAGTCACAGCGACTAGCAGCGAGCGGTAGTGACCTCGATCGATGTACAGCTCACCGAGCGCGATCGACGCTGATGCGTACACGGGATCGATCTCGAGCGCGTCCCAGAACGCGACCTCGGCCGCCGTGTCGTCGCCCATCTCCCTGAGGATGCTGCCAATGTTGTAGTGAGCGGCCACCTCGTTAGCGTCGAGCTCGAGGGCGCGGCGGTTGCTCTCGAGCGCCTCCGTGAGCATGCCTGCGCGGCGATACTCGTGCGCCAGCGTGATGAGGGCGCCGGGGTCGGTTGGCTCAGCTGTGACGCGTGCCTCAGCTGCCGAGACAGCGGGAGGCGTGGGATCCCAGTTGGCCTGGAGCCGGGCGTCGGCCCACTCCCACGTGAACGCCCCCACCATCAAGATGCTCAGGGCGAAGAGGGACACCAGAAGCGGAACGACCCAGACAGGCAGAGGTGCGCCACTCGCCGGACCCGCGGGCATCGTCGCGACGGCAGCGCGCGCCGGTACGCGGTGATGCGGGAACTGGAGAGTCCCAGCGTTATGTTCGAACGGGCCGAGCGTCATCGCTGCAATCCCCCACGCCATGCCAAGTGCACTGCGCGACCAGGCGTCTGCGTAGTGGTTATCGGTCACAGATGGGAGCGACTACAGCGATTCTCGCGCCGACTTTATGCGGACGTGACGCCCATCGATGCTGACACGGCCCTCCGCGATCAACTGCAGCGCAGCGGGATAGAGCCGGTGCTCGACCTCATGGATCTTCGCCTCGAGTGTCTCGATGGTGTCGTCCTCGGCGATGACGACCGCCTCTTGCGCGATGATCGGCCCCTCGTCGAAAGCCTCATTGGCGAAGTGCACCGTGACGCCGGTGACCTTCACGCCATAGTCGAAAGCGTCCGAGATGCCGTGCGCGCCCGCGAAGCTCGGCAATAGCGCAGGATGGATGTTGACGACACGGCCGGGGAACGCGTCGAGCACCTCACGCCCGAGCAGGCGCATGTAGCCGGCCATGACCACGAGGTCCACCTGGCGCGCGACGAGTTCGTTGCGCAGCCGCGCGTTGTACGCCTTCGCCGAGTCGAACTCCGCGCGGTCCACGAACACGCCGTCGATGCCGTGCTTGGAGGCGCGCTCGAGACCTCGCGCGGACGCGTGGCTGGAGATGACGACAACGACGTCAGCATCGAGCGCGCCGTCGCGCGACGCGTCGATGATTGCCTGAAGGTTCGTTCCGGAGCCCGAGATGAGCACGCCGATCCGCAGCCGAGACATCGATTCCATGTCCGTCCCACACCCCCCTAAGGCCCGTCGAGTGCGCCACTTGCAAGCGTCGCTAGCGAAACGTCATCCGGCGTAGCGCACGCGCCCGTCGCCCTCGACGATCTCGCCGATCTCGTAGACCGTCTCCCCAGCCTCCCTGAGCGTCACGGCCACGTCAGGCGCCGCCTTCGGGTCGAGCACGAGGGCGAAGCCGATTCCCATGTTGAACGTGCGGTAGGCCTCGTCGTCGGTGAGCGCGGCCGCGTCGACCGCCGCCCGGACGGCGAGCGGGATGGGCCACGAGCCCCGGTGCACGCGCGCATCGCAGTCGTTCGGCAGGCAGCGGTCGAGATTCTCAGTGATGCCACCCCCTGTGATGTGCGCCATGCCCTTCACGGGGGCGCCGTCGCGCAGCACGTCGAGAACCGGCTGCACGTAGATGCGCGTGGGCGTGAGCAGGAGCTCTCCGAGGCTCGCGCCACCCAGGTCGGCGCGTGGCACAGTGAGCTCGGCCTCCCTCCCCTCGACAAGCACCTTGCGAACGAGTGAGAAGCCGTTGGAGTGCAGCCCGCTCGACGCCAGGCCCAGCACGACGTCGCCGGGGCGTATGCTCGAGCCGTCGATTGCCTTGGGGCGATCGACGACGCCGACGCAGAAGCCCGAAAGGTCGTAGTCGCCGGGCTCCATGACGCCGGGGTGCTCGGCCATCTCGCCGCCCAGGAGCGCGCACCCCGCCTGACGGCACCCCTGAGCGATGCCGGACACGATTGCGCCCACCAAGTCGCTGTCGAGCTTGCCGAT
>JBBIJX010000098.1:0-2798 GCA_037445775.1 Actinomycetota bacterium
TCTTCTCAGCCATCGAAAGCGGTATCCGTACGGCCCTTCGCCGGTCGATCCGGCACGGGCCGGTTCGAGTACCTTCTTTTCTGAGGCATCGAATCGGTTTCGAGTACATTCTTTTTGAGGCAACGCGGAAGCTGGTATTTCCTGTCTTCTTGGGCTATACTGCCAGCTCAAACCAAGGAGGAATGCACATTCATGGATTTCACTGCGCAGGCTGAGGTCGTGGGCCGTATCAGGTCTGACCTCGAGGGGCTGACTGGCAGCAAGATTCGCGTACGGGCCAACATGGGACGCTCCAAGATCGTCGAGCGTGAGGGAATCCTCATGCAGACGCATCCGTCCTTGTTCGTCGTCGAGGTGCAGGAGAAGCGCGAGCGCACGGCGCGCGCGTCGTACCAGTACGTCGACGTGCTCACGGGGACCGTCGAGCTCACGCACCCGGAGAACGGCGAGACGCTGTTCCCTTGGATGAACTGACGCGCGTAGGTTTCGAGATGCCGAGTGGGCGCGGTACCCCTGCGGGCGCCGCGCCTGCATCGTGAAGGGGTAGAGGTGCCTGTCGCTACGGCTCCCGCGAAGGTGAACCTCTTCCTCGGTGTCGGTGATGTGCGCCCTGACGGATATCACGCCGTGAGCACGGTGCTGCACGCACTCGATCTGTGCGACACGATCACGGCCGAATCTGCGGATCACTTCACGTTCTTCTGTGACCCCGAACCCTGCCCCTCGGCGTCGAACCTGGCGGTTCGAGCGGCCCGTGAGTCGTCGCGCGCGCTTGCCCGCCCGCTGGATGTGTCGCTCTCGCTCGTCAAGCGTGTCCCGCACGGCCGGGGCTTGGGCGGGGGCTCGTCCGACGCCGCTGCGTGCCTGGCGCTGCTGTGCCACCGCTGGGACGTCGACACGCACGCGCCCGAGGTACTCGCCGTCGCGGCGAGTCTCGGTGCCGATGTCCCGTTCTTCCTGACCCGGACCGGCTCGGCGCTCATGGGCGGACGGGGTGATGAGTTCGTGCGCGAGCTCCCGGGACTCTCGGGCGTTCCCGTTGTTGTGGCCGCTCCGAACGACCCGGTGCCTACTGCCGCGGCGTACGCCGCCTTTCGCACAGCACCGCGACCCGCAGGCGCGCCAGACCGTGTCGTGCTCGCCCTCGAGTCGGGAGACGTCGCCGCGCTCGCGACCGCACTCGACAACAACCTCGAATGGGCGTCGTGCGCGGTGGTGACAGCGGTCGCCGATGCGCTGTCGTGGCTCCGCGAGGAACCCGGCGTGCTGGGCGCCGCTGTGGCCGGCTCCGGTTCTGCGGTCTTCGGAGTGTGCGAAGATGCCGACAGCGCACGCGAGGCGGCCGCCGCGGCGGGCGAGCGGGGCTGGTACGGCCAGGCCACGGCACTCAGGGCGTCGGGCGTGACCATCGAAGGCGGGGGAGGTGGGTCGTGAAGGTCGACGCGGTCGTACTCGCGGGCGGCGAAGGGGAGATGATCGACCCGACGGTACACGTCAAGGGTCTCGTGCCGATCGCCGGAAAGCCCATGGTTCAGTGGGTCGTGGAGGCCTTACGTGCCGCTGATACCGTCGCAGGCGTCGTCGTCGTTGTCCCGACGTCGGACGGGCTCGGCTCGTGGGTTGAGCAGGTGGACCGAGTCGTCGTGTCCGACGCCCCCTTCGCAGACAACATCATCGCCGGCGCCGACGCGTCTTCGGGCGATCGCCCCACGCTGGTCACGACGGGGGACTTGCCGGCGCTCACGCCCGAGGCGATCGACGACTTCGTCACGCGTTCCCTGGAACGCTCCGCGGACTTCAGCTACCCGCTCGTGCGTGAGGCGGACATGCTGTCGCAGTTCCCCGGTTCGGAGAGGACCTTCGTCCGGATTGCTGACGGCACGGTCACCGGCGGCAACGTCGCGGTGCTATCGCCGGCGCTCGTCGCCCGGAACCGGGACATCGGGCAGCGGCTCTTCGAGACGCGCAAAAGCCCAGTGGCGATGGCCCGGGTCCTCGGATTCCGTTTCATCCTGCGTTTGCTGCTCGGCCGTCTGCGCCCCCAAGACGTCGAGCGGAAGATGACCGAGCTTCTGGGGGGCGTCTGCGTCGCGCTGTACACGCCGCACGCATCGATCGGTGCCGATGTCGACAAGCCCATCGATGTGGTCGTTGCCGAGCGGGTGCTTTACGAGCGCGTCAACTACAGGAATACTGTGCCGAACGTCGAATAGCACCTCAAAGCACCATGGATGTCCGGCGGCGGGGGCCGCCTTCATGCAAAGAGGGCACGGCAAAGGGGGAACCATGCAGGTCACGAAGGTCACGCTGCGTCCCGTTGACATGAACAAGGTCATCGCGATCGCGAGCATAGTCATCGACGACTGCTTCGTCATCCACGACTTGCGGGTCGTCAACGGCGACAAGGGGTTGTTCGTCGCGATGCCCTCGCGCAAGCTTCCAAGCGGCGAGTTCCGCGACATCTGCCATCCCATCAACACGGACGCGCGCACTGCCGTCCAGGAGGCGGTTCTCGCGGAGTTCGAGGCCGAAGGTGGCGTCAGCGCGTTCGCGGTGCACGCTCCGGACGCAGCGCATTCGGACGAAGAGCCCGTGTCTGAGGAAGTCACCCCGATTCTCGAGTAGACTCCTGTCACCGCACACCGCTGCATGCTGCCTCGGTCAGTGACGGGGGAAGCATCACTGGACCGGGGAGCGCGGCGTGATGCCTCAGAATAAGAGGTACTCGAGGGACTGATTCGTTGCCTCAGAATCAATGTACTCGAGATCGGATGCCTCCACCTCCTCTTTCCATCTCG
>JBBIJX010000099.1:0-2613 GCA_037445775.1 Actinomycetota bacterium
CATCTGCGCAACCTCGTCGCGCTGACCGAAGCCGGTGCGATCGTGGTGCCCGCGATGCCGGCGTTCTATCACAAGCCCGAGAGTATCGATGACTTGGTATCATTCGTTGTGGGTAAGGTGCTCGATGTGCTAGGGATCGAGCATGCTCTGTTCGAGCGCTGGGGAGAGTAGTGGTGTGTCACCGGTGAGTGTCGCTGCGCCCGCACCGCGGACGCAGGTCGCGAGGAGGGAACTTGCCTGCCTGTCGAGTGAGCGCTACCCGGCCGGGGGCTCCGACGAACGGGAGGGGAAATGACTGACGAGAACGTCAACGCCACGTCCGATCAGCCTGTCGAGGTGGCCCCCGCGCCTGAGCCGCCGGCGGCACCTGAGCCCGAGTTCACTGCGCCGCCCGCACCGCCCGCACCGCCTGCGCCGCCTGTCGCACCACCAGCCGCACAACCGGTTGCGGCTCCGGCGCAGCCTGTACCTGCGCCAATGCCACCACCACCCCCCGCTCCGCCCCAGCCGCCAGCGTATGCGCCACCTCAGGCTCCGCCGCAGGTCGGCGCGCAGACAGCGCCTCCTCCAGACGAGAAGCAGAAGATCGTTGCCGGCATCCTCGCGATCCTGCTCGGAGCGCTTGGCATCCACAAGTTCTACCTCGGCTACACGAAGGAAGGCATCATCCTGCTCGCCGTGTCGCTGATCTCCTTTGGCATGTTGGCGTGGGTCTCGTCGATCATCGGAATCATCGAGGGAGTGATCTACCTGACCAAGACCGACGAGGACTTCTATCGCGCGTATGTTGCCGGTCGCAAGTCCTGGTTCTAGCACTGATAGTCGCAGCGTTGGCGGGATCCGGCACGTGTGCCGGATCCCGCTTCGCGTTCGGCCGCGAGTTCACGGACGTGGAGTGGGTACCAGGAACACAGCCGTGCGTAGCGCTTGACAGCCCTGAACCTCAGGTTCAGACTTAGGGATGCTGGGTCAACCGAATACACCACAGTCGCAGCATCAGTCGTAGCAGGAGGGGCACCCATGACCTTGTCGCAGGCGCGCAAGCGCTATCCCAACGTTCCAGCTGAGATCCTCAGGTGGGCGGTGGAGAACATCCGCGACGTGCGGGATCTCGAGCGCGGGCTCAGCCGCCTTGAGCAGACACGGCGCATCCAGATCAAGTACGCGAGCTGACGTCTGCGGCCTCCTTGCCGCGACGCAACCGCGGGAGTGCGAGCCGCCGGGGCGGCCGGTAGTCGCCGAGTGTCGTCTGGTAGAGGCGCTCCAGTCGCGCGGCTTGGTGCGCGATTGAGAAGTGCCGCGCGCGCTCGGCCGCGGAACGGGCCATGCGCGTGCGCGTCTGTTCGTCCGCGAGCAGCCGGTCGAACGCGCGCCCGAGATCCTCGGGGTTGGCCGGAGCGATGACTCCCGTGCGTCCGTCGATGACGAAGTCCTCGACGGCGCGGTCCTCGACGGCGATGACCGGCAGAGCGGCGGCCATCGCCTCTCCGATAACGAGCCCCTGCGTCTCCGTCGTCGACGCGAACGCGAATGCGTCAGCGAGATGATACGCGGCTACTACCTCGTCAGAATCGAGATAGCCTACGAAGGTGACACGGTCGTCGAGGTCGAGTTCTACCGCCATCGTCTCGAGGTTCGCGCGCTGTGGTCCATCGCCCGCGATCACGAGGCGGATTCTTGAGTCGCGCGTGTGCCACAGGGCTCGCAGGAGCAACTCGACGTTCTTCTCGCGTCCGAGACGTCCCATGAAGAGGAGCACGCGGTCGTCAGGGCGACGCCGCATGCGTTCGTCCATCTCAAAGAGCGCGCCCGCCTGCGGACGCGAGAATCGGGCGGTGTCGACCCCGGTCGCGATCACGTCTATGGGCACCGTCACGCCCCAGTCGCGCAGATGGCGTTCGATCTTGGTCGACGGCGCCACGATGGCGGTGCAACGCTGGCAGAAGTCACGCGATAGCCGCTCCGCCACCTTGCGCGTGAGCCGTGTCTCCCATACGTAGTGAACGTACTCCGGGTAGAGCGTGTGGTACGTGTGGATGTAGGGGATGCGCGCCCGCCGGGCGACGTTCAGGCCGTACAGGCCTATGGAGAACGGGTCGTGTGAATGGACCACGTCGAGGCGGACATCTTCGAGCACCCGAAGCGCTTCGCGTGAGATCGGGGAGGCGAGGCGCATCTCCGGCTGGAAGACGAATGGTAGTGACGGGAATCGGATGACGTGGGCGTTGTCGTCCTTGTGTTCCGGGGCCGGAGCGAAGATATAGACTTCGTGGCCCATCCGCTCCAACGCTTGCCGGAATAGGCGGATCGATGTGACGACGCCGTTTATCTGCGGTGTGTAGGTGTCCGTGAAGAAGCCGATACGCACGCGATGTCTCCGAAGGGTCGCCTTGCGGCGGCTCGAGCCACCGGACGTGAGTGTAGCGCACCTGAGGAGCTGGAACACACGACGGCCGACCGGGTGGGCCGGCCGGCCGCGAAGACGCTGGAGGCGACGCCCGGATTCGAACCGGGGATAAGGGCTTTGCAGGCCCCTGCCTTGCCACTTGGCCACGTCGCCGTCTGGGCGGCGCATGCGCGCCATGTCAATCACGAAAGGTCGGCCGCTGCTGG
>JBBIJX010000100.1:0-2584 GCA_037445775.1 Actinomycetota bacterium
CCTTCGTAGGCTCATCGAGGGTCTGCAGGGCGAGGGCACGGCGTTCGTCATCACATCGGACCACGGGCATATCGACACGGGCGGACACGGCGGATGGGAGCCGGAAGCCGTCGAGGTGCCATGCGTCTTCGCGGGTACGGGCTTCGGGATCGGCGAAGGGCAGGCGGTGCTCGCGGACGTCGCGCCAACCGTGGCGGTGGCTGCGGGAATGCCCATCCCGCGCTTCGCGACGGGTGTCGTGCTCCGGAGCGTGCTTGCCACGGATGCCGCAGCGGGTGTCGCGGCATCGGCGAACCAACGATCGGCCGCCATGAGCGCATTCGCGTCGATCATCAGAGAGCCGCTCGGGTCGACCGCACCGGTCAAGTGGGACGCGAGCACGCCGCCTGACGTGCTCGATGCCTACCTTGAGTCCACCCGCGAGGCGCGACTCGACTACGACCGGTCAGTGCGCGCACGCGGCGTCGCCCCGGTGATCGTTCTCGCGGCGCTCGTCGTGCTCGCTGTCGTTGGATTCGTATCGTGGCGTGCGCTGGCCGCGTCCCTAGCGGGTGCTTCAGCCTACTACGTCGTCTACAACGGACTCTTCTTCGTGGTTCACGGGAACCGGTGGTCGCTATCGTCGTTCAACTCGGAGGACCTGATTGACGCCTGGATGAATCAGCGGCTCTTCGAAGCGGCCCTTGCAGGACTTGCGGCCGCGCTCGTCGCAGGCGTGGTCTACCCGCTACTTCGGGCAGCGCCGAAGGGGCCTCGCGGCACGTTGCTTCCCGGGTGGCTCGCGCTCGGGCCGGTGGCGGTTCTTGTGACGCAAGCGACGCTGCTCGTGCAGGTCGCTTGGTTCGAGTGGGCGTGGGGGGTCGAGCCCACATGGGGACTGCCTGACCTCAAGTGGGGCTTCAAGTTCGATCTCGATCTCGTCCAGATCACGGCGCTCGGTGCGGCCGCGCTGCTCGCACCCGTAGTGAGCTATCTCGTGGGGCGGTATCATCCGAAGGTCCGAACGCGCTCTGCCGAAGGGACGTAGACATGGCGCTCCGAGACATCCGTGAATTCATCGCACTGATCGAACGCCAAGGACAACTGCGACGGGTGTCCGAACCACTCGACCCGAAGCTTGAGATAGGTGAGGTCGCCGACCGCGTGAGCAAGGCCTACGGGCCGGGGCTGATCATCGAGCGTCCTGTCGACCGGGAGACGGGTAAGCCGTACGTGATGCCGGTCGCGATCAACCTCATGGGCAGCTACGACCGCATGGCGTGGGCGCTCGGCGTCGATGCCGCCACCGGGACGTGGCGCGATCTCGATGCGAAGGCGCGCGAGCTGATGGAGCTCTTGCCGCTCGACATGCCGGCCAGCATGAAGGGCAAGCTCGATGCGCTCATGGGGCTCAAGGGCCTGGCTACGGCGGGCGCCAAGGAAGTGAAGCGTGCGCCGGTACAGGAGGTCGTGCTGCGCGGTGACGACGTCGACTTGAGCGCGCTTCCGGTGTTGACGACGTGGCCCGACGATGGCGGGCCGTTCATCACGCTGCCGCTCGTCGTGACGAGCGATCCCAAGGGCAAGCTCAACGTGGGGATGTACCGCCTGCAGGTCTTCGATCGCGCGACCACAGGCCTGCACATCCACGAGCATCACGACGGCAATCGGAACCTGGAGGCGTGGAAGGCTGTGGGCGCGACCCGCGTGCCCGTGTCCGTCGCGCTCGGGGGCGATCCCGTCACGATCTTCGCGGCGACCGCACCGGTGCCCCCCATGATCGACGAGTATCTGTTCAGCGGGATCCTGCGCGGCGAGCCGGTCGAGGTCGTCAAGTGCGTCACGAATAACCTGCTCGTGCCGGCCCACGCCGAGATCGTGCTCGAGGGCTGGTGCAACCCGGACGAGACGCGGTGGGAGGGTCCGTTCGGTGACCACACCGGATACTACTCCCTCGCCGACGACTTCCCGGTCCTCCACGTCGAAGCCATCACGATGCGCCGCGATGCGATCTACCCGACCACGATCGTGGGGCGCCCTCCCATGGAGGACTGCTACATGGCGAAGGCCACCGAACGCATCTTCCTGCCGGTGGTCAGGGCGATGATGCCCGAGGTGATCGACTACGACCTGCCGCTCGAGGGCGTTTTCCACAACTGCGCCATCTTCCAGATCAGGAAGGAGTTCGCGGGCCAGGCGTTCCGTGTCATGAACTTCGCCTGGTCGATGGGCCAGATGATGTTCACGAAGTACGTGATCGTCGTCGACGAAGACGTAGACTGTCACGACTACAGCCAAGTCGCGTGGCGATGCTTCAACAACGTCGATCCGTCACGCGACATCCTCATCAGCAAGGGGCCGCTCGACCGCCTCGACCACTCGAGCAACTTCGAGAGCTTCGGCTTCAAGATGGGCATTGACGCGACCCGGCCGATTCCAGGTGAGGGGCACGATCGGGACTGGCCTGAGGCGCTCGAGATGGACGCCGGCATCAAGGCACGCATAGACGCGATGTGGGAGGACCTCGGCTTGTGAGCGAGGCGACCGCCGCCGGGACGGCCCGGTCCAAGCTCGGCGTGCTGCTGGAGCTGGTGAAGTTCGAGCA
>JBBIJX010000101.1:0-2472 GCA_037445775.1 Actinomycetota bacterium
TGGATACGTACGGCCGCTGCGCCTCAGGCGACACGCTCGACAAGCTCGTCGTGGCGTACGGCACGATGTGGGGCTCGACCGACGTGCTGGCGCGCGAGATCGCCGACGGTGCGACCGCGACCGGCGTCGAGGTCAAGCTCTTCGACCTTGCGGCAACGCCGTACGCGCAAGTGACGCGGCATCTCTTCGATGCGCGCGCGTTGCTGCTCGGCTCGCCAACGCTCCACCACGGCATGCTCCATCGCCCCGCGGGTTACCTGCAGTACCTGGCCGGGCTCAAACCCGCCGGAAAGGTCGCGGGCGTGTTCGGCTCGTTCGGGTGGTCGAGCGGCGCGACGAAACAGATGTCGGCTCGCCTCGAGGAGATCGGCCTCGAGATGCCGTACGCCGACCTCACCTGCAAGTACACGCCGAACAGCGACGCCCGCACGGCCGCCTTCGCATGGGGAGAGCAGTTCGGCCGTCTCGTGCTCGAGCGCGGACGCGCTTAGGGGCGAACTCAGTCCTCGCGGACCTGGATGTCGGCGAAGGCACGAGGGTCGACACGTTCCAGATTGGCGGTGCGGAACTCGAACAGGCCGATCGTGTAGCCGTCCGGATCCAGAAACTCGACCGTGCAGGAGCCGTCGTGCACGGCGACGACCGTGCCGCGTGCGCCCGACACGAACCCCTCGCTGGTGTCCGCCGCAACCTCAACGATGTCGAGTTCTGCGATGGGGCGGGTCATGGTCTCACCTTCTTGAGGTAGCAGGAGACGAGTCGCGGCGGTTCGCCGCGCCCTGTGCGGTCCCATGCGGTGATCATGCGCAACAATCCAAGCCTACCAACCACCTGCCACTCTACCACCCATCGCTCCGTCCCATCGATCAGCGTGTGGCGCAGGCGCGCCTCGTGTGAGGCGATGCCGCCTCGCAGCATGATCTCGAGGGTCTTCTCGTCGTTTGGGCCGAGTCCGAGAGCGGAGGCGAATAGGCGGGCCTTGTGCGCTCCCACGGGATGCAGCGGGTCAAGGCAGTAGCGAAGCTTCGCGGTGGCGATCACGGCATCTTGATGTTCCGGCAGGAGGTTCACCCACGGAGCTTGAGTGCGACCTCCAAACAGATTCTCGCCGTGTTCCTACCGCACCCTTGCGATGTGGTGGCTCGCCGCAGCCGTTCCCTACTCGAGCGCGAACACGACCGTGACGTCCGCGGTCACGTCGAGCTGGCCGGGCTCGACCGGCACGGCGGCATCCGCGGTGCCGTACTCGGCCGCCATTCGCGCTGCGCCGAAGTACGGCCCGGGCACGTTCACCGAAGAGCTCGCGATGCTCAGCACGTCACCCACCTTCTTGCCGGCCGCGTCGGCCATGGCCTTCGCCTGCTCGCGCGCGTCATCGACCGCGTCCTTGATCGCGTCGGCGCGATACTTGGCGTCATCGGAGATTCCGAACCCAGGGCCGCTGATCGTGTTCGCGCCGGCCTTCGACAGCGCTGTGATGACCGCTCCGAGCTTCGCAAGGTCCTTGACCTTGGCGGTGACATTCACGGAGGCCTCGAAGCCCTTGGGAACGTTCGAGCCGCCCCGGTGGTCGTATTGCGGGTAGACGGTCACACCAGAGGTCTGGATGTCTTCGGCGGCGACACCCTGGCGCTTGAGCTCGGCGTTGATCTTCTCGGCGGCGGATGATGCCTGTGCGAGCGCCTTCTTCGCGTCAGCGTTCTGACGCGTCACGCCGAACGACATCGTCGCCTCGTCGGGCGCCGCAGTGACCTTGCCCGTGCCGGACGCCGTGGCCGTGTTCGCTGCCGCACCGCCGGGCGCCTGGGTGACGACCTTCGTGGTGCAGCCGGTTGCGGCGAACAGCAGTGCGAGCACCGCCGCGGCGGCGAGGACGCGTCGTGATCCGTGCATGGAAGCCTCCCGTGGTATCGACGCGGCGGGGCCGGGGCGGCCGCCCGTGCTGCTGAACCGTACGCCTACTCAGACGACGCAGGTTGGTATCTGGTTCTCGCCCTAGGTGAGCGGGCGCCGGAGAACACTTGCGCCCCTCGCTCATGGGGTCGTACCATGAGTCGTACCAAGAGTACGACCAAGCGCGGAGGAGCCGCAATGCCCGTCGACAAGTTCAGCGTCTCGCTACCGCAGGATCTCGCGGATTCTCTAGAGGAGATAGCCCGCGAAGAGGGCGTGAGCCGCAGCGCGGTGGTGAGGGAAGCGGCCTCGACCTACGTGGCGGCGCGTGCCGCAGCGGCCCAGGCCGCCGAGAGGGAGCGCCGGGTGGCGTCCGCCTTCGATGCGTTCGAGCGAATCGCGCGGACGTGGGGTGATGATGCGCGCTCGGGCCTCGACTACCTCGCTGAGATGCGCGGCGAACCCATCGCCGAACCCGTCGGCGAGCCCCGTAGCGAACCCATCGCCGAGCCCCGCAATGAGACGCGAGCCGAGGTCACCGACGGTGAGTGAAGAGCGCCTCGTCGTCCTGGACTCGTC
>JBBIJX010000102.1:0-2412 GCA_037445775.1 Actinomycetota bacterium
ACGGTGC
This sequence comes from Actinomycetota bacterium, assembly GCA_037445775.1. Classification (GTDB taxonomy): domain Bacteria; phylum Actinomycetota; class Coriobacteriia; order Anaerosomatales; family PHET01; genus JBBUX01. The sequence goes on from JBBIJX010000102.1 coordinate 8, forward strand.
ACCGAGGCCGCGCGCGGGTTCTCAGCAGGTCTCGAGCGCCATCTTGCCGGTGCGAATCGATTCCGGGATCTCGATAGGGTACTGCCCGTCGAAGCACGCCAGACAGAAGTGTTCGCGGTCCGCTCCGGTCGCGCTCACCATCCCCTCGAGCGAGAGGAAAGCAAGCGAGTCGGCTCCGATATGCTCCCGGATCTCGTCGACTGAGTGTGATGACGCGATGAGCTGCTCTTGGGTGTCTGTGTCGATGCCGTAGAAGCACGGCCAGACCACAGGTGGCGACGTGATCCGCATGTGCACCTCGACAGCACCCGCCTCCCGGAGCAGGTTCACGAGCTTGCGCGTGGTATTGCCGCGCACTATCGAGTCGTCGACGACGACGATGCGCTTGCCGCGAATCGCGTGCTTGAGCGGGTTGAGCTTCAGGCGGATGCCCTGCTGTCGCAGCGTCTGCGACGGCGAGATGAACGTGCGTCCCACGTAGCGGTTCTTCGCAAGTCCCTCGCCGTACGGAAGCCCGCTCTCGTGCGCGAAACCAGTCGCCGCCGGGATGCCAGAGTCCGGGACACCTATGACGAAGTCCGCATCAGCCGGCGCCTCATGCGCAAGCGCCTCCCCCATCCGGCGACGCGCCTCATACAGCGTGCACTCGTAGAGCTCGGAGTCGGGACGGGCGAAGTAAACGAACTCGAAGATGCACAACGACGGACGCTGCGCAGGGACCGCTTGTTGCGCCTCGAGCCCGTTCGCCGAGATCTTGATGGCCTCGCCGGGGGCGACGTCTCGAACGAACTCGGCGCCCACGATATCGAGCGCACACGTCTCGCTCGCAACCACCCAGCCGCGATCTTCAAGCTTGCCGAGCACAAGGGGGCGCACCCCGTGCGGGTCGCGGAAGGCATAGAGCGCCTCTTCGGTCACGAGCACGACCGCGTACGCGCCGGAGATGAGCTTCATAGTCTCCCGGATGCCGTCGCGGATGTGGTGGTACTTCTGCGTGAAGGCGCCGATGAGCGTAGCGATGACCTCGGAGTCGGTGGTCGAACGGAAGCGAATGCCGTTGCCGCGAAGCTCCTCGCGAAGCTCGCGGGTGTTCACGAGGTTGCCGTTGTGCGCGAGCGCGATGACCTGGCGGCCGATTGTCGAGAGGTGCGGCTGGGCATTCTCCCAGCTCGTCGACGAGCCGGTGGTCGAGTAGCGCGTGTGGCCGATCGCGACGTCGCCGGTGAGCGAGTCGAGGTCGCTCTCCGAGAAGACGCGCGACACGAGTCCGAGGTCCTTCGTGACGGTCACTGTCTCGCCGTCGCCCACCGCGATGCCGGCGCTCTCCTGGCCGCGGTGTTGCAGAGCGTGAAGTCCGAAGTAGGTGAGACGGGCGATGTCCTCGCCCGGAGCATACACCCCGAAGACCCCGCAGGCCTCCTCAGGGTGTTCGGGACGATCCGCGAGCGGCAGCTCCTCGCCAAGGCTATCCGACGTCATCAGGTGCGGTCCTCGCAGTGGCTCGGGCGGGCGTGGACGCGGACAGTCTAGCACGGATTCCCGGCCCGAGACGGTCGCGTTCAGACGCCGTGTCTCAAGCGCCGACGAGACTCGTGATAGCCGCGCTCAAAGCGTCGGGTCCCGCATCCTTCTTGACGACCCGGCAGCCGTCCGGAACGTCGGTCTCGGCAGGAGGCCATCCCGTGAAGAGCACCATGGGCGCGAGCGACAGCCGCCGGATGTCTTGGAAGGTCTTGCCGCCGCCCAGCCCGTTGCCGGAGACGATGAGAGTGAAGCGCCCGGCTGCCAGCTCCTGTGCCGCCTCGTCGAACGAATGGCACTGGACCACCTGCGCGTTCGGGTAACGCAACCGGATGGAGTTTGCGGCGATCGTCGCGAACACCGGCGAGTCGTCGACGACGAGGAACCGGTTCGCGCCTCGCACATGCGTTGAGGAAGCTCCCTCTTCAAGGTAGTCGCTCACCGAGCCATCGGGCATCAGGTTGTGCGGGACACTCTCGCCTCGCCCCAGCGCGATGTACAGCGCGCATTCGTCGTGACGGCCTCCCCTGCAATACGGGTACGCCGCAGAATACCTGACACGCTTGACGATGCTTCGCTCGACCGTGGCCGCGAACACACACGCGGAAGACTTCGGACACCCCATTTGTGATTACTCCTTTGCCGGAAGGAGGCGCGTGATGCGCGTTGACAGCGCCTCTGCAATGAGCCTGCCATCAAGCGAGATTCAGCAGACAGCCGAGGCTCACGCTCCGCGCGCGACACGCGTGAACCCTTTCGTCGATGCAAGACGCTGCCGCTCAATCGCGATAGAACCTCACGAGCGTGCCCGAGACCTTGACACGCGTCCCTCGCTGCTTCGACGTCCGCTTGATGATGTCGACGATGCGCGTCGCCGCCGCCCC
>JBBIJX010000103.1:0-2388 GCA_037445775.1 Actinomycetota bacterium
ACTTGGTGTAGATCTCGTCGTAGCGGCCGTCTTCGCGAATCTTCACGAGCGCGTCGTCGATCGCGGCCTTGAGGGCCGGGTTGTCCTTGCTCACACCAAAGCCGTACTGCTCGCCAGTGGGTACCTGCGCGACGACCGCGAGGCCGCGCGTCTCGTCCTTCGCGATCTCCGCAGCCACCGGAAGGTCGATCACGATGGCGGCCACGTTGCCAGCGCTGAGCGCTGCAACAGCGTCCGTGGTGCCCTTGAAGCTAACGATCTCGGCGCCCGCGGGCTTGAGGTTCTCCTGCGCCCACTGGTCTCCCGTGGTACCGGCCTGCACGCCCACCTTCTTGCCCTTGAGATCCTCAGGAGCTGCGTAGGTCGAACCCGTCTTCATTGTGACCGACTGGTTCGAGTCGAAGTACGGCTCAGAGAAGTCGATCTCCTCTTCGCGCTCAGCCTTGATGGTCATGGCCGACGCGATCATGTCGAACTTGCCGCCCGCCTTGAGCGTCGGGATGAGCGTGTCGAAGATCTCCTTATTCCACTCGACGGTGAGCCCAAGTTCCTTCGCGATCTCGTTGACGAGGTCGACATCGAAGCCCTCGGGCGTATCACCCACGACCGACTCGAACGGCGGGTAGTCAAGGTCGGACCCGACAGCCAGCACACCCTCGGTGATCGTGGTGAATTCCGGCGCGGCCGGTTCGGGAGCGGCAGGCTCCTCAGCGGTCTCGGAACCGCCGCACCCCGCTAGGCCCATGAGGCCGAAGGCGAGCACGAGCGCGAGCAGGATCGAGAGCAGTTTGCGATCCTTGAGCATCGTTCCTCCTTGTCACGTTGGGCGTGCGCACCGGTCTTCGGCGCACTGCATCACGACGCATCATGATACACCTACCTGAGACCCGCGTGTATGGCATGGATGATTCATTCATGGACGTCGCTTATGCAGAGTCCAATGAGACGACATGGAGGTCGCCCCAAAGGATATGCACTACGGCGTGGCAGTCTCCTCGCCGCTCGTGAGCGCCTCAAGCTCGGGCAGCGAGCCCACCCACTTGCCGCGGACCGCGGCGAGCACCCCGTCGGCGGCGAGGGCGTCTAGCGTCTCGCGCACCGCGTCGCCGAGCGCCTCGTTATCGGCCGCGACCGCCGCACCGAGAGGTGTCGCGGGCTTGAGCTGCCCGGCGAAGTGGACGCCGGGCATATCCCGCATCAGGTAGGCACCCACGAACGCATCCCCGGCGATGAGCGACACCTCGCCGGCCACGAGCGCGTCGAATGCCGCCTTAATGCTTTCGAACGCGCGCACGTCTTCGGGATCGAACTCCTCGCCGAGCACCCAGAAGGACTCGGAGCCCTGCTGCGCGCCCACCGGCAGGGTTTGTATACCAGCAAGCGTCAGGGATGGCTCCACCGAGGCGGTCGAGCCCGTCGAGACGAAGAACGCCGGCCCGTCGTAGGCATAGACCCCCGCCAGCGAAAGCGCGGAATAGGTCGCGTCCGAGAGCGGCACCGACATCACGACGTCGACGGTGCCGTCCGCGAGCGCAGTCGCGGCATCCGACGGCTTGACGTCGACGAAGCGCACCGCGAGGCCCAGGCGCTCGGCGAGCGCAGAGGCGATGTCGACGTCAAGGCCCGCCTGCTGGCCCTCGTCGGTGCCGGCGAACGGTGGCAGCTCGAGGTCGACTCCCACCGCGAGCTCTCCCGCCGTCTTGATCGCGGGCGGGGCTATCTTCGGCTGCGCGGTCGGCTCGGCGGGCCCGGACGCGCAGCCGGTGGCCGCAAGCAACATGCACAGCAGCGAGGCCGAAAGAAGCGTGCGAACGAACTGCGTCATCGTCATCCTCCCGCACGGGTTTGGAGGTGCTTCCGCCCGGCTGACCTGGTCTTTGGCCCCACACTCGCATACCGGAGCCTTCGCTTGATGTGATCTCACTGTCAGCCCTCTCGTCCGCCGGCCTGGATGGCCGGACCGAACGGTACGACTTACCCCTAAGACGCGCCATGCTCGCGCGACGGACTCGTAGCCCGCCGGCTTACGTGGGTCCTTTCGGCCGCGTCTACCATGGACTAGGACGCAGATGCGTCCGCAACCACAGACCCGGGCGGAAGCGAGTGCGATTCTAGCACGCCGCCGGGCGGGGCGGCCCGCGCCTCCCGCTCACCACGCACGAGCTACCACCGCGACCCGAACATCCCGTGATCCGGCCTCCAGCAACGCTGCGGCGGCGGCGTCGAGCGTCGCGCCGGTCGTCAGTACGTCGTCGACGACGAGTACCCGCCCAGGCGGAGCTTGCTCGACGACGTCGAACGTACCGGCGGCGTTGGTCACCCGCGCTCTTCGACCGAGCGCGCGCTGGTCCGCCGCGCTCGTACGCTCCAGCATCGGCACGGCGGGCG
>JBBIJX010000104.1:0-2302 GCA_037445775.1 Actinomycetota bacterium
CGCTCTTCCGATCTGGCGGCGTACATGATGCCCACCGAGAGGACGATCACGCGGGCTAAGTCCGAAAGCATGAAGCGGCTCGTCATCAGCGGCACGCGGTACGTCCACTCGATCGCGCCGGACGGCACAGGTGCGATCGGCTCGTTGGTCATTCGGCACCTCCTCGAACGCAAGGATAGCGTCAACCGAGAATGCGTACGCCCTCGACACGACCGTGGGCACGGGCATCCGCCGAGTAGAGCGGGACACCCAGGTACTCGGCAAGCGCCGGGGCGAGCGCTTCGTAGAAGGAGCACCCGAGCGACCGGCACATGCTGAACGCGCCCGCGGCAAGCGTGTCGTCGAGTGCGACGACAGTGAGATCGGCGAGCCGCAGCAGCTTCCAGACACGTTCGCCGACGACTGTGTCGTGCCGGGTCGCGACCGCAGCGACCTCGACGATGAAGTGCGCGGGGACGACGAGGCGCACCGCCCGGTCGCGGTGGAGCCGCAGGAGCTCACGCGCCTCGGTAGTGCCCGGCTCGTCCTTGAACCACTTCACGCCGACCGATGAGTCGAGCACGACGAGCGTCGGCTCACGCATCGCCGAGCGACTCCTCGCGGATCTCACGCACGAGGTCAGCGGCGGTCCGCTCGTCGGGGCCCCAGTCGGCGGCGATCGCCTCGAACCCGTCGATCACGGCATCGAGCCGTTGCGCCCGCTTCTCGGCATACTCCGCAGACGCCCGCCTCGCGATGTACTCCGCTGTCGCCTCGCGGATCAACGCGCTCCGGGTCACGCCGTCGGCATCGGCGAGCTGATCGATACCCGCGACGACCTCCTCCGGAAGCGAGATGGAGAACTTCTCGACGGCCACGGTCACTCCTGGTCGTACCTTCTGGTCGTACTCATGGTACGACCACATGCTGACACGGGTCAACGCGCTGCACAGCACGGACCGCGTGCGTGGCGCTACGTGAGTCCCGCGATGAGATCCTTCACCGGAATCGCCGGGAGCGTCTCCACCCGGATAGACCCGCGCGAGCCGAGTTCGAGCGCCGCCTTGGCTGCAGTCATGTCGTCGGACGCCTCCACGACGTTGACGAAGTCGTACCGGCCGAGTACCGCGAACTGGTGCAGCACCTTGACGCCCATCGTCTTGAGCTGTTCGTTCACCTCGATGATGTGTTTTGGGTCCGCGAATTCAGATACTAAACGCAACACCCCCACCCCGCGAGGATGGGGCGACCTGGGGCACAATCGGGTCCTTACTCCCGCCAAGAAGTGAGGACCGGATGCACGCCCAGATCACCCTAGAGGAACGATACGCCATCAACGTCATGAGGAAACACCGCTACTCGATCCGAGCAATCGCGCGAGAGCTCGGACGCGCTCCGTCCACGATTTCGCGGGAGCTTCGGCGCAACCTGCGTCCGACGGGCCGCTACGTGCCGGCGATCGCTCATTCGTATGCGACCGCCAGGCGCCGAAGATCGAGACGCAACGCGCGGATCGGTCCCGAGGTCTGGGAGGTCGTGGACCGATACCTGCGTATGGACTGGTCACCCGAGCAAGTGTCGGGCTTCCTGCGCGCCGAAGGCATCCTGCGTGTGAGCCACGAGGCGATCTACATTCATGTGTGGGCCGACAAACGTGCCGGTGGGGATCTGTGGCAACACCTGCGCCAGTCGGGAAAGCGGGCCCGCAAACGCTACCGGTCCCGCGACTGGCGAGGAAGACTCGCAGGTAAACGCCACATCTCGGAGCGGCCGGCGCACATCGAGGACAGATCCGAGGTTGGTCACTGGGAGGTCGACACGGTGATGGGCAACGAGCACGGACGCAACAGCGTGGTCACGATGGTCGAGCGAGCTACCGGCTACCTCGTGATGGGCAAGCTCGCGAGACACTGCGCCGCCGACACCGTCGCTCGCTGCACAGAGCTCATCGAGCGGCACCCGGGCAAGGTGGCGACGATCACCGCAGACAACGGCACCGAGTTCCATTCCTACAAGCAGATCGAGGAAGCGACCGGCGCCCTGTTCTACTTCGCCACCCCGCACCACGCCTGGGAGCGCGGCACCAACGAGAACACGAACGGGCTCATCCGCCAGTACCTGCCCAAGCGCACGAGCATGGCGCACGTGACCCAGGCCGACTGCGACGCGATAGCCGCGAAGCTCAACTCACGACCGCGCAAGAGGCTCGGCTACAAGACCCCGGAGGAGTGCTATGCACAATCGTAGGAAGTCGCTCAGGCGGGCGGTGTGTTGCGATTCAAACTTGAACTCAGGTTCTGACACTACACGGCGACACGCGAGT
>JBBIJX010000105.1:0-2178 GCA_037445775.1 Actinomycetota bacterium
TCATGCCCGGGCCGTCCGCCTTGCGAGACGCCTTAGGCGTCCTGCCGCGCTCCCACGTTTCCGCACGCGGGAGGGGGTGGCGTGGGCTCAGGGCGCGTGCTAGCATAGCGCCTCGCCGGGATGTGGCTCAGCTTGGTAGAGCGCTCGGTTCGGGACCGAGAGGTCGTGGGTTCAAATCCCGCCATCCCGACCACCGACCTGAAGCGGCGGGCCGTGCAACGCGGCCCGCCGTTCCCGTTTCCTTACTTGATCGAGGTGGCGCGGGTGCTCCAGAGCCTCATGAACGCGCTCGGCTACGGTCTATGTCACCAGTTGCCCGAGCGCTCCCTCTTCGGCGGGGGCATCCAGGCACCAGTGTGCGCCCGCGACGCCGGCATCTACGCGGGATTCTGCATCTCGCTCGCTATCCTCGCGCTGTTGCATCGCGGGGAACGCCCTCGCGAGTTCCCGCGGCCGCTCGCGTGGGGGATCTTCTCTGTTGCGCTCATCTTCATGGGTTGGGACGGCGTGACGTCCTACGCCGGGATCCGCGAGACGACGAACGTGCTGCGTCTTGCGAGTGGCCTGGGCGTGGGGTACGCCGCCGCAGCGATGATCGCGCCGATGCTCAACGACACTCTCTGGCGAGTGAGCTCCGCTGCGCGCGTGCTCGATCCCAGCTGGCGACTGGCTGTCTGGATCATCTCGATGCCGGTGAGCACCGCCGCGATCTGGTTCGGGGGGCCCCTGGCCGGAGTCGCCTATCCGCTCGCAATCAGCGCGAGCATCATCTGCACTTTCGTGTCGATAAACCTCGTGATCGTATGCATGTTCCCGGTGTTCGACCGGCGCGCGGCGCGCGTGCGTGACCTTGCGGCCCCTATACTCGCCGCAACTGGTCTGGCGGTTGTTGAGATCGGGCTCGCTGCGGCTCTTCGCGATGCGCTCACCGCGCTCGGATCCTCCGTGGCGTAGAGCGTCAGAGGACGAGCTGCCTCAACGTGAACTGAAGAACAGGATCCGGCCACCGTCGTCGAGGACCCACAACCTGCGCTCGCCGAGACGTCCGTCCGCCGCCGGCACGGCCTCGAGCACCAGCCACGCCTCGGCGCCGTCGAAGTCCGCCCGCTCGACCCGGTAAGGCACGCCGCGCGGCGCTGCCGCGAACGTGCGGGTGATGAGGTCGGCAGCCTCGCGTCCGGCTTCCCCCCGCCGCCTGAGCGCCGCAAGGGCGTCTCTCCGGAGATCCTCGGCATCGTCGATGGACGCATCGGCGAGTTTACCGGGGCCGTTCGAATCCAGGGCTCGAACCGCCGATTCAGACGTGTGCGCGGTGCCCTTCTCCACAAACTCAGGCGTCTGCGACGCGCAGCCTGCGGCGAGGAGCAGGATCGTGCCGGACAGCACCAGCACGCATCGGATACGCACGCCCACAAGGACGTCCTTCCGTTCGGGTACCACCATACTAAGGCATCCAACGCCCGCGAACGGGGGAGAGCATGCAGTCGATCATCTGCTTCATCTCGGACTTCGGTCTTGACGACACGTGGGTCGGGGTCTGCCACGCTGTGATTCATCGCGCCTGCCCGCAGGCGCACATCGTCGACCTCGGGCACAATATCCCGCCGTTTGACACTCGCAAGGGTGCGGCGACAGCCGCTGCGGGCGTATACCAGATTCCCGACGCCATACACCTCGTGGTCGTCGATCCCGGCGTGGGGGCCGGGCGACGGAACCTGTGCCTCGCGACGAAGTCGGGTGCGTTGCTTGTGGGACCCGATAATGGCGTGCTCATGCCGGCGGCCGATCGCGGGGGAGGTGTCGAACTCGCGATCGAGATCGACTCCTCGAAGATCGACTTCCGCAGCCCGCTCGCGACGTTCCACGCCCGCGACGTGCTCGCGCCGGCTGCGGCGGCGCTGGCCTGCGGGGTCGATGCGCGCTCACTGGGGCACCCCGTCGCGGTCTCCGAGCTCGTGGCCGGGCCCTTCGGGCGGTGCGTTGGCGGCGACGGAGCGGTGGCGTGCGAGGTCATCGACGTCGACCGCTTCGGCTCCGTGCGTTTCAACATCAGCGCCGAGGAACTCGAGCCGCTCGGGCTCAAGACCCGTGCGCTCGGCATCGCCGCGGGACACACGACGATAGAGGTTCCGTTCGGCGCTACCTTCGCCGACGTCCGGGAGGGGGAGCCGGTGATGG
>JBBIJX010000106.1:0-1711 GCA_037445775.1 Actinomycetota bacterium
CACCCACAATGCCCCACGTCGCGATCTGCCACGTCGCCGCGTCGGTGTCGAAGAAGCCCGCCGCAGTCGCTTCGCCGGAAGCCATGGCCTTCCAGTCCTTGACGCGGTCCGAGAACGTCTCGGCGTTCGCTTTCGCGTACGTCTTGAGTTCGGACAGGGCAAACGTGTCGTTGCCGCCGCCCACGGTGTCGAACAGCAGGCGCATGAGTTCGCGGTCGAGTGCCGAAAGCCCCTCCTGCCCGCCCGGGACGCGCGTGAGCGTGAAGGTGTCCTCAGTCCCGCCGAACAGCCCGGAGACACCGCCTGCCTTCACGCTCGTGGGCGCCATGTGGATGACGCCGCGATCCGCCAGGTCCATGAGCGTCGCAGCGATGTCCTGGTCGCTCACCGTGCCGAAGCGCCACAGCGCGCCTACGACTGCCGGATGCAGCTCCGGCACCGGGTCCTCTCTGAAGTACTCGCCCTGGAAGCCGGAGGCGAACTCCTTCCCCTGCTTGAAGAAGGTCCGCACCACGAAGGTGAAGGCGAGGACGGCGAGCAGCGCGGCGCCGCCCCCCGCACCCCAGACGAGGAAGCGCGCCCGCATCCGCTTGGCGTTCGCATCGCGCGCCCACGCCGCCTCCTGCGAGAGTACCTCTTGCAGACGCGGCTCCTCGACCACGGGTGCTGCGGAGAGCGCCTCGGTCGGATAGAGGACGCGAGCCTCGATGAACGTTGACGCCGGCACCTCGTCCACCTCGAGCGTCACCTCGCCCGAGGTGCCGATGCGAACCGTACCAGTCAGCGGACCGTGTGCCCACGCCTTGACCTCGGCCTTGCCGAGCTCGAAGGGCGGCTGCACCACAATGCGCGCCGACGCGGTCGGGATCTCCCAGCCCGCACCGACGAACTGCCAATACAGCTCCGAGGTGTCCTGCCAGCGCTTCGCGGCGCCCCGAACGAGGTAGCTCAGCACGAACGTCCGCGTCGAATCCGCGGCGTCGTGGAAGGCGCGCACGGTGACCTCGCCCGCGCCGTCCTGGACGAGATAGGTGCGCGGAACCCGCCGGGACCGGTCCTCGATCGCCGCGTAGTCGTCGGTAGGAACGTACTCGCCCGCCGTGTCCCCCACGCTCTCGACGGCGATACCGCCTGAGCCGCCGGTCTCAAGTACCCAGAAGACCTGGGAGAAGTCGCCGTCGAACGTCATCGTGCGCTCCTCACGCACGCGCATGTCGCCACTCTCCAGCACCTGCGCCGTGATATCCACGCGATCCACCGAGTACGAACGCGCGGCCGCGAACTCAGGCAGGGCGAACACGAGGGTCACGAGCAAGAACGCACCCGGTAGGAGTCCGAACGCCGAGGAGCGAAAGCCGGCATGACCAACAGCGAGCGCCGCCGGCTTCATCATTGACGCTCCTCCCTCAGCGAGCGGAAGAACCGCCGCAATAGCTCCGCTGACTCTGACTCCAAGACGCCCGCCGTCACGTCGAACCGATGGTTGAGCCGCATGTCGTCGTGGAGGTCGTAGAGCGTTCCGAGCGCCCCGGCCTTGGGGTCGGGTGCGGCGTAGACACAGCGCGCGATGCGGGCCTGGTGCATTAGCCCGGCGCACATAGGGCACGGCTCCAGCGTGACGTAGACGGTGCAGTCGGACAGCCGCCAGCGGTCGAGTCGCGCCGCGGCGCTTCGGATCGCGATCAACTCGGCGTGACCGGCCGGATCGCGG
>JBBIJX010000107.1:0-1610 GCA_037445775.1 Actinomycetota bacterium
TACAACAAGAAGGTCGCCGAACAGAAGAAGCTAGACGCCCAAGCGGAGAAGGCGGGCGAACCGGCGATGGTGAGCGATCCCGAGTGGCTCGCTAAGCGCGTGGGCGCCGACGAGGCCGCCTTCCAAGAGGCGGGGGAGAAGGCGGACGCGCTGCGGAAACAGGCACTCGAAGCGTTCGGGTTTGATGTCGAATAGGAGGAATCGATGGACGCGAAGGAGCAGGTGCTCGCTGCGATGAAGGCCGCTGGCGAGCCGCTGAACGCGGGCAAGGTTGTCGAGATGACCGGCTTGGAGCGCGCGCAGGTCGACAAAGTGATGGCGGAGCTGAAGAAGTCGGGAGAGATCGTCTCGCCCAAGCGCTGCTACTGGCAACCCGCCTGAGCAAGACGGCGTATCCAGCGATGAGGTTCCGTGCGGCGAGTCTGGGTGTCGCGCTCGCGACGACGCTCGTCGTCGTTGGCGTCGCCCTCGCCTCGGGACCCGCCCGAATCGGCGGTCCGGGCGCCGGAGCGCCGTCGGCTGCGCGCGAGACGGAGCTCCTGGCCGCAGCACCGCTCGCTGCAGCGGCGGCGACGCCGGTCGCCGAGCCGGCCCCCTCGCGTCCCGCGACGATCACCGTTGCGGCCGTGGGTGACCTCCTGTTCGACAGCGCCCCGAAACGGTTGATCCAGAAAGACGGAGGGCGCGCGCCATTCTCACGGGTAGCTTCCCGCCTGCGTGCCGCTGACGTGACCGTGGGCAACCTGGAGTGCCCGCTGTCGAAGCGGGGCGCTCCGGTCGCGAACAAGACGTTCACATTCCGGGGCGATCCCCGAGCCGTCGAGGGACTGACGTGGGCGGGGTTCGACCTGCTCGCGCTCGGCAACAACCATGCGCGTGACTACGGCGGCACTGCGCTCATCGACACCTTCGGCTATCTCGATCGCGCACAGATCGGCTATGCCGGTGCGGGGCGCGACCGCACGCGGGCGTTAAAGCCCGCGGTCATCAAGCGAAACGGCGCCACCGTGGCATTCCTGTCGTTCTCGCAGATAGGCCCCGCTTCGTTCGCGGCGACGGAAGAGCGCTCGGGCACGGCGTATACGCTTGACACCGCGGCGATGAAGCGCGCGGTCCGCAAAGCCGCAGCCGTCGCGGACTACGTGATCGTGTCGTTCCACTGGGGAGTGGAGAAGACGTTCTCCCCCACGGCGCGCCAGGTGCGTGATGGGCGCGCCGCGATTGACGCGGGCGCGGACCTCGTGCTCTCGCACCATCCGCATCGTATCCAGGGCGTCGAGTACTACCGGCGCGGGCTCATCGCGTACTCGCTTGGCAACTTCGTCTTCTCGCCCGGAACGCCTGGCGGACGCGATTCGATGATCCTCAACATCACGCTCGGGCCTGCAGGTGTGTCGAAGGCGTGGGCGGAGCCCGTCTACATCGGCGACTACGGGCGTCCGTCGGTGGCCTCAGGGGCGGCGGCGGCGCGCATCGTCGACATCATCAAGCGGACGTCGAAGCAGCGAGGGACGCGTGTCAAGGTCTCGGGCACGCTCGTGAGGTTCTATCGCGATTGAGCGGCAGCGTCTTGCATCGACGCAAGGGTTCACGCGTGTCGCGCGCGGAGC
>JBBIJX010000108.1:0-3600 GCA_037445775.1 Actinomycetota bacterium
TCGTAGGAAGTCGCTCAGGCGGGCGGTGTGTTGCGATTCAAACTTGAACTCAGGCGCACCCAGCAAGTGGTCTCACGAGACCTGCCCAGCCACGTCGACGCACATCATACGCAACCGTGTATCGGGTCGTCTCGGAGTGCCGACACGACTCCGCCACCGTGAGGCCGCGTCCCGCCACCTCGGCGCGCGCCGAGGTGTGCTACGTTGAGTTCGTGATCATGAAGCGCATGAGAGAATGGTCGGGGGGCTATCCGCTGGCGGCGGTCGCAGTCCTGGCTCTTGCCGTGGCAGCGATGCCCCTGCGGGGGCAGGGTCCCCTCTCGACTCTGCTGCTCATGTTCGTGCCAGTGGTCGTTGGGGTCGCCCGCTTGAGTGGCATCGGTCCGTCGGTGTTCGCATCCGTGATGACCGTCGCCGTGGTCGATGTCCTCTTCACGCGACCGTATCTGCGGTTCACCATCAGCGATCCGACCGAGTGGGTCGCGTTGGGCGTGTTCCTCTCGGTGGCGGTGGTCGTGGGCGGCCAGACAGGCCGAATCAGGGAAAGAGAGCGAGTCGCCCTGAAACGGCGTGACGAGATGACGCTGCTGAATCAGCTGCTGTTCAGTCTTGCGTCGGAAGGGTCGCTGTCGGGCATGGCGAAGCTGGCGACCAACAAGATTCTGACGATCGTTCCCGCGGCACGTGTCTCGGTCTATGCGCGACCGTTGGATGGGGAGTTCGCGTTGCTTTCAGAGAACGGTAGTGCGACGTTCGAGCGTGAGATCGACCACGTTGACTGGGTGCTGACAGAGAACAAGGCCATCGGGCTCCCTGGCGCGCAGCACGCGGACGAGTTTCGACCGGTCACGGTGGCCCGCGACGAGGGCCCAGAGGGCGTCAGGCCGGACGAAGTGATCATCCCGTTGCAGACGACCCGGGGTGCGGAGGGAGCGCTGTGCGTGCAGGTCGAGACTCTCGACCCCGAGGACGTTCGTACCCTAGTCGCGATGTCGAATCTGTTCGGCGCCCTCTTGGAGCGCGGACGTGTAGAGGCCGAGGCGGCGGGATTGAGCGCCGAGAGCGAGGCGAACAAGTTGAAGTCGACGTTGGTGTCCTCGGTGTCACATGAGTTGAAGACTCCATTGGCTGCGGCCACCGCGCACGTGTCGGGCCTTCTGGATGTGGTGGATACGTGCGATCCGGTCCGCTTTGCCGAGGAGCTGGGTGCGGTCGCCGAGGAACTGGACCGCCTCAACGCATCGATCAGCGACCTGCTCGATCTGTCTCGGTTGGAGTCCGCGTCGTGGAAGCCTCGACCCGACACCTACGAGATCGGCGAGGTTCTGGCCACCGTGGTCTCTCGGTTGTCCCCGGAGGGGCGTGAGCGCGTCCGGTTCTCGATCCCGGGCGACACGCCCATGGCGTTCGTCGACTTCACCCAGATGGTTCAGGTGTTCCTGAACCTGCTGCAGAATGCGCTCGCCTACTCGCCTGCGAATCAGCCCGTCTCGGTGGCCGCCACTGCTGCTCCGGGCTGGGTGAGGATCGCGGTCGAGGACAACGGTCCCGGAATCCCCGATTCCGAGAAGGAACGCGTCTTCGAGAAGTTCTACCGAGGAAGCGCATCTGGACAGGTCCCGGGCGGCACGGGTCTTGGACTCGCGATCGCGCGCGAGCTTGTGAATAGCGCGGGCGGCACAATCACGATCGAGGACCCTCCTGCCGGGGGTACCCGCTTCGTGGTGTCGGTGCCTGCCGCCGTGCTGGGGGTCGATGACGAATGACACCACAGGCCGCCGCGACGCGCCCCATGAACGCGCTGGTCATCGATGACGAGCTTCAGATGCGCAGGGCCCTGGGCTCGGTCCTTCGCGCCAGTGACTGGAAGGTCGAGCTCGCCGAGACGGGCGAACAGGGTCTGAGCTGCGCTGCCGAACGCACGCCGGACATCGTGGTTCTGGACCTGTCGCTTCCTGACATCAGCGGATTCGAGGTCTGCCGCCGGCTGCGGGCGTGGTACAGCGGCCCGATCCTGGTCCTCTCGGTCAGGGGTGCCGATGAGGACAAGATCGAAGCGCTCAATCTGGGCGCGGATGACTATCTGACGAAGCCGTTCTCCAGCGGGGAGCTCCTGGCTCGAATGCGGGCGATCCTCAGACGGACCTCATCCGGCGACACGGGCCCTAGTTCGATCACTGCCGGCGATGTGACCATCGATATCGCTCGCAGGGTGGTGGATGTCCGCGGCGAGATCGTCCACCTGACACGCACCGAGTTCGACATCCTCGCGGTGCTGATGCGCCATCTCGACCGAGTGGTCACGCACACCATGCTCTTCGATGAGGTGTGGGGGCCTGACTACTTCGGGGACACCAAGTCGCTTCGAACCCACGTGTCGCATCTTCGAGGCAAGATCGAGCGCCCGGACGACGTACCCAGACACATCCTGACCGAGCCCGGGGTGGGATTCCGTTTCGTGAATCCCGGCCGCTAGAGCTACAGGGCCGAATCTCAACGCAATCTCAACGCCCGGACGCCTGTTCGTGACTGCTTCTGCGCACCCGTCTGGTCATGATCTCCATAGGGCGTGTCTCGGACGGAGACGCCCCTACGACGGAGAGGGCGTGGACATATGGCCGACGCGGCATTGGTTGCAGTGGCAGCGGTCTTCTTCATGGCGTGCGTGGGATACGTGCGTCTGGCCGACAGGACGTGAGCACATGACCGTCGAGGGCGTCGCATTGCTGGTGATCGCCAGTGGGGTCTTGCTCTATCTCCTGTGGGCCCTGCTTCACACCGAGGGGCTGTAGTCAGATGGCGAGCGACCTGATCCAACTGATCTTGCCGCTGGTGATCGTGCTCCTGCTGGCGAGGCCGATGGGCCTGTACCTGGATGCCGTCTTCGAGGGCGGCAGGATCGGGCCCATGCGGGTGCTCCGGCCGGTTGAGCAGCTGATCTACCGCTCGACGGGGGTCCGCCCTGAAGACGAGATGACTTGGGCGACGTACACGGGCGCGTTCCTTGCGTTCAACGCGCTCGGCTTTGGTGTACTGTTCCTGGTCCTCCGGCTGCAGGGTCTGCTTCCCTTGAATCCGGGGGGGATCGCGGGGATGAGCTCCGAGGTGGCCTTCAACACGGCGGCCTCGTTCGTCACCAACACCAACTGGCAGGCGTACTCGGGCGAGACCGGCGTGAGCTACCTCAGCCAGATGCTGGGTCTCACGTGGCAGAACTTCGTCTCCGCGGCCGGAGGCCTGGCGATCGCGGTGGCGCTGATCCGTGGGCTCACGCGTCGACAGTGTGGGGGGATCGGGAACTTCTGGGTCGACTTGACCCGGTCGTGGCTGTACGTGCTGCTCCCGGGCGCGATCGCTTTGGCGCTTGTTTTGATGTCGCAAGGCGTGGTTCAGACGCTGCTTCCTTCTGCATCCGCAACGACGCTTGAGGGCGCAACACAAGTAATTGCCAGGGGTCCCGCGGCCTCGCAGGTCGCGATCAAGATGCTGGGGACGAACGGCGGAGGCTTCTTCAACGCGAACTCTGCGCATCCCTTCGAGAACCCCACCCCGTTCTCGAATCTGATGCAAACCCTCGCGATGATGGTTATCCCAGTTGGG
>JBBIJX010000109.1:0-213 GCA_037445775.1 Actinomycetota bacterium
TCTCCAGGCTCAGTCACATCTTGGCATTCGGTCGGGGCGACACGGTGTGACGAGCGTGCCCTCTCCTAGCTGGTTCGATCTTTCGCGGCAGCATACCGGCTACGTCCGCCGCGGCATTCCCCTCAGTGGCGTCAGGTCCGGCGACGGGGATGCGCGCCGGGTGACGTCGCCGCTCTAATTAGGCAGCGAGAGCAAGATCATTGTCGACGTTTG
>JBBIJX010000109.1:242-2894 GCA_037445775.1 Actinomycetota bacterium
TAAGGCGACCTCGGCCTGCTTCTCCCCTCAGAACTCCCGTGTCGAAACCAGTCGCCCCCGGAAGGTGAGGTATGTGAAGGTCCTCTCCCGCGCCGCTCGCGCGGGGTGCCGAGTATAGCACCGTCGGCCGGCCGCGGGACACACGCGGACGCGAGCGAATCGGGTGCCATGACACCGGGCTCACGCTCCGGTGCTCTCAGGGGCGGCCGGTACGCTACTCGCCCTTCATTCGCTCCCGAAGGGCGCGTTCGACGTCGCGCCGCTGATCGCGTTCGGCGATGGCGTCTCTCTTGTCGTAGAGCTTCTTGCCGCGCGCGAGCCCGATCTCGACCTTCACGAGATTCGCGGGCGAGAGGTAGACCTTGAGCGGCACGAGCGTGTAACCCCGCTCCTTGGTCTTGCCCGTCAGATAGCGGATCTCCGCCTTGCGAAGCAGCAGCTTGCGCTCGCGATCGACCGGTACGTTGCTCCGGTTGCCGTGACTGTACGGCGAGATGTGCACGTTGTGCAGCCACACCTCACCCCTGCGGATGGTCGCGAAGCTGTCGCGCAGGTTGGTCTTGTTCTCGCGGAGCGACTTGACCTCGGTCCCGGTGAGCACGATGCCCGCCTCGAAGGTCTCATCCACGAAGTAGTCGTGATAGGCCTTCTTGTTCGTGGCTATGGTCTTCTCTTCGCGGGCCATGCCTGGACGTCCTCGATCGCGGTCCTGTGCGGGTCTGATGCTAGCATGATGCCGAACGTGCCCGAGGGGAAGGACGTCTCGCCGTGAACATGCCCGGGTATCCTCATGCCGCCCCGCGCAACGATCCTGAGTACGTCGCCTACCTCGAGCAGCGCATCGCGTCGCTCGAGGCGCGCCTACCACAGACCAAGGTCGTGAGCCCGAGCTTCTTCGCACGCGCGTTCGCCATCTGGGGACACTACTTCGTCGCGCAGTTCATCATCGGCGTCGTCTTGGGAGCGGTCGCGACGCTGCTCGGCATCGTCTTCGCCGGCAGCATGGCGGCGCTGTTGGCTCCGATGCTTGAGAGCATGGGGACGTACTGAGGTCGTTCACGAGTCGTCGTTCACACGTCTGGGGAGGAGAATCTCCCATCGCCGCGAAGACTCGGCCGCTTCGTAGCGCTCCGATACCCACGCCTCGAGACCATCGCGGGCCGGGTCGTACCCCGTGACAGCGCTGTGTTCGAACACCCGGCGCACCGGCCACCCCCGGTTGCGGATCACTACATCCGGCTGGCGTGCCGAGACACCACGGATGATCATCTGCGTCGCCTCAACTGCTCCGATGGCATCGTAGTCGACCGTGATCAGCATCGGAGATGAGGGCTTGGCTCGCGTGTACAAGTACCCTCCGGGCAAACCGTGGTACGAGAGCACGAACCCGGCCTCGGGCGCCAGCCTGTTCAGAGCTGTCCAGAGAGCCTCCGACTCCTCAGCGTTGACTCGAGTGGTACGCAGGCCCGCGTGCGGCCCGGACTTCACGACCGCTGTGAGCTCAGCCGGGGGGCGGTCCCGGTATGAGTCCGCCGTCCAGTTGGTGATGGCGACGGCCGCGATGATCGACAACGCCCCGAGAAGGAGGGCCGCTTCCCGGGCTCGATCGCTGCAACGCCCGCGCATCGCGGCATCGAGCCGAGCGATCAACGCGCCGACCGCCATCGGCATGGCTAGTACCGCGCCGAGCCCGGCTGTGATAGCCCAACCGAGTCCGCTGGTGGCTGTCCAGGTCACGATGCCGCCTAGCCCGACGATCGGAATGGACTTCACCGCACGCTGCAACTCGGTCTGCGGCTTGCTGACGCGGCCGGTGAAGGTGACGAGCGAAACAGTGATGAGCGCGCTGAAGGTTATCGCGAACGTGTACATCTCAGAGGTGTAACCGGGATCGACGATGATCACGAACGGCGAGAGCGCCACCAGCACCATGATCCCCATGACGAGCCACCACGGTACCGGCCGTCGCATGATCTGAACGACAGCGATGGCGATCGCCAGCCACACCGCTGGGTGTCGCAGCACGAGATAGGCCTGTGAGGACAGCTTCGCAAGCAGCCCGATCGCCAGGCCGCTCGACTGGGCGCCTCCCCATCCGTACACGGGCGCCAGCGCCCGTATGCCCTCGAGGACGCCGCTCAGGCCCTCGGCATGAGGCAGAAGAACCGCGGCGCCCAGAAGGGCCACGCTCAGGCCTCCTCCCGCGAAGAAGGTGGTGTCACGGCGTGACCGAGTAATCCAGTAGATCAGGCCGATCGCGGCGAACGACAGAACCGCGAAGGTCGGGTACGCGAAGGTCGCCACCCCGAAGCACACGCCGGAAGCCGCGAATACCCAGGAACGCCGTCGCTCGGCAAGTACGCCCTGAACGATGAGCGCACCACCCGCTGACAGGCCGAAGATGACCAGCGTGTTGTAGCTGGGTGCCGGAATCATGTATGGAATCAATGCAACCGTTGCCGCCGGCGACAGCACAGCGGCGATGCCCCAGCGGGCCTTGCGCAGCGCGGTGAGCCAGAGTGTCGCCACTCCTACGCTTAGCGCGAACCACACCATTCGGAGGCTGAGCAGCAGGCCGGTGGTATCCCCCACGATCGCGAGGTGCGCCTTGACGTAGGGCGTCATGAGCAGGGCCGCCGTCTGGTGTGCATC
>JBBIJX010000110.1:0-2650 GCA_037445775.1 Actinomycetota bacterium
GCCGAGCATGAAGCTCCGCGCCAAGCAGCGCGTGGGCGCCAAGGTCACGAAGCGCATGCGGCTCCAGGCGGGCAAGATGCAGAAGACCTCGAGGCCGCCCTCTGAGCCCCAGTCGATGACGAGGTGCTCGCCGGGCTGGTGGATCCGGGGGCGGTAGACACGTCGGCGCCGGCGCCAGGCAGCCTTCGCCTCAGCCACGGCACGACGCAGGTTGCGCGCCGAGCCGGCGTAGCCTGCGGCGCGCGCCGCAGGCAGTAGTCGCTTGGCGCTGATGCGTCCGTCGGTCTTGCGCACGCGCTCCTCGATGAGCTTGGCGGCGACGTCGGTGTCGCGCTCCCGCGGCGGCGCCGGGCGGCGCTCGAAGGCCCCCGCCGCGGCACGCTCGACGACGCGGCGTACGGTCTTGTGGTTCACCCCGCAGACGGCAGCTGCGCCGCGGTAGCAGCCGGTCTCGTGGTAGGCATCGACGATGTTCATGCACTCCTCCGCTCTCTTCACTCCTCGTCTCCCTCTCAGCGAACGCCTCTCGGCTGATGCCGACAGGTTCGCCATCGGGAGACTGAAGAGACTTCAGATCACGTGAGAAGTGGAGACTTCCGGTTGGCCACAGGCGGAGACTTCGTCATGGCCGCGGACACTTGACGGGCGCGTCGACTTCGTGGTGAGCGTCGACACGCACCGCTACGCCTATGCGGCAGCGGCGCTCGACGTCGCCGGCGGCACGCGCGAGGTCGTGTCGGTGGCCTCCGACGCCCTCAGCCACGGCAAGCTGCTCGCCCACGTCGAGGAGTGGGCGAAAGGACGGCGTCTCTGGGCGATCGAGGGCGTGGGCAGCCTCAGCACCGGGCTTGCCATGTCGAAGAGTGGGCGGGCAACCTGGGCGACGCTCTGCCAAGCGCAACGACCACGCAGCACACCGGCCAGAGCATGACTGGGGCCACAGTCGCAGGTGCAGCGCGCCGTCACGCGGCGCGTCGGGCGTCATATCTCGCAGTTCCTCTCAAGCCACTCCGCGTACACGCGGTCCAGGCCGAGTTCCAGAATCTTGCGACGCCACACCACCGCTCAGCGGCACACCTGCCCATCGCTGTGTTTCGGGATGTGGGCCTCGCGCTCGGCGGGGCTCATTGCCGCGAGCTTCGCTGTGAAGGCCGCTCCGTCCACGCGACCTGACTCCTGTCGCGCGTGCTGCACGTCGGTCGATCCTCGGTCGCTGCCCTGCATGGTCCTGCGTACTCCTTCGCGTTCAGGGAATGGGCTCCCGATCCCACTCCGAAGGGGTGAAGACGCATCCCGGCTCCCCGCCCACCGCGAGCAGCGCGGTACCCGGCTGCGTGGCGACGGCCCCACGGCGGCTCTTGGGGTCAGGCACATACACGAAGGTGCCGGCGGGCGCGTCGAACTCCTCACCCTCGACCTTGAAGCACGCGCCGCCAGTCACGACGAGATAGAGCTCCTCGTGGCGGGTGCCCGACTCCGGGTCCTCGGTGTGGTCTTCGGTGAGGACGTCGCCAGCGTGAGGAGCCCGGAAGAGATTGGCGCCGAACGAGCCAATGGCGAAGAAGCGGCGGATCGGCTTCCACTCCGTCCCCGGCGCCCACTCGTACGGGATGGTCGGGATGGCATCGATACTCGCAGCGATGTACCGGGCTCCGTTCATCCTTCCCTCGCTCATCCGGCTCCTCCTCTCCCTTCGGTGCTGGCGCCCTCCGCGTGGCGACCGCCCGATTCACTCACAGACGTCGCAGACCACCGGGTTCGGCGGCGTCTCGGGAGACGGCTCGGTGTCGCCGAGACGCCAGAAGGTCTCTTCGGTGAGGACCTGCCCCGGTTCGACGACCAGGAACTCCCCGTCGTGCGGACCGCGGATGAGCTTCTCGAGCAGCCGCAGCGATCCCTGAATCTGGGTCACTGGCAACCCGTAGAAGCGCGACACCGTGTCGACGTACTCGTGCGCCTTCTCCAGGTCGTAGGTGCCGGTGTCGATAACGGCGACCCGCGTGTACGACTCGAGCATCATGTGCGCCACCATGCGCGCCTTCTCCTCGCCCAAACGCGGAATCATCTTGAGGTACTCCCGGTACGGATCCTCGAGCTCCTCGATCCACCCACGCGTATAGTAGTAAGTCCCGGGGTGTTCGGCGAACTCGCGCAGGTACCTGCGCCGCGAGCCCAGGAGAAGGGCGATGCAGTCGTCACAGGCCGGCAGGACGAGGCGATGCTCTGCCGCGACCAGACCGGCGGTGCCGTTCGAGCAGCGACCGTAGGCCAGCAGGATGGTGGTCCCGGCGGGGGTCGCAGCGATGCTGTCGTTGATCCTCGCGCGGAGCACGTCCGGGGTATCGTGCAGGAAGCCGTCGAGATACTCGACGGGGATGTCCCCGCGCAGGGCTTCGACCTCGTCGCGGATGGTGCTGCAGGCGATGAGCTTGTACTCAGTCATGCCACGATGCCTTTCCGTCGGATTCGGCGCGCTTCGCCAATTATGCGGCCTGCGGACCAGAATGTCAGGCCACCTTCGTCCTGATAGCGGGCACGGCGCCACCATCCTCCACTTGGCCAAGGTCGAGTGGGGTTGCCCCGCTCTCGGCGACTGCGTTGTCCCAGCACTGCCCCGGGCGTGAGAGCGACTGCACGATTCCGTGTCGCG